>CAZYUV010000009.1:0-27400 GCA_964650625.1 uncultured bacterium
TTGCCACGGGTGAAGTATATGTAAAAGAGAAGGATGTTTACGGGGATGTAGTTAACTTAGCCAGCAGAGTGGAAGGGCGAGCACCATTGGACGGATTACTAGTTCACGAATCAACGCTTAAAGGTCTGGAGAGTTTTTTTGAAGTAGAAGCTTGGGAGCCCGTTACCGTCAAAGGCATACAAGAGCCAATTAATGTTTATGAAGTAATTCGACCTCGTGCTGGTGTGAAAGAAAGTTATTTAGCAGTCTGATCTTCACTGGGATTAAAGTGAATAAAATTTTTGACAAAATTTTGTTTACAGAAGTTGAATAAAGTTAAGAGACTTACCAAAGTTTCTCTACCCAGCAGTTTGTAACGTATCTCTTTTTCCGATAGTCCTAATGAGTGCAAGTGAAACACTTCGTCACGCAACTCTTGAAGATAGTCATGTTTTCTTTGAATAGCTTGTTTACCTAATTTAACCACTCCTCTGTGCGCGCAAAATAGCGTTTCAAAATTATGGCTTAGTAAAAATTTAAGACTATTAATTTGATCATGAGGGTTTTCGTCTTCCCTAAGTGAATGCGGCCTACTAGTTATGTATACATCCCCAGTAAATAGCCAGCCTCTATTTGGCTCAAGGTAACACAAAGAATCATCAGAATGACCTGGAGTATTGATACATTCAAGATGCATACTTTTATTTATTTTAATTATTGGGGGAGCTGGCTGAGCTTCCATTTTTTGAGGTCGACCCCAAATAATATGCCGGTAGGGCTCCATGTACCAACCATTTTTTAATAGTTCGCAACCATTTTCGTGAGCATATAATTTAGCATTAGTAGTTTTCTTTATTTGTGTTGAATTTCCGCAATGATCTTCATGATGATGAGTTATGCAAATCTGTTTGACATCCTTTTCAAGTATGAATTTTTCTACTTCGCGCCATTGGTTTGGAGGACCAGTATCAATGAGGGTATTTTCAAACCTATAAAGAATGCATGTGGTATTTATCCTTCCTGGAAAACGACCTACTCGCAGCCCTTCTAAATCTCCGTATTCAAATCTTTTAGAGCTCATATTTCACTAATAATAATTCATCAACAAAGATTAGTGGCCTGAATTTCAAAAATTTATACAAAATAATGATATACCTGAGCTTTATCTAGAAGCTTAATTTTTAACACAAAAATTTAGAAGTTGCTCATGTCATTTTCCGCTCTGAATGCGGGTTATATGACCATAATTAGTTAGTATATAAGCTACTTTGTCATACAAAATAATTGTCTAGAGCAAGAGTATTCTTCAACTAATGCTCGAGATGCCAGTATTTATCATTATTTTGTATGGAATTTGAAGGAGAAAATTCCGAAGAAAATATGAGCTCAAAAAGAAATTTCAATAAATTAAACCGAAACTGCAGATTTCATGTTAAAGCGTGCCACGCACACACTACTTTTTTTAAGCCTAATAGGCCTATACTCTGCGACCGAAAATTCCCAGTTAATGCTCCGCTTAAGAGGCATTAGTCGCCAACTTTATCAGGAATCCAGTAATAAATTTCGTAAAAATCGTAATACTGCAGAATTACAACGGCTTGAGTCGGCTCGAAAAAGTGTGACTACTTTATTCGATGAAAAACTAGATCAATCTCTTGAGAATCGTGCAATTATGCGTAGACTTCACGGCTTGATGAATGATTTACAAACTCAACCTGTAGTTGGTTTTCATCGACCCGCTATTCGAAGCTTCCCCCGTGCTGTGGATTTATCTCAAAAGCCCACGTTTCCAGTAAAGAAATCTGTCATGGACGATAGTCCTTTTGATCATAGGCCATCCAAGGAAAAGATTAGTAATAAGTCAAATTCGGATAATAAATCATTGGTAGTAGCGAATAATCTACAATTTGACTCCAGAATACGTAGTCTCGATGAACGATATGAGCATTTAAGCAATAAAATAGATGTTATGGATCAGCAGGTGGTTGGTAGCTGGCACGGACCTCTGAATATTTCAGGGTTCTTTGATTTTCAATATGATAAGAGACATTTGATGGGCCAATCCAAACCAGGTCAATTTAGTAATTCTCGTTTCGTTTTACAGTGGGATAGTCAAATAAATCATAGAATTGATTTTACTAGTAGATTACAAATTGACGAGTCAGAAGTACAATTATCAGAAGCATATCTGGATTATCATTTTACAGATAATTTTGCTATGCGGACGGGAATTATTGGAGTTCCAGTGGGAAGGTATAATCAATTGTATGATAGCCCACTTCGTAATCTGAATCGTGCTCCATTGGTAAATCAGTATATAGTACCTATACCTTGGTTCGATGCAGGTGCAGGATTTTTTGGCTCTTGGGATTGGTTAGGTTATGATTTCAGTTACGAAGTTTATGCAATGAATGGTTTATCAGATCATCAAGACAGTCTTCATAATTTAGCTGGTCTAGTTAGTTTGCAAGGCAATGGGCTTGCTAGTTTCGAGATTGATAAAAATAATAAAGCATTCACTTCTAGAGTTCATATGCAAATTAGTAGTAATACTGAAGTGGGAGCATCTTTTTACAGAGCTGATGTTGGTTCATACACTTCAGCTTTTCCACCAGCAACCCCGCGTTTCCGTGGTAAGCGTCACTTGAATTTATGGGCATTTGATTATTCAACTAAACTTTTCGATCGGCTGCATTGGTTTGGGGAATTTGATTTTGGCTTCGTCAATCGAAACATAACTAAAGTAAATACAAATTCTAGTGGTTATGATTTTTTTGGTTGGTACTCCCAATTTGAGTACAGTATAGATGAAGAAGATAGGGCTAGAGCTATAGCTCGTTTTGGAAAAGTAGATACGGCAACAGATTTTCAAAACGAATACGATATGCTTGAAAGTGTTTTCGGATTTAGCTATAGACCATCTGAACAGATTGTATATCGTTTAGAGCATCACTGGGAATATCGAGACCGAAATCGACGCAGTCGACAAGTAGATCAGAATGGACTCGTATTCGGAGTTGCCACATACTTCTAATCGAATTGTAAGTTTCAAACCTATTGGGTTCATGATTCCCTAAGGAATTATTTGATAGTATCCCACAGAGTTATTTTGATTAAACCTAGTGTAAGTAGATTTAATTTTTATAGACTAATTTAATGCATTGAATCAACTGTAAAAATTCTATTTTTAGAATATCTAAAAATGAATTATTTACCGGGAATAAATCTTGGAATGTTTTGGAAAACGGTGGGCATTTTCTGATGATTTCCGAAGTCAATCCACCATTTATTTTCTTGTAGAATCATAGGAAGATAGTCTTCATAATCTCCAGAGTGGGTATATACGACCTTCACTAAACTACCTCTTTTTATCCAATCTAATTTTAAAAATTTAGGTTTAGAAAGTTCGGTATTACGCTTTAAACTGTCATACCACTGAATTTGTTTCCCAAGTTCGGAACTGAATACGCTGCGAGAGGCAGGATGAATAAAACTTAAAATATACTTTTCATCTTTCTTGTATATAGCTTCTATAAAGTTTTCAAAAACATCTCTGGGCTCAGTTTTAGCTTGAAATTTACATCCTGAAAAAAAGAAGCTAAAGACTAGCAGATTCAAAGCTCCTAATTTTAGTAATTTAAGATTCATTGTTTATTTGCCAAATTTTGATACCAGTTTAACCAATAAAAACGTTCTGGAAACTTTTCGTTTTGCTTATTTATACTATTTATAAGTGTAACTTTTTGTTTTTTATATACCGGTTTCTTAGTTTTATCATAAAGAAAGTCTAGAAATAAAAGTAATCTTGCATGTTCTCTAGTGAAATATAGCTTGTACTGGTAAAGGTCTTTATTCATCGTGAAACTCTCTAGCGGTATGTCACTAAACATTTTAACTTCTCTATCAAAGAAAGCTTTAACGAAAGATTTGTAAAGATTTTCCATTTTACGCAGAAAAATACCTGGATTAACATTTTCGGTTTTTTCCATTAGTTGTAACAGGGCGAAAAATTCCACTTGAGTTTCAAAGTTAGTAAAATATTTTTGAGATGTAAAGTACATAAGACCATCGTCTCGTTTATATTTTTCCACAATTTGAGAAAACAAAGAAAGTCTTCGGTTTAAATGATCACTAAGAAATGAGACTTCCTCTTCAAATAGTCGCTTTTTGCTCAATAAAATAGAAACCTTATACATGATTTTCAAATAGACTATTTGAGATAGTGCAAGGTCGGAACGACGTGGTGATGGAGGATAATATTGTAGTCGCTGCTTAAGATTCATCTTAAAATATTTTTTACTGGCATAACCCGTTGAATAACTAACTCGTTCATCTATAAACAAATCCCGCTTTAGGTATTTCATACTTTTCAAAAAAGCATATTTGAATTTAGGGTTATTTGTCTTGGAATAGAAATCTAGTAGCATTTCTTGCAGTTTAAAATTAAAAAAAGAATATTTACTTTCTCCATGATAGGTACTAAATCCACGAGGCATGAAAAATGAACCTTCCACATAGTCAAAGTTCTCGCTTTTAATCCATTCCAAAAATTGTGCAACATAATCCTGAAAGTGTTCATTTTCGGGAGATAAGGATAGAATGTAGCGGCCGAGGTCTAGGCTAATATGATTAGGTACATTCATTGTGGAATCAATAATATCTTGAACAGTGTTTGGTAAACTAAAGCTGGTTTCATCCTTAAATTGCTGTAAGTCTTCCAGAAGTCCATTGCGATCATTTGTAAACTTATCGACTATCAACTGAAGAATGGGCAAGACCGCTTGCTTTTGGGGTCGAGTTGTTCCAAAGAAAGTGTTTCCAATAGAATCAATGATTAAAAAACCAGGTATTGTTGGCAATGAATAACGCAGTGCTAGAGACGGATTTTTATCGTAGTCGAGTATAGAGACTATAAAGTTATTTTTAATAAATTGATAATACTCCTTATCATTCACGATTTCACTTAGAAAACTTCGTGACTCTAGGCATACATCTGAGCCAACATATAAGAAAATCAGCTTGTTTTCTTTTTCAGCTTGTCGAATGATAAATTGGGATAATACTAGTGGATCTTGGTTTGCTAAAACTAGCTGCTCTGTTCCAATTAGAAGAAGTAGTATTATTTTAATTATCCAATATTTCACATTACTCCTGGTTGGGAGCTTCACTGTATAGGTTTTCACTTATACATTTACATCGAGGTGGTTGTAGGAAGCTTTTGTAATATTCATTACAAATGTTACAAAAAGCTGTATTAGGAAGAGGTCCTTTGGTCGGGAGGTTTACCCAGACTTTTTTCCAATCTAAAATAGCGCGATTAACGGTGAAAAACTCTTGATTAACCATTTGTTGTTGTGTGGGACGATCGATGGTTTCATAAGTTCGAGTGCCGTCAAAAAATTTCTTTAATGTTGGAGTTTTGATCGGGTCTATTTTGTTATAGTCAACCCAAACTCGAACTCCTTCTTTAGTTTCTCTATCATACAGGCAAAGGGCATAACGACCGTAATTCATCAGCCATAAATACTTATTACCAATTGTACATCCTGTCATTATTTGTATAGCATCAGCTAGACATACTGTAGATTCTGCGATTGCATTAAGCTTTCCTGTTAACGGTTGTAGCTTTTCTTGTGCTAGTTGTACCATATAGGCTCCAATTACTGCACCGGGAGCATATTTTCCATGGAAGTCACAGATCAAATCTATAGTTTGAAGTAATTGTTCATCAGGTGTTTTTTCGATTTTCATTGTTACCATGATATTTAATCATCAAATACTTCGTCTTCATCATCATCTACATTGCTTACAGTAGGTTTAGATTCCTCTATTGGTTTAACTTCTTCAACTGCTTCAGATTTTTCTTCAGTAATCTCTTCCTCGACGACTTCTTCTTCTTTGGAAGATCCTTTGTGACGACGATAGCAAGATGGACTATAGAATATAGAACCTATTAAGGCTAACCATTCGCTCATTTTACTATATTCTGGATGATTTATTGGCCTGGCAATTCCCATAGGGAATAAGCATGCTATTGGTACAAAAACTTCAATTGCCATTACTATGATTAATGTAGCTATTAAAAATGGAAATGCATATGCACCCATCATTAAGTAACCTTCAGGAAATTCCAATTTATTCATAACGATAAAGCCTAATACTTCCTCTGACTTAATGAAAAATCCCATAGCATGAGATGAAAAAATGTAGAGGATACAAAGGAGAATAGAAAATACGGTTCCCACTAAATAGAAAGGACTGTAAACAGTTGCATGAGCCACATCGTCTGGTGCGCCTAAGAGTTTTGCAACTTCTAATTGGCTATCAGGGACAAGTTGAAAAAATCTCGTGTAAATAAGATAGAAAATACTGATACATGGGAATAGGAATCCTATAGCCAACAAAGTCTGAATTAGTATTTCACCCGGGAATGTATTTTGAATCGCACCTAATGTATATCCTATAATAATAGGAGTTATTAAGAGTGGAAACATGGGTAAAAACCTTATATATCTGCTACCTTTCTTTAGTTGTGCAATAGCTAGAAATGATCCAAAAACCCAAGCTCCAAGTATAGATAAAAATGCGGCGATCAAAAGGGTGTTTACTGCAGGTCCAAAGGCTGGATCAGCAAAAATCATTGAACCATAATCGGTCTTCATTTTTGATGGTATTATTTGTGTTGGAAATCCACGTTTATTCGTGCCCATGCCTTTCAAAAAAGTTAAAAACAACATGAAACCGAGACTAGAATAAAGTAGAACTTGGAGTGATACGATTGGTGTACCTAATTTAGACTTTGAAAAGTCTTTAAAATATAGAGTTTCTTTTTTAATTCTTTCTATTGGAGCTTTCAGAATTTCTATAATATTAAAGATGGGTATATTGATAACCTCTTCTTCAGCCCAGTCAGAAGCTCCATCATCATCTTTTCTAAAATCTTTTTCAAATAGTGGGCTCAATTTAACTAATTCGATGTAGGAATCATCAAAAACATTCACTGAAATCAATCGAGCCCGATCATACGTAGTGTTTATAAGTTCGAGATATTCGATAACATCATTAGTAAATGGAGTATCGTCAAAGCTTACTAATAAATATTCTTCGATGACTTGTGTTTTATCCTCATCTGAGAGATCGAATTCTTTAGCTATTTGAAATGCGGTTTGCCTAACATTTTGATCATCAAACATCCATACTAAACCTTTGAATCCTTCTTTAGAACGGCAGCCTTGAAGAATTTGGATGTAACCCTGCATGTCATCAACTTCATTATTACGAAGATATATTCTAATTTGGCGAGCGATTTCATCTTGATCTGCAGTACCCAGTGCTACTTTTACAGCAGAAACGACATTGTTATCTGTATCTACTAGACTAGGTATGAGCAAAGCGATTACCTTTTCACCGCCAATCCCCCCTAGTGCTTCAATAGCAGCATATTTTATGTTTTGGTTTTTGTGTCGTATAAATTGTGCGAAAAATTCTATTTCAAGTTGTCCTGCTAGCAAGCTAACCCTAGATAACATTACCTGAATTACATTTACATTTTTCTCAATTAATAATTGACACAAAAGATAAGGTACCGCTCCATATTCAATATTGTTGACTGCGCTTTCAATAGCCTGGATTTTGGTCTGCTCTGAACCTTGAAAAAGATTGCCGAACAATTTTTTTCGATCATAAGCAGTAACTGTTTCTGTTTGTTGATTTTTATTAACACGCATCTTGTCCAAGTCGGCCAAGATTTTTTGGGCAAAGTATGCTGCAAGAGGGTTAGGATTATTTGTAAATTTTTTAACAGTATCTTCGACTTCAAAATGTTTTACTTCTAATAAGAGATAAAGCATGTTAACTATGAACTTTGGATCTTGTGATTTATTTAAGGCTTTTAAGGCAGACGGTATCCTAGGGTCTAACTTTTCGGGACCAGAGATATCTAAACTTTTAAGACTTGACTGACGTGCCTGGGTATCTTGATCATCAAAATTGTCCTCATCAAAACTTGGTAATTCTTGCTCAATTTCGGGCAAATCTTCTTCATCCGATGTGAACTTTGAAAGATCAATTAGATTAGTGAAATCTGGGAAAATAACACTATCCATGATTGAAATACCATATTTTAATGGCTCATTAGATGGAGAGCTAGGGCTGCTTGAAGGTGTTGATTTAGATGATAGGTCATTGTTTTTCGACGCAGAATGAACTGTACTGCTGCTTACCTTTAGAACTGCTGAGCAAATACAACGAATATATTTACCAATATACTCTTCACCTAAACGATATCGACGATTGCATTGAGGACAGCCAACAATCATTTGCTATCCTTCGTTTGATCTTTTTCGAGATCCACATCCTCTGCTGGAGCAATCTTTTTTTCTTCGCTTTTTTGATTTGCGACAGTTTCTTGTAGTTTAATTTTTTTCTGTTTTTTTTGAATTTTGTGCTTTGATTTTTTCTTAGGTGTACGCCTTCGAACTTTTTTAAGGTAACCGGTATTATTTAGTGCATCTGCTAATTTGACTTCAACAGAAGAATATCTTGTCGCGACCATTGCACCTCCAATAGCTAGACAAAAAAGAACTAGATAAACAGCACCTCCCGGACCGGGGTCGTTAAAGAATTCCTGTGGACGAGTTAAGTGATATATTAAAAGAGATTTTCTACCACCGGCATGTTGAAATGTATAAAGACCTTGGAGGGATAAAATGCACCCCAAACTCAGACTGCCATATATAATGTAGGGAATTGCCCTAGGAAATATGTAGTTTGTGAGAATTTGTTGGTGATTCCCACCAAGCATGTGAAGAGTTTCGATTTCAGATTTACGGATTCCATGAAGAAAGGAGTATGCTCCTAATAAAGCGGCAGCGAAACCCCAACTAAAACAACTGCCATAGGTTAATAAATATAAATTCTTTTTAGAAAAAATGGCTAAGAAGGGTATACCTAAAAGAAAGGATATAGAATCAGGTAATAATAAAAAAAATGACACCAGACCAAGTAAAGTAAATTTACCAGTGAATGATCGAAAACTAAAATATCCGACTATTAATCCCAGTATAATTAATGATAAAGCTAGAAAAAATGAGATACCTAAAGCGAATGCAATATCATTTATAATAGGTTTTGATATCAATGCGATAAAGTACTTGGGTATAAATGTCGTTGAGCCAGAGGGATGGTTTATCATTCCAGTAGCGGGAAGAATTGGAAATAAAAGAAATACCAGAAAAACGGCTAATACAACATCTGCTGCAAAGCGACCTAGAAAACTTAGTTTGTAAAATAGTCTAAAAATCATTTATTTAGCGCGTCATAATAGGGTAGATGTCCCTTGTAAGTATGACATCCACGTCATCATCGATATCAAATGATTGATCCATATTTTGAATCGATAAAAAGGGTTCGTCATCCTCAGTTTTTAAAATTACATATCTAAAGCCACTCATAAACTGAATGCTTTTAATTTTGGCTGAAAAAACATTTCGAGCATCTTCAGTTTCACCTAATGGAACGATGCGTGTATATTCTGGACGTATCATTACAGAAACTTCAGATTCAACTCTTAATTTTTTGCTTACTCGTAGATTTAAACCTCCAAGTTTGCTAGAAAACATAGTGAAATCTCCACCCATAACAACTTGAGCTTTGACGCAATTGATCTCGCCCGTTGCCTTAGCGGATAAAACGCTTGATGGGTTTTCGTATACCTTTTGAGTATCATCATATTGTTCAAGGTAACCGTTAGCCAAGACAGCAGTCTTATTTGATATTCCCATGTAGTCGGTTGGAGAGTTTGTAGAGAATAGTAAAGTCAGACCAGCTTTACGTTGTAATTCAGAGACAGTTTTTAGATAATCCAAACGCGTATTGACATCGAAAGCTTGAAAAGGGTCGTCCAGTATTATTAGATGTGGTTCTATTGCAGCTGCTCTAGCCAAAGCTACTTTGAATTTATCAATATCTTTTAATTGAGCACAAAATTGCTTAGATTTATCTAACAAGCTGAAAACTTTCAGTGTAGTTTCTTTTTGTTCGCTGATTTCACTTTTATTAAGTTTTCGAAATCGTAATCCAAAACTTACATTGTCTTCTATACTGAGATGTGGAAAAAGTCCCCAATCACTTCCAATTTTAACAATTTTTCGTTGATTAGTTGGTAAGGTATGAATAGGTTCCTCATTAGCTAAAATACTACCTGCCGTTAACGGTGCGAAACCAAGTATGCCTTGAATGAGTGTATCCCGACCGGAATTTTTGTCACCTACTATAGTGATCGATTGTCCACTCATCATTGAAGCTACAAAGTTTGAAACCCTTTGATTTCCAAACTCTATATCCATATTGACAAACTTTATATCTGACATAATAAATCCTTAGAATCTCTTTTTTGACCACAGAGCCATAATAGCTCGCTGATAATAATAATTTAGAACAGGGATAAAAGTTTTCTGTGCTTCACTTTGTGTATTGTAAACAGATGTTTCAAAAAATTCTCTCGGAGGTTTAAACCCTTTTCCAGTTTTTGGCCTTAAAAATTCCTTTGGTATCCATACAACTGGTTGGGTATCCATACGTATAGGTCGACGAGCTTTCGTTAACTTTAAGCCACCTTTTTTATTTAACAAGTTACGACTAATAGCATTTTGTATATTTTTTTGAAGAAGTGATACAGCGAAACTAAGAGCTTCTTTTTTCTTCAAACCATTATTTGGAATAGCTACATATTCTCGCAAGCCTATATGCTCTTTTAACTGGAATATCGCTAGCATCGAGCTATTAAGTGAAATTTCTACTTTTGCTTGGATAGTATCTTTTTGAAGCTTCTTTTCTGTAGTACTTTCATCGCTTGCTTTTGAAGTGCTGCCTGCGTTTTTTTTCTTCCGTCTTTCTCTTCGCCTCTTTTTACGAAGTTTTTTTAATTCTTTTAAGCGTTGTTTTTCGTCTTTACGCTTTCTATATTCGGTAAGGACTTCATTATTTAGGGTTTGAAAATTGTACTTTGCCATAGCTTCTACAAATACGGTTTCAGGAATGTAGGCAAAAGTCATACGGTTTTCTACCTCATCCAACTTAAATTTTTCGGGAAGATCCTTAACTTCTAAAAAATTGGGAAATTTAAAATTGGAGGGAGGACTATCCAATATATTTTCACTAAGTGCTGCTTGCAGCATTTGATCTAAACTATTTGATGGTAATAAGACAGCTCTTTTGGCCGACAAGAACTTTTTAATACTGCGCACTGCGTCCACAATCAATGGGCTTTCAGGATTAGTTAAAAATATTTGATAGTAACGATTTTCGATCCAGCTCATTAATTGACAAATGAAAGCTATTCCTAGATTACGCACTTTCGGATCTGAAGACTCTGGGTCAGGATAAAGCATTCTCATATCCCAACGTTCTAGATATTCAATGAAATCGTTGAAATGCAGTTCCTCAATAACCGGAGGCTCCATGGGGCTACTCAATTCACCTTCAACTGGCTTTTCTAAACGACGAAGATGATGATAGGATTCCCATGCCACCTGATTGTATGCAATTACTAGACGTTGTACTGAAATTGGGATTACAGGTGCCGTTTCTGTCCAATTATCAAGATTAGTTTTCTTATTACCTATTCTTCTTCTAGATTCTTTGTTTTTTGTATATCCCATAGGACTGAAAAAAAATGTAGACTTAAGAAATTGATTATTAGACGTGGAGATAGGTGATTCTAAGCGAGCTCTATTTTCAGAAAAGCGATTAAGAGACATTCGCTTATCCATTAAAATACCGTGGGATAAATCTTGATTTAGAAGATTCATCTCCTTAGGCAGTAAAGGCAAAAAATCGTCACATAATAATAAGTTGAAATCTGCTGTTGCCTTGGCGTTATTAAGTATCAGCTCTTTTCTGAATTCCTTGATATCTTTTACTTGATTATATTTGATTTCACCCATGTATTTATTATTTTTGAAATTAAGCCCATCAATTTTTTTGGATCTCATATTTGTTTTGCTGCCAGCAATGGTGAAAGTGGTGTAGGTATCAAAAAACTCTTGTTCAACATTCCCTAAAATTTCTAAATTCGGTTTTTCTTTGAATATGTCACTAAGTTTCTGAAGTGCAGGTTTAGGGGTTTTTTTTATCTCTTGCAGAAATCTATTAAAAACTTTGTCTTCTCTCAGGTGTTTTTCTGATCGTGAACTACAACCAAATTGAAAACTAATTCCAATTAGTATGGTTAACATTGCAGCCGAACGCCGCAGCCGTTGATTTGCGCAGTTATATTTCATAGTCGTAATGGTTTCTAAAAATTCCATCGACCGCAATTGAGGCCCATTTAATGCTCATGAGCAGCTATGCTCTTATATTTATTGTTAATATTGACCTTTGAATTCTGCTTCCAAAGAATTCTGTGAAAAAACTGTTTGTAAGATTCCTATAACTTCACTGTCTTTTGTTAGTCCAATTACTGCAGGTATATGATCCAAGCCGTATAAGTATTTCATTTTTTCAAGATGTGAGTTAAATTTTTTCATATCTTCGGGTTTTTGAATACTCCGAATATCTACTTTATTTAACTTAATTTGACTTGTTTTTTTGGAAGTGATCCAAGATTTTAATTCTTTTTCTAGTTTTGGACAGATATCGTAATCATAGTGACAAACGAACATCATTTCGGAAATTTCAAAATTTGGCAAACGGCTTTGTTTTTCCAAACCTTCATCGATTTGTTTGAATAATATTTCTCTAGGTGTATAGCCTTTTGAATATGATAGTAACCTTCCGTCCACATCAGCAAGTATTGTGAATGGGACATATCTTACATCAACATTTCTGGTGTAACGCCGAAGAAGCTTCAATCGCTGTTTGGAATTACCCAAAAATACTTTTGTATCAATCTTATTTTTATAATGTAATTTAGCCTTTTTAACAACTGGATCCATAGCATAGCAAGCGGGACATCCAGGAGAAGAAAAATAATATAATATTGGTTTTTTATTAGAGGCAGGTACAACAGTGCTTAGGCCACTTTGATTTAAAGAACTTTTTTTTAGATTAGCGGTTATAGTGTTTACTGCTTGTGCGTAATTGTTTTGATCGAAGCATACAAAAATTATAGAAAACAATAGTATTTTGAAAATTTTAATAATGCCCGCTCTCAAATTAATACTCCACGGTAGTGCAATATAAAAGATGTAATATAATCTTTGGTTCTCGCTTTCGGTTTGAATCGATGATTTAATCATGAAATCTTAGCAAGTTGTTTATGAGGACACAATAAACCTAGACAGGAGTCAAGGAATGAGTAATACATACACAAATAACAGTCCCTACGAGCCTTTTCTGCACTTGGTGAACAAGCCAGCTCGTTATATCAGTATAGAAAAAAATGTCATTCGTAAAGATTTGTCTAATATAGATGTCAGTATTCTTTTATGTTTTCCGGAAGTTTATGAATTAGGAATGTCGCATCTTGGACTTAAAATTCTTTATCACCTTTTGAACCAGAAAGACTATGTGGCGGCGGAAAGATGTTTTGCCCCTTGGGGTGATATGGAAGAGCAATTACGTTTGAGAAAACAGAGTTTACTTAGTATGGAAACTGGTACTCCATTAAATCAATTTGATTTCGTAGGTTTTTCGCTTCAATCAGAACTCACTTTTACCAACATGCTTAACATAATGGATTTGTCGAACATCCCGCTTTTCTCCGTAGAACGAACCGAAAACGATCCGATCGTTTTAGCTGGGGGCCCTGTGACCAGTAACCCTGAGCCTTGTGCGGATTTTGTTGATGCTTTTCTAATAGGTGATGGGGAAGAAGCTTTCGTAGAATTAGCGGATTATTATAGGTTGGCTAAGCAAAAAGGTTTAAGCCGTGATCGAATTCTGGTTGGAATTGCTAATATCCCAGGGTGGTATGTGCCGGCTCTGTATAAAGAAAAATTTGATGATCAAGGCATTTATCAAGGAGTAGAGCGCACTACAGATGAAGTGCCTGAACAGGTAGTTCGAAGATGGGTAGAGGAGCTTAAAGTAGAATACTACCCAAGTAATCCTGTAATACCACAAACTGCGGCTGTGCAAGACCGGCACGTGGTAGAAGTGGTTAGAGGCTGCACTCAATCTTGTAGATTCTGTCAGGCAGGTTATATTTACAGGCCCATACGAGAGCTGCCTACTGATGCTATTGTGGAATTGACTAAAGAAGGCCTAAAAGAGACAGGGTATGAAGAAGTAGGTCTTGTGTCACTATCTACAGCCGATTATAGCGATGTGGGTAATATGGTGCGAGAGGTTTCTAAAGTAACCACCCCGAAACATGTGGCTATTTCTTTGCCATCTCTGAGGGCTGATCGCATGAGTGTAGAAGTGGCAGATAGTGTGAGACAGATAAAGCATTCCGGTTTTACTTTTGCACCAGAAGCAGGATCCGTACGTTTACGTCGAGTTATTAATAAGAACATTACTAATGAAGAACTTCTTGCTGCTGTTCGAATGGCTTTTGAAAAGGGGTGGAGCGTTATCAAGTTATATTTTATGGTGGGGCTGCCTTCTGAAACTTGGGAAGACCTAGATGAGACCATTGAATTAATTCAGGCCATTGAAAAAATAGCTAAGGAGTTTGGTGGTAGAAAGCGAGTAAATGTAAGTTTCGGGCCTTTTGTGCCAAAAGCTCATACACCATTTCAATGGGACAGTTTTATGGGAGTAGAGGAAATAGGTAATCGAATGCAATATGTTCGAGATAAGGTTTCCTCACGGATTGTTCATTTCAAGTTTCAGCCTGCTTACCTTTCTCATTTTGAAGCTGTTATTTCCAAGGGTAATCGTAGTGTTTCAAAGGGTCTTTATCAGGCATTTTTAGATGGTCATCGATTTGAAGGATGGTCTGAAACATTTGACTATAAAGGAATTATGCAGTCTTTACGTGATGGAGGTGTTGATATCGATTACTGGACAGCTGAAAAAGATATCAAAGCAGCTCTTCCGTGGGATCATATTGACGTGAAAATTAAGAAGAAATATCTGACTTTCGAACGCAAGAAAGCTTTTCGTGAACACAAGCAGACAACTACAGACTGTCGCTGGGGAGATTGTCACTATTGCGGTATACCCACTCCCAAGGATGATATTAGGCTCAAGCATGAGCCGCCGTCTCCAGAAGAAATGCAGCGTCGTAGAGATGAGTGGGGAAATGAAGAGAAAAAAGTTTTTAGAATGGAGCAAACCCGTGCTGATGCTACGCGTTATCGCTTTATTTATACAAAGGCAGGGGTTTCCCGCTTTTTAGCACATAGCGATATGATTCGCTTATTTCAATTAGGTATAAAAGCTTGCGACTTTCCGGTTTTGTTGAGCAAAGGATTTAATCCGAGACCTATTATGCAATTTGGACCAGTGTTACCACTTGGAATTTCCTCTCGTTCAGAACTTTTAGACTTGTGGTTGATAGGCTCGATTGATCAAGCGCATGTTAATGAGCTTAATCAGTATTTACCAGAGGGAGTTAATGTTCTTAGTTTTGAAGCTCTAGAGCCAAGTAAAAAAAGTTTAAGTTCATTGTTTCCGCTGGCAAGATATGAAATGAACCTTGATGGAAGTGTTACACATTTTGAAGAGATATTGGCTGATTTTCTTAGCAAAGAAAGTTTTATTGTTGAGCATCGTGACAAAGAAATTGATCTTAGTAAAGCGGTTAGATCTGCCAATATGGACTCTGGCAAACTTAGTCTTGATTTATCAGTTTGTTCTCAAAGGGGAGCTAACGCTAATCCATTTTTGGTACTCGACAAAATTTTTGGATATGATAAAGAGAAATGGGGTGATTTTTTCATCGAAAAAACTGCGGTAATGGCGGAAACGGTCTGAGATAATCCAGTGGAATCCAAATTACCCACTGAATTTCTTAAAAATGTTCTAAAGCAGTTAGGTCAGGCGGAATACCGAGCGTATGTAAATAGTTTGACTGAAAAACCAGTGCGATGGGCCAGAAAAATAGATGGTAAAGTAGTTCCTGATTGGTTTTCAGCTATTGCATGTGAAATTCCCAGTACGTTGAAAGTTCGTTCAGACCCCTTATGGCAAGCGGGTTCATATTACTGTCAGGAACGATCAGCAATGTTACCTGTGGATGAATTTCGTAAAAATATTGCGGTTGACAGGAAATTTTCTCGTATTTTAGATGCGTGTGCGGCCCCTGGAGGTAAAAGTCTACAGTTGATGGAATTACTTTCGTCGGATGGAAGTCTGATCAGTAACGAAATAATTTCCGCTCGATGCAAGGTCCTCATGGAGAATCTAGAGCGTGCGTCAGCATGGCGGTCCTCAATTACAAGTCTTGATATTGAGAAAATAGGTGATAGATGTCCTGAGATTTTTGATTTAATTTTGGTAGATGCTCCCTGTTCTGGTGAAGGTATGTTCCGCAAAGACCCTGATACCATAGCGCAATGGAGTAGAGAATCTATTGAGATATGTGCTGGGCGGCAGTTTAGAATTCTGAAGAATGCACTAAGATGTTTGAGTCCAGGTGGATATATAATTTATTCAACATGTACTCTCAATATTTTCGAAAATGAGAAAGTTGTTGATAAGATTTTGAAATTGGGAGATCTAGAACTGATCGATTCTACAAAAATATGGCCCCATAAAGGCTTAGGAGAAGGCCATTACTATGCTTATCTTCGCAAAATTGGAAATATACAACCTGTTAATTTGAAATCATTAAGACAGAGGAAAAAGAAAATACCTGAAGTTTTAAATGAGCTCATAAACTCTGTTGAAAAATTTCAATGGATGAATAATGAGGGTCAGTTATTAGAAAGTAATAATCGATGGTATTGGTGTAGTAATACCCTTCCAGACCTTGGTTATCGCCGCAAGGGACTTGAGGTGGGAGAACTTAAAAAAGGTTTTAAGAAGTCTGAATTTAGATTTTCGCAGGCTCTGGCCCTCAGTCTTACGGCTGAGGATTTATGTGCCTCTTCAATTGGTGTAATTGAATTAAATGATGAGTTAGTTCAAAGTTATTTGCGAGGTGAAGAACTTGTTAATGAGAAGGATCAAAAAGGTTACATTTTGATTTGTTACAAAGGTCAGGGGCTGGGTTGGGCTAAAGCAACTGGATCTCGATTGAGAAATCTTTTTCCCCAAGCTTGGCGAATTAATTGAAAAAAGTACTCATAAATAGATTATAAGTCCGAATTCTGGACCTCTACAGGTCATGCTGGTTATCATGTCGTCTTACAAAAATATTCTGGGAGTGAAGAATGCTTGAAACCAGTTATCGAAGTCATACTGTAGGTTCTATAGGATTAAGTCTCGAAGGTAAGTCAGTTACACTTTGTGGCTGGGTCGAAACCATTCGAAACCATGGTGGAGTGCTTTTTTTTCACCTCCGCGATGCCAGTGGAAGACTACAGGTCCTTCTAGATCCTAATAGTATGAGCAAAGAGCAATTTAAAATTGCTCAAATGGTACATATTGAATACTGTGTTCGTATAAAAGGACTGGTGGTTCCTCGCCCGGAAGGTAAAGACCGCACTTGGATAGATTCAAAAGACGTAGAACTTGAGGCTACCGAAATAGATGTTTTAGGAAGCTCAGAACCCGTCCCTTTTAGACCACAGGATCATAAACAGGTAGGTGAAGAACAGCGATTAAATCATCGTTATTTGGATCTCAGATCTGATGAGATTCAAAAGTCATTAAGAGCGAGGTCTGCTCTGATGCATGCTCTTAGATCTACATTAAAAAAACGTCATTTTGTAGAAGTTGAAACTCCCATATTATCTAAGTCAACTCCAGAGGGTGCTCGTGATTTTTTAGTACCTAGCAGAACACATCATGGCCAATTTTATGCTTTGCCGCAATCACCGCAATTATTCAAACAACTTTTGATGATAGGAGGCATGGATCGTTATTTTCAAATAGCTAGATGTTTTCGAGATGAGGACCAAAGAACGAATCGTCAGCCTGAGTTTACACAGTTGGATCTTGAAATGTCTTTTGTTAATGAACAGGATGTTATGGATGAAGTGGAAAAACTGGTTTTGTCTGCGCTATGGGATTTAAATTGTGATGTAAAGTCACCCTTTATGCGACTCAGCTATGAAGAAGCAATGAACACTTATGGTTCAGATTCACCAGATTTAACATTTGAACTGCCCATACAAGACTTGACAAATATATTTAAAAACACCGAGTTCAAAGTTTTTAGAGGAATTGTTGATCAGGGTGGTATAGTTAGAGCTATTGTATTGCCAGCCGAGTATAAAGCGACTCGTTCTGATATAGAGTGGATTCGTGCAGAGATAGCTAAGTTGGGTGTAGCTGAGCCCGCCTGGGGTCACTTAAGATCTAGTGGTTTTGAGTCGACCATCGCCAAATTTTGGTCAAATAATGAGGTACGGGCGGTATCTGAACAATTAGCGGGCTTTTCTGATGAATTAGTATTTTTTATGGCAGGACCTTCGGATCGCCAGTTCAAGGAAATAATTGGCAAACTTAGACTTGCTATTCGAGATAGATTCCAGATTTCTTCTCAGAATTCTAACTTACTCGCGTTTGCATGGGTTACCGATTTTCCACTTTTTGACTGGGATTCTGAATCTAAAAAATTAACCTATATGCATCATCCATTCACATCACCGACAGACTCTGCAATTCTTGCTGAAGAAGATAGGAGCTTATTATTAAAAGCGAGTTCAAGAGCTTATGATTTAGTACTAAATGGGCAAGAACTTGGAAGTGGAAGTATACGTATTCATGATCCTCAGATTCAAAGACAAGTATTTTCAAAATTAGGTATTCCTGAGGATTATGTGCAGGAAAACTTTGGCTTCTTTCTGAGAGCATTAGATTACGGAGCTCCACCCCATGGTGGCATTGCTTTGGGGATGGACCGTTTTGTAAGTGTATTAATGGGTCTATCATCTATCCGAGATACGATAGCGTTTCCCAAGAATAAGAATTCGGCTTGTCCTCTTACAGCAGCGCCTGGTTCGGTTGAATTTGAACAGTTACGCGAGTGTAATATATCTATCAGAGAAAAAAGCTGATAAATGACCAGACGAATTTTGCAGTTGAGTGACGGTTATGCTTTTGTAGTATCCGATTTGCAGGGAAATGTTGTCGATTTTGAAAGAACTCTAAAGCTTTATTATGAATGTAAAGAATCCGGCAATTGTAAATATCTTTTGATATGTGGAGATTTAATTCATGGTTATACAGGATATCATGATGAATCCTTTTCCATGCTTCAGAAGGTTATTGATCTCTGCAAGAAAGACTCAGATATTATCCTATTGATGGGAAATCACGAGTTAGCCCATGTGATGCATTGGAATCTTAAAAAAAGGGATTATTCTTTCACAGAAGATTTAGAGAAACAGCTCCAACAAGATCGTTTTGGGTATTGGCAATTTTTACACGATCTTCCTTTCGCTGTTTTTACAAAAGGAGGCTTGGTAATTAATCATACCGGCCCGAGTAAGGCATTAGCTGGAAAAACTAATGAATTATGGGATCTATTTTTCAAGATTAATTCTCCTTGGAAGTGGTATAACGAGCTAGATTTTGAAAAGTCGTTTGGTATGCTTCAGGATCAAAAAGATTTTTGGAATCCTGATTTTGGAGAAAGAACACTCGAGACCGCCGAAGGTAAAATTCTGTGGGAAGTATTTATGAATAAAAATGAACTTCAGTATGGTGAAGAGTACTATCAGATAGTAGAAAACTTTTTAATAACTATGAATAAGTTAGCTCCGGCTAAGGTTATTATTTCAGGGCATATAGAAGAATCTGAGGGTTTTAAGCTAGTTCATGAGAAACACTTTCGTTTGTGTTCTTCTTATGGAGCCTCACTTGATGAATCAAAAAAGTATCTTTTACTTCCAGTGAATAAACAATTCAATAGGGCAAGTGAACTGAAACCTTTTCTGTGTAGTTTGTGGTAAAAATTCTGCTATTACTAGAATTATTAAGTGATCTTCGAATGAAACGTCTCACTAAGTCTTTATTTCAGAGTTGGTGAGCTAATTCAATATAGCATTTCAGTAGTTTCTCGCATTGATTACGAAAGTTCGAAAAACAAGTTGTCTCGTCATGTTAAAGATTTAAACAAATAGTAATTGTTTAGCTTCAAGAATGAGCTGAGGAAAATTAAGGATTTTGTTGTGTAATGTTTTCTCCTCTAATAGTGGAGAAAGTGCCTTTGGCTCGAAAATCAACAAACCAGATACACATTGTAGTACCTACCGTTAGCACGAAAGCATAGATTGCGATAGCTATAGCTAGTTTACGGACGTTGGGTGTCAATGGTATTTCGTCATTTAACTCAGCTTCAGAGAGAATTTCATCTTGCATAGGATTTGGAGTTTAAAATTTAACAGGGTACGTGTCAATTTTATTTAAGATAATGTTTAAAAAGCGTGATGAAGTTCTTAATATCATTCTCGTCGATGTACCATTCGATACCTACTCGTATGCATCTATCATACTTCAATAGTTTTGCGAGATTACTTTGCGGTGAATTAATATCAGAAATATATCCCAATTCGTCCAGTCTCTTATATTCAATATATACGGCCATTTTGTCTAATTCCGTACAAATATTACTGAGGTTTTTTTCAGGAACTGCGAAACATAAAATGCCACGATTGTGTTCGAGACATTGACTGTTAATGCCGAAAAACTGTAAATCTGGAATGGTTTTCAATGAATGAAAGAACTTAGAGGTTAATAGTTGTAAATGTTCCAACCGGTTAAAATCTTTAATATACAATCCATCATCTAAGTCCTTTATAAAATTTTGGCTCTCTACCATAGCAACCATTTCAGGGTAGCTAGGTTGCTCTTGAATAAATAATTCTTCCATGGATTGCTGGCTATTATTGCTTTCTTTACTCAATATTTGGCGAGCTCTTTCAATAAAAAACGCTATGGACCCGGAAAAGCTTTTTGTTCCATATTGATTGAAAATCAATATGTCGCTTCTTGGCATGGTTTGACATCGCTTTGCGCCTAATGTGGCATCGACAATTAATAGAATATCGGTGTTATACTCTACATTAACTTGAAGGACAGTTTCATATAACTGATTTATTGGTTGCTCTAATCCCCTTAAACCACAAACTTGATTTAAAATGATGCACGATGTCTCGCTATCTAAGCATTCGTGCAATTTATCAGGATCAATTCTAAAATTTGGATATAATTGCAGTAATTTTATGTTTGTAATAAGTTTTTCGTAAAAAAAATATATTTTATTAGAGACTGAGCGATCAATAAAAGGGTCTAAAAGGTAATTAGTTTTTCCTTGAAAGCTTAGAACTTTCAGAACACTGTCCACAGCTCTATGTATATCTGAGAAAAAAATATGGATTCAATATCACTTTTGAGGATATTTGCAAGTTGGCGTTTGAGATATGTAATTTTCGATTTGCTAGAGAAAGTGACAAGAGCCTCATTTATTCTTTCAATAACAGGTTTAGGGAGAAGACCTGTGTCAGTATTATTGAAAAAATGGAGTTTTTTCCTTTTTCGGTAGAAAAGAAAGGAATCAATTCTTTTCTTCTTTTATAGTGCATCACAGACCCTCATCAAACAAAAAGATACAAATTTAATTATTTTTTGTCCTAATAAAGCTAGATAATACAAACATGGTTAAGTATATTGTGATTTTCGCTGAAAGGGAGCATAGTGTGGTGTTTCATACCAAAAGAGTTTTTTTTCGAAGAGTGTTTTTATTATTTTTAAGCGCATTTGCTTTGTTTTTTTCACCCGTTTATGGGGCTCAAAGTAAGTTATCATTTGAAAAATATAAAATTCAAAGAGAAGACTTGAGGAAAATTAATCAAAAACTCTACTCCTCTCGGGCACATGATGGAGATCCGGGTGCACAGTACAATCTAGGATTACTTTTATTGAGAACTACTTCCCAATTGAATCAAATTGCTCTGGATTGGATTTCACGAGCAGCTAATCAAAAGTATGCTCCTGCTTTACATACAAAAGGAAAGCTGGCTTTGCAAGGTAAATGGCCAGGATTAACTGTTGTTCAAGCTCGTAATATACTTGCGGAGGCGGCCCAGTTAGGTTACATACCGTCTCATCTGGTTTTAGCTAAAAACTTAGTTTGGCAAACTCCGGTTATGAAAAATGTGGCTATTGAATGGCTAAGAAAAGGTGCTCGTTTAAAAGATAATCAGTGCATGGCTATGTTGGGTCAGGCCTATGATTCGCGTGGATTTTTGAAAGAACGCCTTGCTAATGCTTATTTTTGGTACACATTAGCTTGGTTTCATCGTAATAAGACTGTTAAAAGCGCATTGCATCGCTTAGAATCAAGACTTTCCAAACAAGATCGAATCGAAATTAGCTTTTTATTAGAGTCTCACTTTGAGGCCCCATTGGAAGTTATAGAATATGAAAATGGTAAGATCTTTCCAGAAACATTGAACTCCTAAATTATTATCTTTGACGCTCAAAAGTTACTTTTTGGATCGAAAAGTAGTTTGGCTTGGAGCATGGGCAGAAAAATTTACACAATATGCTAGAATGACCTACTATGAAAGTCTCTATACCCCGTGAAACTTTAGATAAAATCAAGAAAGATTATGGAGTGTCCGAAGAAAGGGCCACTCGCCTCTATCTCAGCGCATTTGATGATGCTGAGGCTTATTTTTGGCAAGTAATAGAGGACAAAATGGACGAAGAGGGTCTTAGCAAGACAAAGAGTCCTTCGGTGCAGATTTTCACCCCTCGCGAAATCAAAGCATTTTTAGACAAATATGTAATTGGACAAGAGGAGTATAAGAAGAGAGTGGCGATTGCTGCTGCATTTCACTTTGCTATGGTTAAAGCCTTATTCAAGAATAAAGATCATGGTTTAAGAAGGTTCAGAAAGAAGAATACACTCATCGCTGGTCCGAGTGGTAGCGGTAAGACATACTGTATAGAGGTTCTTGGCGATTTACTAGAAATTCCTACTTTGATTGTTGACGCTACCGATTACACAGAGGCTGGTTATGTTGGCAAGAGCGCCGACGATATGATCAGGGAGCTCATAGATATGGCTCCTGGTTCGAACAAACAGGAACAGGCCGAATTCATTAGTAAGCATGGAGCTATCATATTTGTGGACGAATTGGACAAGAAAGCCAAAGAAGGAATGATGTCTCATGATATTTCTCGTGAGGGCTTTCAGCGAGCGATACTCAAAATGATCGAAAGAAAATTTGTATCCATCGAAAACCCGATGTCACCATCAGCTCAAATACAAGACTTAATGGATAGACAAAGAGGTAAGGGTAAGAAAAATGACAATATGATTTCTACGGAAAATATACTGTTCATTTTGGGTGGATCATTTCAAAGACCACAAGATAATTTGGAGCAATTGATTAGGAAACGCCTTTCACGAAAAGCAGGATCGGTTGATGAGCATGGCAATTTAGTAATTGCTGGTTTTCGTGATGAGAGTAAAGAGGGTAAAGATGAAGACAAATATAAAAATCTTTATCAATATGCTCAGGAAGAAGACTTCATTCAATTTGGGCTCATTCCTGAATTAGTGGGTCGAACGCCAATTCGATCTCATGTAAATCCATTATCTAAAAACGATTTGATTAGGATTATGAATGATACCGAAGATAGCTTGTTGAAGCAGTATCAATTGGAATTTGATGCTTTTGGGGTTGATCTTCAATTCACGGATGACGCTATAGAGTATGTGGCGGAAAAAGCTGAAAAAAACAAGACCGGGGCACGAGCTTTAATTGGTGTATGGGAGAATATTCTAACTAATTTTCAGTATGATTTACCAGGTTCTGGTCACAAGCATTTATTAATCAATTCAGACGTATGCAAAGCACCTCGTGACCATTTGTTAAAAATTTTATCTCGAAGTCCTTTTGAGGATTTTGCAGAACAGTTTCTTGGAGAATTTGGAATAGAGTTGGACTTTTCCGAAACAGCAGAAGAATATGTGTGTAAATATGCGGAAGACGGACATATTCAGGTTTCTGAAGCCCTGAAAATTTTGTTAACAGGGGCATCAGCGCTTAATTACATGGGGTATACCGGAGTGTTTAATATAAGTAGGGAGATTCTGGAAGATCCGCGTTATTTTGATGACTTATATATGGATTGGCATAAAAAGCAGATAGAAAATCAGCACGAAAGTCCGGTTAGCGGTCATGATCCAGATAGATTTTCCTAGATACTTCTCATAGGCTCTGGCTCGAAATTTAATAAATTAATTACCAAGCACTATATTTCGGACTCTTATTGTGAGGAAGATTTCCGTTGGGTGCCATTCGATCAGAATTAATGAAGCGCCACCCGACTATTCCAATAAAATCACCGGTGTAAGCCACATCTCGTCTTACACCCAATCTATACCATGCTTGGGGTGTGAGGCTTATACCGGCTCTCATAGAATAATTTATGGGAATACCAATCGAATTAGTTTCTTCGGTTTCAGCTCGTGGTTTTCGTTCTTTAATCCAGTATTGATCTCGGGTATTCCAAGGACCTATATCTTTAACTCTTAAACGAATGACTCGGCCAGTTGGCGGATAGTAGACCATTATACGGCGATTTAGTGCAGACCTATGCGGTAGAGCTGCAGCAAGGTCCGTATGACCTAGTCTGCCTCCTCCCACATTAACTTGAGCAAAACTGTTTGCTCGTACGAAATGATACTGTTTTTGAGGACGAAGTACCGCTTTATCAACGGCTTTCGTGACATCATTAATAACTTTACCAAAGGGTCGTACAAATCGTTTGATTTCACGCTCTGCATTGATCCTACCCTCAGAATGGTTGAATACTGCAATAAACAGAAATATAGGTAATACTATTCGCACTGCAATAACATCGGCTACTTGTAGACTCACATTGGGAAACTGCTAGCACAATATCTGGTCTTTTACAAAAAGGTGTGCAAAAATGTTTTCAAAATCAATCTTTATGTCTGTTTATTTAAGTATTACATGCAAATTATTACAAAGCTAAAAGCCCATGACAATAACTGTTTGGCTATAAGTTGGGAGCCTGGAGAGGATCCTATCTATGAAAAGTTATTATCAGAATCGAAGCAATGTATTTTGCACATAGAAAGTAGTCATGAAATTATTTCGGATTTTTGTTTTAAAGAACGCAAGATCACTTCAAAATTATTAAAAAAATGTTTTTATGTTGGAGCAGAGATTGTTTTAAGTAATTGTTGTCCCAAAACTCGACAGACTGATAAAGGACTGTATCTCTGGCATTGCGAAGAGGATGAAGAACTCGATTCAGATGATTTATTTCAGAAGGTACTCAGTGGTTTAGATATAAACAATTTAAATCCTGATACGATTAAATTGATGATGTTCATGCTTCAAGAGAATAAACACTTAGTTCATGACAATTATAAGATGCGAGAAGCATGCTCGCAGTTAGAAAATGAGGTTAATGAGCTGCGTGATCAATTAAGAGATCAAAACAATAGGTTCTTATTTTCAAATAAGTCCATATTTACGCATTGGATTTCTGATAAAATGAGTGAGATTGAAAGAGGGTGTTCTCTTTTACAAAGAAATTTTCCTAGACATGGACTTGAGGATTGCACTAAATTTCATGTGGATTATTTGTTTCAAGATGGTAATCGTCAACATCTTCTAGCAGACGTTCTTTATTACGACAGACGTCTTCGTCAGGACCCAATGACTAATATTTGTTGCTTAAAAAAGGCTCAGCAGATTTTAAGTCAGGAACTTTCAATTTCACCAAAATATATAAGAAGGATGATTATAACCAATGAATTGAGTAATGGGCTTGCTGATTTATGTACAATTAACCAAATTGAATTGATCTCAATTTCGGGAGACTATTCGGTGGAACGATGGGAATAGTTTTTAGTTAGGCATGGGAATTCATTGCAAAAGAAGCTAGAAGTATACTTTTTATAAATTAAACCTATCTAAATTGGTTCATAAATAAATCGTAAACTGGCATATAAGCATTCCCAAATATAAGATGTTTTAAATGAAATGTATCAACCCACGATCCATTAGCATAATTAGCTACAAAGATATGCAGCCTAAAATAAACAGGTCCGTATTTATAGCCGATGGCGTACGTATCATCGGTGACGTGGAACTTGGTGAAGGGGTTACAGTTTGGTTTAACAGCGTCATTCGTGGAGATGTAAACTCTATTAAAATTGGACCTAATTGTAATATCCAAGATAATTCTTGCCTACACGTAGAACATCAGAAATATTCGTTAGTATTAGAGGAAGGTATAACGGTAGGTCATTCAGTGACATTGCATGGGTGTTATCTAGAACATCATTGTCTAATCGGAATGGGTGCAACCATTTTGAATGGAGCACGAATTGGTGCAGAATCAATAGTGGGCGCTGGAGCACTAGTACCTGAAGGTATGGTTATACCAGCTAGATCAGTAGTAATAGGTTGTCCTGCTAAAATTAGACGCAACTTAAGTGAAGAACAAGTTTTGCTTCTTTATGAATCTGCAGAGCGATACAGGCAGTATGGCCTTAACTATTATGATTCAACACTACTTGATTTGGGGAATTAATGTGCGATAATTTACCTCGTCAATTCATGGCAGAGATAGGTAAAGAGATTTTAGGTAAATCTCTAGAAATCGAAATGATTTTGATAGCCTTTTTAGCTCGTGGTCATGTTCTAATAGAAGATTTACCGGGTATGGGTAAAACATCTCTGGCGAAAATAATATCGCAAGTTTTTCAACTAAAATTTAGGCGAATTCAAGGCAGTGCAGATTTACTACCCAATGATATTTTGGGTGTTAATATATTTAATGCTAAAACTCGTGAATTTGAACTTAGAGAAGGTCCCGTTTTTTCAGAAATTTTATTATTTGATGAAATGAATAGGACCCCCCCGAGAACTCAAAGCGCTCTATTACAGGTTATGGCAGAGCAATCTGTGACCATTGACCAATCGACTTATGTACTTAAAAATCCATTTTTTGTATTAGGTACACAAAATCCTAGTAATTCTGAAGGTACCTATCGATTACCTGACTCTCAAATGGATCGATTCAGCTTGAGACTTTCGTTGGGTTATCCAGACTATGAATTCGAAAAACGGATTTTAATGCGTCAAAAATTAAAACAAACCACCAATTCTTTTTCTCGTGAAGAAATTATACAGCTTCAAAATCGGGTTGAAGAGGTACATGTAGATGAGAAAATAGTAGATTATATCCTATCTCTTGTTCACAGAACTCGTCTGGATAGAAGAACGATTCATGGCGTAAGTGTACGCGGGTCACAAGAGTTACATCGTTTGTGTAAGGCCAGAGCGGTTTGTCAAAATAGAGATTATGTAATTCCAGAAGATGTGAAGGTTTTAGCGCCATATGCCTTATCACATAGAATTTTAAG
>CAZYUV010000010.1:0-26791 GCA_964650625.1 uncultured bacterium
TAATATTGATCCTATCAACCCACCCCAAAAACGCTTTCCACCAGGCCATAATTTTTTAGTCAATGAATCCAACTTGAGTGCCAACGCTTTAAAACTAAAAATTAATAATAAGTAGCCAATTGGAAAAAAGATTAAATGAGCCACTAAGTCATTTTGATATTGAGGGAAGTAACTGAAGAAATAGGGGTACAGAAAGTATAACAATGGCCCCGCACAAATTATTCCCAGTATAGAAAAAGCAGCAACAAAAGGCCCTGCAATAGCACCATATAGGCAGCCTAAAAGGGCTGTAGCTAAGGTGATACCATCGATTACATGCATGACTATAGTTAACTAGAACTTTTAATCCATGAGGAGAACTCTGACAGAGAATTCAATTCCTGAGTACCTACCGGAATTACTCGGCTCCAATTATCTTCACTTACACTACCTGGTGTATTAATTCGTATAGCTTTCCCTAGAACGTCTTGTAATGGAAACATTACATAACGACTTGGAGAATCAATTAACTTTTTTATACTGCGTTTCAGTAAATCATCTATAGTAAACTCTTCACCCTCTTGGACGCCTAAATATGCCCCTAATTCGAAAATTTGCTCCTCCGATAGTGCCTCCAAAAATTCCCAAAAAGATTCGGAATCATGAGTTGAAGTACAAGCAAGAGACTCTTTTGGATACTCCTCGGCAAATCGATACTTTTCGGATTCATAACTCCCCCACCCAAAAAGAAATACTTTGTATCCAGGCACTTTTATCTTGTCCATCCATTTATCTACAGCTGGGGGAATATCTCCCAAATCTTCCCCTATCAACTCCATTTTAGTTTCCTTCAAGGCATCAATCAGAGCTGCTTTAGGCCCAGGTGTCCAAGATTTAACGTCCTTTGGTAACGCTCCATCAGGAACAGCCCAGTAAGAATAAATTCCACGAATATGATCGATTCGAACTAAATCGCAAAATTCTTTCAACCATTTCACTCGATCCTTCCACCATTGATAGCCATCTTTGGCCATAATTTTCCAGTCATAGATTGGATTTCCCCAATCCTGGCCGTCTTCAGCATAAATATCAGGAGGTACACCTGCATGCACACCTTTTTTAAACACTTCGGGTCGAGACCAAGCATCTGCACTATTTTTAGAAACATATAAAGGTAAGTCACCCATAAACTGAATACCTTTAGAAGCAGCATAATTCTTTAGCCCATGCCATTGCTCATGGCATATCCATTGCAGGTAGGTAAAGAAACCTACTTTATTCTGGTTCTCCGTACCCCATGCAGAAGCATCTGCTGGGTTTTGATGCTCCTTAGGCCAATCCCAAAAAGCTTTTTTATGTTCGTGACTCAATGCGTGAAATAAACTGTAATCTGGCAACCAGTCCGCTGTATTTTCACAAAAAATTCGCAGCCGTTTTTTATCAAGTGGAGTGGCTTTCGCTAAAAAATTGTCGTAAGAATCTCGCAGGTGCGAAAACTTAAATTCATTGACGGCAGAATAGTTAATCCGTTCAGGAATATCCCAGTTGTGAAGTTCAACATCTAAATACTTTAACCTTCGAAGCGATATATATACTGGATTAACAGCAAAGGCTGAGATTCCAGAGTAAGGACTTGTTTCATCACCACTAACAGCATTCATCGGAAGCAATTGGATTATGCTTACTCCACTACCATCCAATTGATCAATAAATTGATACATGGAATCAATATCTCCAATACCGAAATTACCTGGTAACGAGAACAACGGCACCATTATTCCAACTCGTTTGGATTTACTCACTACAGCCTCCCTTAATCCTATGTACGTCATTCTAGAGAACATCTTAGGCAAAAACAATTAGCTTCTTTCTGGTCTAAAAAATCTACAATTAGTTAGAACGATTTTGCAGCTCTTAGAACAGTCGCCCCTCGACACAAAAACCCTAAAACTTTAACTTTTTTTTACAAACCTATAAAAAGTCATACAAAAATTTTACAAAATCGATAGCTTTTGTTAATCTTTTTTCAAATTAATCAATCATCAAACGATAAAAGAAATTTAAAACTATGAGCATAATAAAATTTTTTCTGAAAGAAGACTCTCATTTTCAACCAAAGCTAACTCGTTCCAATGTAGACAGATTTAATGCTACAAAGCAACTTCGTAGAGCAAAGAACAAAAGTCAGTATGACGGATGCGAAGTTTCAATACCTGTCTCATTCAGCGAACATAACTCTGGCATAACCATTTCCAAGCAAAATCAATACGTAAAATTTAAATTCACGGAGTTTATGGTTCCCGGCGATGCCCTACTTCAAAAAACTAATTGCGCCCGAAAAATGTAAGTGAACTTCGAAATTCGCACAGCATGCCAATTACCTTAGTGCCCATAAACCACAGCTCTAACCCCAACTACTGGGACCCTTGCCTCAAAAAAATTAGCGCTGAAAACACGATTGCTTACTCACAAATTAATTTAGAAGAACTATGGGAAACCAACAGTAACTTCATCTGGGATACTGATTTAATAGAACTGGCGCAAAAAAAACAAACTAACAAGCTAGTTTTAATTGCCTATGGCTGCGGTGCCCTTTTACTCAAATTTTGGCTTAAAAATAATCAGTCTTTTGTTGCAAAAACACCAGTACATGCAATATTTATTGACTCTCCCCCCATCAGCTCATGGCAAAATAACAATCCTCTTGAAAAATACATCAAAATGGATCGCGCCGCGTACTCTAAGGAAATCCTAGAGATTTTGGAAACTCAATCTGCATCAAAAGACTGGATTCAATCCATCCCCCTAAAAACTAACTACCTGAAATCCCTATTGCTTGAGGTTTATTCCAAAACGCAACTACTAGATGATAGTAAGCCATTGGTTCCACTCTTAGAAGAGTGGCATGAGATAAACAGTGTAGCATTGCCAATGTCCTCAGGAACAATTCTTAAACAACGTCACCTATCATTAAAAAATTGGATATCTTTATATCTTGTAGCACCTAATCTACCCTTGTTTCCAACCTCGAATCTCACTCCTAGCCTTCAACGCATAATTGCCAAAATATTATGTGGGACATAACAAAAAATTTGAATTCACTTTTCATAGACTTTAGACAGCAAATTGGCTAGAATTAGGAGTATGACCCAGCCGTTGCAACTTTTGCACCGCACCTTTGGCCTGTTAAGTACCGATTCTAATCTAGAAGAGTTGATCAAAGGCCATATGGATCCGGATAACCTATCTAGCTTTTCGTGTACAGCATGTTTAAATCAAGCTAGAGCTTTAGAGTTTATAAGCTACGAGCTTCCTGACTTTCTAATTATAGATCTAGAGAAACCCATTGATGGATTGAATGAGATTCAAAAGGTTCTAAAAGAAGATCCTTGGCTGGTTGGCATCAGCGTCATTTGTATAGTTAAAGAAAATGAACCGATTGATTTTCTAGATATCGCACGCAAATTTAATCTTGTCGCATTACTTGAAAGGAATGATAGCGAAAATATCCGTCGAGCATTGCGAGTGATTATGAATGCTCATAATATTATGATGGAAAGTCGTTCCATGCTTCAATTCAAAGCGGAACCAAGAGGACGAATTCAATTAAGTAATGACGTAGAGGCCGCCGAGTCTATAGCCAATCAAATTGCCACTTTCCTGCTTGAAACCGGGCGAATAGATCGCAATAAATATTACAACCTTAATATGGGATTAAGCGAACTCTTAATAAATGCTATAGAACATGGAAATTGTAATATTAGCTTCTCTGAAAAAACTGAGTTGCTGGAAAAAGGCACCAACATGATGACCCACATACGCGAGCTACAAAAGAATGTGGAGATCTCAAAAAAGCATGTAACCCTCGATTACGAATTATTTGATCAAAAATCCAATTGGGTAATTACTGACATGGGAAGCGGGTTTGATCACAAACAGTACATGGAGTCTAATCCGAAAAATTTGTTTCTACCGCATGGTCGGGGGATCATGATGGCTCGTAATAGTAGTGATGAATTGCACTACAACGATGTTGGTAATCAAGTCACGCTAGTGTGTTACCACGTGAGAGAAGAAGAATTCAAAATCCCATTAGGTTTTAGAGATCAAGAAGAGGTCTCATGCCAAGCAGGTGACACGGTATTTAGTGAAGGGGAAGAATCTTCCTATTTATACTATATCATCTCAGGAGAATTCGAAGTTATTGTTGGCGAAAAGTCAGTAGGTGTGCTTAATCCTTCAGATATGTTTATGGGAGAAATGTCTTTTCTCTTAAATCGAAAGAGAAGCGCCACTGTTATAGCAAAACGACCTTCACGTTTACTTAAAATCTCCCAAAAAGAGTTTATAAAGATTATTAAAAAGTACCCTAACTACATGCTTCTTCTTTCCCGACTGCTCGCACAAAGACTTTCAAGAAGTAACCTCAAGCCCTCTCCTTTCATAAACTGATAAAATATACATTAAGAATCCCGTTTACGATCTCATCTTAGATCGTACTTTAAAACCCTATTTCTTGAATTCTCTAGTAGGTAGAGGTCGTCATTAAAAAATTGTAATTCTACTGGTGATGTAAGTCTGCTAAGCGGATTTGTGGAACTTAAAGTAGAATCTGTAGAAACAATCTCTTGCTTCAAAGTTATGCCTTCAGTGAGATTGCCTGGTATTTCGTAGATTAAAACTCTCTCTCTATCAAAAATAGCCATTTCACTACCTGAGCAATCAATCTCAGAGGGTGAGGTCAAAGTCATAGATTCGCCACTCAAATTTAGCAAAGTCGGAAATTCAAAGGTCCAATTATTTTGAAACAATTTAGTCCCTGGCTCAAAGTTTGCCACCGCTATTTGAGAATTACCCTGACCTATAACCACCAAACCCGATGTATATGAACATATACCGGTAGCAGTAGTTATCGATGTTAAATCCGTACTGGGCAAAGAACCAAATAGGTTGGGAGCACTCTGACCTTGAAATGGAATCATTTGAACTCTGGGACTTCCCAAACTGTCATTCTCTAAAACGTAAACTCGATTTATATCATCGTCTCTAACTAGAGTCATATCGATCAAATCCTCGAAAAAGACTCTTCCCCTATTAATCTGAGATGTTTCAGGGCTATCATCGATATTATCGACAACTACTAAGCGCTGCGAGTTGGTTGTTACCGCGGAGAAAAAACTACTTCTTCGCTGTACAACATATTGCAAAGACCTGGGAGATTGCAGATAAAAAAGCTCTTGTGTAACCGTTTTGAATAGTTCAGCACTAGAATTTGTGTATCCACTGTCTAGGAAATTTGTTAAATCTTCGGATCCTACCTCATCAGCGTAGATTAAAGCTAAACTGGATGTGAAGTTTTCAATACCAACAGACCCGGTAGCAAAACCTGTCAATTGTCTACTTTGAACATTATCTTCTGATGAATAAAAATCTATGGACTTCAAATCATCATCAGTTACAAACCAATTGTCATTTTTAACTCCAATTAATGAAGGTTTCCTCATTCCTCCCAAACCATAAAAATTCTGGCCAAAGTAGCGAATAAATTCCCCTGTTGTACTAAAAACTGAAATTCTCTTACTTACAGTGTCTACTGCGTAAATTTCTGAGAAGTCAGATTCACCAAGCGCTCGCCGCCCCTTTAGGGAGGTTATACTTTCAAACTTACCATCTCCAAATCCATATCCACCAAACGAAGTAATTACAGTTGCCACTGCACCACTAATATCTAACTTATAGATTCGTAAATCTGTTGCACTAGCAACATAGGCAACAGAACCGCTTTGCTCTATATCCATAGCGATCGGGTCAATACTTACCGTTAGCCCAGTGGTTGGATCAATTCCCGTAAGACTTATGGATGGTAGAGCCGAAAAACCTACTTCTGGGTCAGGAAAGTTATCGTAACGAAAACGAACAATTTTCTTGAGCCCGGCGTCAGCTAAAAAAATGTGCTCTTCTGACTGCAAAACTCCTTCTGGACCGTTAAGGTCAGGAACGTGTACTTGAGTTACAACCATTACTTTTACCTGGCTAGATAATTTCGCATTTTCTGAGAACGCGTTTATAATACCTGTAGAATCGGCCACCCCACCTGCAGAGGCTGGTTCATCCTGCAAGGGGCTGGAGAAGCCATTTACATATCGAATCAATTGAGGAAGATTGGCATCCGTTGGTTTATAAGCATAAATAACGCTCTCCAACTTAGGTGCAAATTTTACTAAACTTCCTGAAGCAAAGGAATCAGAGTCAATTGATAAGGAATTTCCCCTCAGAGCATGGTACGCTCCTCCAGGAATCTCAGTAGAACCCTCTATCTTAAATTTATTTAATAGTGAGGGGCTGGATTTGTCTTTAACAAATCTAACCGCCTCATTTTTAGTTCCTTGCCCTTGGCCAAATTTTCCTATAACTACCATCGATTCGTCGTTATCGACTATGTCCAGTAAATAGTCAAAATCTATCAAATCGGTCATTGAACTGTAGTACGACTGACTAAGATTTTGATTACCAGTGAATGTATTGATGGACACCGCATTTAATGCGTATTCCTGTATAGCGTCTTGCGAAGCATCACCGATCACCACTTGGTCTAAAGATTCTCCTCCAAAAGCTAAGCCAAGAGGTTCTGTGAACTGCTCTCGAAGCTTAATTGTATTATTGAAAATAGGATAAACTGAAAAATCGCGCGTAATACTAGTCACGTTGCCAAAAGCATCAGTTACATTAAGATTGATTTGTTGGTTAATCCCAGAAGGAACTGTAACGGTGATTACAAAGTTCTTACTTGTACCAGAATCTAATACAACAAATTCCAACCATGGCGAAGTCGACGATACTGAACTATTAATTTGACTACTTACCAATGTCGCTGAATCCACTGAAATATCTGTGACCACAGATAATTCATCCTCAGCCTGAAGATCTATTACAAATGAACCACCACTCACATATTCTGAATTAGATAGACTTATGTTACTTATGACAGGCCCAACAGTGTCTTTTTTGAAAACAAAAATGTTACTTTTTCGAATGGTCGGTTTCGAGTATTTAGGAAATTGATCTGTCGAATCATCAGCAAGAGTAACCTGCATTGGCCAAAAACCATCATCCTGTAACACCACACTCGCATTAAATGGAACTCTGGTTTGTCGACCGTTAGTTTGACTTACAAAGGAAGGCACTGAAAATGTTGTAATATTGGTAAAATTTGCACCATTCGGGAGCAAAGTTGTAATTGAGCCAAGTAAACTATCTATTGAAGCATCAGGTAAATTTGGATTACATCCCTGCTCATTCAAATTACACATTCTTAGTTTAAAACCATTGAAATCGTTGGGCGAATTAGACAGTAAATCGATCCCCGAATTATCTAGCAAATGTCCGCTAAAATCTATTGCACAAGTTGTTGAGTTACAATTCGTAACATTTATTAGTTCTGCACCAGATAAAGGTAGATCAGAAAAACTACTATCAACAATGTATGGAGTGGATAGAGCAATACCATCTCTAGAAGTTACAACCATACTGGGTGGAGTAATATCGTTTAAATTCAAGGTAACCAAGGGCGAGGTTGTAGCAAATGTTTCACGAAATCCAAATTCGTCCTCTATGTGACCAGTAATCAAATTAGTACTAGCTTCAGACAAAGCTAAAGACGCAGACCAATTAATATAATTTCCAGTTATGGGAATACATACATTCTGCGAACATATGACAAAACTTGTAATCCTTGAGCGATCATCAGCGGACCCCAGTAATTCATACTCCTTGCTTGTTACCGCATAAACCAAATCCTCACTACCGCCACAATGAGCTTGTCTCGTTTTAAGGTCTCCATTATCAGGGCTAACAATGTTTACGCAGGGAGATGAATAATCCACAGTGCTTATTGCTAAATTTATTGCTGACAATCGCTTAACTGCATCATTTGGATTAGTTGTACCGCTATTATTATTTTTATTATCGATAGCCGTAAAAACTACATTTGTCAGACCCGATTCGGGTAGAGTCATTTCTTTACTCCAAGTATAATTAATTCCATCGGTAGTAGCTGGAATAGCATCTTTACCATTCACACGTACTAAAGAAACGCCATTGACATCTTTCGCCACACCCTCAAACTTTACAGTAGATGTTGTGAGTGTTCCCATCGATAAACTCGTGGATGTACTTACCAATGTCAATTCTACTGCGGCCACACCCCCAAAAGAAGTAACTGTATTACTTACTTGCGAACCGACTCCAACTATCAAAGAGGTTAAAATGGGAGTATTTCTAGTAGAAGGTATTGTAATTTTTTTCAGTTCTAGCTTCGGTGGACTGGAATCCAACGAAAAGACGCTAGCAGTAATGGCCTGAGAGTTTTGATTACCATAAATGTCCTGAATGAAAAATTCCAAAAAGTTTTCTACACCGGGCTCTAGTGGCACTGAATCAATTCGCCATGTCCCAAAATTATCACCGGTGTTCACAGCCAAATAGGTACTCAAATCTAATGGCTCTAAAGAAATATTTCTGACAAAGATTTTGTGGATCTGCGATGAATCAACAGCAGAACCGGTTAGAGTTATATTTTTCAATACGCTTTCTGGATAATCTGACGCATTGGCAATTCGTAAGTCCTTCAATGGTGGATTAAAAGAAATCGTTGGCGACTCATTATCTAAATCAAAGAAGTTAGAAAATATTGTATTCCCTTTTATTACGCGGTTATTCGATTCGTATACACTGAACTCTACACGCATATCATCAATGGAGCTAGAACCTAGAGATCCCCCAGGTCCTGGCTCATTTACCGAATGCCAATAAATAGTTGTTCTGTATCCCGAAGCACTACTCTGTATACCATTTAAAAATCCATCTAAAGGGAAAGTCGTTCCTGCGTTCTGCGATACAGGTATGGAGGAAAATGAAATTTTAGGTACAGAAGTTGAGATCGTAAGATCAAATCCTGAAGTAAACTTAAACTCTATATCCGCGGGCTGACTTTCAGGGTCTATAATTGTAATCGAAAGAGGTATGATCCCACTAGTTACATCTGGAATGGAGTCTAACTGTATCTCTGGCGCAAAATTCTCGGGCTGTATGTTGTTAATATTACCATCATAGGTCGTTGCACGGACTTGATACTGTGACTCCATAAAAAAATCAGGTAAATCCAGTCTCTCTTCGAAACCTGCCACATAGTAAGCGTATGAAAGCACAATTGTAGGAGGTAAACTCCCAGGCGTATTTTTAACTACAAAATTGAAATGATATAACTCATCTCCCTTTACTGGAAAATCACTGAATTCATATTTTCCAGTCGAGTCGGCTAATGCCGTGAAAGAAGTCGTTTGATTTGAAGTAGTCGATTGAATCGTCGCTCTTACAGGAAAGTTAGTAGCCACCGGAGAATTTGGATATTCGTTCTTCAAAAATAATTGCCCGCTAGCCACCACAGATGTTCTTTCAGACTTAGCAACGCTCAACCATGGCAATGTATTAATTCTCATAGCCTCCAAGCTAGCTGAAGACATCGGAAGGGTTGAGTCGGTAGCAATACTTACCCCAACTTGACTCTTACCCACTAAATCATTCCATAATTGATCAGTGAATGCTGGATCAAACCTGAATACTCTAAGGTTCTCATAACGTGGATTCTTACCGACAACCGTACCTAGTACTTCCTTATAAAAACCTAGTTGACTTTGTAAAGGAAAGCTATGATTCAGAAGCATTGTAAACCAGGGAATCAGCTGACTCAGGTTTCGTTTCGTATCTAAATCCACCCTTAAATCATCCAACGAACCTTCTAAGGTCTTATGAATTGACTCGAAAGCTTTTTCAAGCAAATCAATTTTACGTGCAACCTTGGGAGTCCTCGTTAAAATAAAATCTGGGCTATTTTGACTCTTTCTAAAAACTAAATTTCTGGTCGCATTGACAGATACAGGGTCGGGATAGCCGTTGTTTGGCAAAGTGATTGATTGAGATCGTTGCAAAAGCTCAGCATACTCACTCAAATACACATCTCTTATCATTGATAAGTAGATTTCTTCTTCTTCCAATAACGCTTCAAAACCGCTAGCAAAATTCGAATTAAAAGATTTTTGCTCCCAGAAATCTATAAATAATTCAGACGGTGCATGTGAGCCTCCGAAAGCTTCTGGAATTTCTACGAGTTCTCCAAAAAAAGCCAAGCCCCCTGAGACCTGATCATCCTGAACTCTTTCCACTGAAAATCGGCGCTGTAAAAAGGTTGCCGCACAAGACGAGATAACATCTCTAATACTTGCAAACAATTTGAGCTCCTGAGCTTTGAGGATATCGATAGCTTCCAAGGTCACCCATGGCCTTCTACCCAAATCTTGAGCAATTAAAACTTTTTTCTCCTCCGAACTAGGACCAGCTAAACTAAAAGTTGATAATTCCTGAAGACTAAATTCAATAATCCCACCAGGAATTGGAAACAAATTAAGATCCTCATTGGTAATTTGGGAATCAAAACTTGAGCGAATAGAAGCTGCATCAAGGTCCGACTTGAATTCTGGAGCTAAACCCTGCTCCAAATTTTTCCAATCATCCTTAACAAAAATTTTTCCAGAGCCATTACTTACTGCAAAACCGAATTCTAGAAAAGTATAAAATAACTGCAGTTTCCGCCTCCGCACGAGCGTATCAAAATCCGCACCGGGGTCGGGTAAACTGCGAGAGGTGATGGCGCTAAGTTTTAACTCCTCTTTATTAACGGCAATTCGACTCCAATCTGACTCAATTTTTGCAAGACGATCGATTTCAGTAACCCATTGCTGCCCTGCATTGCGATTACTCAGCGTTGAAGAAACTAAATAATCATTTTTATTGAAATTCGTAATTGTAAATTTCTGCTGAATTTCCTCTCGCCGATCACTGAATTCCAAAATTAGTTTTTCAAAGTCATTTTTCCAGGCCTCAGAGCCTATATCATCATTATCAGAAACTCCCCCTACTTTCTGAGCAACCTCTTCGCGCAGATAGCGTATCGCGCCATCGGAAACAACATTTACTGCAATACTATCTTGCACCGGAGAATTATTCTCATCTACCGTGACTAAACTACTCAATTCAAAGTTATTAAATGAGGCTCTGAGAATAAATGCTTCTTTCTGATTCCGAAACGCTGAGCTTATTAGTTGATTATCGATAATGCTAAATTGACCTAAGGAATTAGTTTGAATAACCTCACCTGTCTTCAATAAGTTATTTTGAAAAAACAAGTCAGATGATTTAAAGAGTCCAATATTTGCACCAGTCACACCCTGAACATTCTGTAGAGCCTTGGAAATATTTGAATTACTTATGCCACTATCTATCCCAGAAATTTTTTGAAGGCTCCCACTTGCACCCCCAGGGAACTGGACTTGTCCTTGGAAAAAAACGACTGGCGAATTATCACCATCCAGTGAATCGCTACTGCTGAATCCACCACATCCACAAATGAAGACTAAAACGACTCCCAGCAAACTAAAAATAGTTCCGCGAAAATTTAGCTTATGATAATCAATCGAAAATGGCTTCATAACAATGAAAAGAATCGACATTTTAACAAAAATTTTCCATATAGATTGAAAATTGTTTACATTATCTCGTAAAGGCCAAGCTAGATATGGTTTTGCACCCGTTGCTTAGCTTTGATATTCTAACTACTCCCAGCAAATTAGTAGCGTAACAATTCAAAAAGTTAGTTACTGGAAAATACACATGAACAAAACGAAAAAAATTAAAGCAAGACCAACCTGCTACGGTTGTTTGCACTTCAAAATCACCTGGGAACAGGCGTTTCCCTACGCTTGCAAACTATATGAATTTAAGAGTCGCAACATGCCACGATTCGAAATCAGAAAGAACTCAGGCGCAGACTGCCTTTCATTTCAAAAAAAAAATAGATGAGCTCACAGAACATCCATAAAAGCTGAGACACTAAATACTGCATTACCAACACCGGTAGGTCCATATCCTTTGGGTTTCGGTAATTTGTGGCGATAGAAGCACGCCTTAAATTCTTGTAATAGTCTACAAAAATATTCAAGTGGTGGAGCAGGTTGAGGCCCCAGTTTTGCGTAAGGCTCAGGACACCAAGTTGTAAACCGCGGCATAATACCTTTGGACATAAAAAAATCAAGACCTTCGGCCGTGGAAGCAATTGCAGGTTCAACTTCTGAAAAACCATAATTACGGTTCATTTCCACTCCACCTACAAAATTAGGTATTACATTAGCAGGGCCGAATATATCAGCCGATTCAACTACCCTGTTGATCCAGCCATCACGACCAATAAAACGCTCTTTTCCTGGACAAACCCGCGGGAAAAGCTTCTCATCCCACACTTCAAAATTGGGATGATAAATATTGAAGCCTGAATCATGTAAGCGCTTAACATCCGATTGCTCAAAAGCCTGTACCACAGCTTTCAAAATCCATCTATTCCCAAACTTTTCTCGAATAGCATGCGCATATTTAGAATAAAAGGTAACTTCATCCTCACCACGCAAAGGCTTCAGAATAGCCCCTCCTGTAATAGTTATAGCTTCACTGATGCCTTGCTTATCGTCTTCTGATATCCATGAAAGAGCCTCGATAATTTCCTCCACTGACTTCACGCCGGTGTAGGCTCGACCTGCCTGTCTCTGCTGCTTATAATTCTTATTTAAATCACAGAACTGACATTGCTCTTCTTTATTAAAATACTGACATAACCTGTATACAGTCAGGTAGATTAAATAGCCCCACTCGATTACAGGAGCAATTTCTCCCATTGATTTCCCACTCTGTAAAGGTCTATTGTAAAAATTAGGAACTGGGTGATAACAGACTTCAGCAATCGGACTATCTAGGCACAGCAACTGAAGCTTCCCCTCCTTAAGATCCACCCTGTAAGGCGATCGAGGATTAACTCTTACGGAAATTACCGTATCTCTTAATTGCCTTGTTCCTCCCGATATTTTAATCTCCTCGGGTGCCCTCAGGTTCTCATTTTGCTCCATTTCTGCGATGGGTATTAAATCGAAAGAGAAAATGAAATAATCTTTGGGTTTGTAGCCTGTGGCTATCCGCAGACTGTCTTCAGAGAAACTGAGTCCCTCCCGAAGTACATCCTGCTTTATTATAGCCTCTGCAGGCAAATCGCTAAAATCATCTAAAACACTCTGAAGTGAATCAAAAGAATTCAAATCACTAAGCATCACATTCCCTATTACTGAATCAAATCTGGACATAATATCATCTAAGTTTCTGAATTGAGTCAGGTTTGAAGCTGAAATGACGTGCTACCGCAGGTGGAAAATTCATTATTACCTCATCATACTCTAACTGAAAATTTTTGATGAACTCCTCTAGAAGATGACACGTACGTAACCCATCATCATCACCCTTGACCTTGCTTAACACCTCGCGCATTTTACGAGCTGCCAAGTATTCAAAGTACGATAGCTTACCACCTGGCTGAAGAAAGTGCTGATATGATAATAAAATGGATCGAACAACATCATAGTCAAAATTATTCAAGGGTAAGGAGGAAACTAAAAATTGGTATTTCTGATCCTCGGGGAAATCTTCCATAGGGCAACAATACACATTAAAGTCAACGCCCTCCAGCATTTTTGCCCATTTAGTCTTAGAAAGCTTAAACAGGAAATCACAAAATTTTGGATTCAACTCCACCAAATGCAATCGATCTCCAGGACTTAGACACTCCACGATCTGCTGAGTTACAGTTCCGGTTCCGGGCCCAATCTCCATGACGGTTTTGTGACCCTTTTCTAGGCTGATATATTTACAAAGAGACTTTCCAAGCAGAGGAGAGCTGGGCGCAATTGCACCAACTGACTCTCGATTTAAATGAAGTTCACGTAAGAATGTCCAAAGATTGGAAAAAGCCATTCAAATTCCCACTCTCAGTTACCCTCAGACATTAAAAATTGAAAAAGATTTTCATAATCCTGTGCTGAGCGAGTCCATGAAAAATCAGTGCTCATGCCACGCCGTTGGACAATCTCTTTTATATCGGGAAATCGATATAGACCTAAAGCCCGTTCTATGGCACCAAGAAAACCAGACTTACTATATTCATAAAAGGAATACCCATTGCCGATTTCAGGGTTAGAATCACAGTCAAAAACAGTATCTGCTAAACCACCTGTGTGAAACACAATGGGTAAAGTTCCGTAGCGTAAACTATACATCTGATTAAGACCACATGGCTCGTATCTTGAGGGCATTATAAAATAATCACTGGCAGCCTCGATTTGATGAGATAGTGCTGTACTAAATGTATCGAAAACTCTGACTTGTGAGGGGTACTTACTCTGGAAATAGTTCAAACTATTAATAAAACCTTGATCCCCAGAACCCAAAAACACCATTTGAGTGCCCATATTTAAGACCTGTTCGGTAACAGACTCAATCAAGGAAATACCTTTTTGAGCTGCAAATCTTGAGACCATACCTATTAGCGGTACTTCCGGCCAGTATTTAAGACCAATTGAATTCAAAAAATGCGCTTTGAGTTGATTCTTGACCCCCAAACTATGCATATCATAGTTGTAGCCACCCAGATGAGGATCAATCGCTGGATTCCACTCTTGTTCATCAATACCGTTCAAGATGCCTGCCAATCGATCAGATCTCGACTGCAGAACTTTTTCCATTCCACAGCCATACTCACTACCCTGAATTTCTAAGGCGTAAGTCGGACTTACTGTAGTTATAAAATCTGAATATTGTAATCCGGCCTTTAAAAAAGAAGCGGCTCCGTGATACTCCATACCATCGAAACGCATCACCTCATCGGGAAGGTCAAATTTCCTATAAACGTTAGAATCAAAAAAACCTTGAAATGCTAAATTATGAATAGTGAATACTAGTTTAGTTTTGGCAAAAAATGGATCATTGCGATATTTTAAGCGGAGAATAGGAGCTAAAATACCACATTGCCAATCATTGATTTGTATGATATCCGGAACCCAATTTTCGAGTTTGCAAAGTAGTAGCGCGGCTTCGCAAAAAAATGCATAACGTTCGTCATTGTCACCATAGTCACCGTAACGATCACCGTAAATCCCCTCTCGATCGTAGTAGCCTGGATTATATACAAAATAACGATTAACGCCGTCATCTTGATTCGTTAAAAATGTTCCATCTTTCGGATAACCACTAATATGAATATGAAAGTTTGAGTGCACCTGCATCTCTTGATTTATCATATGATAAAAAGGAACTACTGTTTTAACGTCATGCCCGCGTGATTTAAATGCAGCAGGCAGAGCACCGCTTACATCTGCAAGACCACCTGTTTTACAAAAAGGCACCATCTCACTTGAAAGAAATAATACATTGGCCATCTTTAGCTCCCTCTCTAAGCCTCAATCTCAAAATCTTTTTTTAATACTTCTCGTAACATCTGGTTAACTTTACCTGGATTCGCCTGTCCTTGCGACAATTTCATGATCTGTCCCATGAGATATCCAAAAGCTTTCTTCTTGCCTTGTTGTAAATCTTCTAGAACGGAAGGGTTTTCACTTATAATTTTGTGCACCATCTTTTCTAAAGATGCATCATCTGAAATTTGCCTGAGACCAAGGAACTCAATGGAAGCAGATACTTCACCTCCGTTCTCAAGCAAATAAGCCAAAACTAGCTTGGCCTGCTTTCCTGATATTTCTTGGTCTTGAATACTTTTCATAAGATCTCCCAAATTTTTGGGATCGATAAGCAAGGTATTCATTTTGCGCCCTGGATGATCTTTCAACCATCCTCCCAGCTCCGAAATAATCCAATTACTCAAATTAACGTAAGATTCCTCGGCCGTGTATACACAAGCTCTATCATAAAAATCCCCCCAATCCTTATTCTGAACCATTGTTTGGGCATTTTCTTTTAATAAACCAAGTGATTCATACCTGGTCAATCTCTCCTGTGGAGACTCCGGGAGATGATCTCTCAATCTAGCCAAATTCTGTTGATCCAGATATATTGGTGGTATATCTGGTTCAGGGAAGTATCGATAGTCATCTTCATCTTCTTTAGAACGCATCATCCTTGTTTCACTGCGGTCTTCATCCCACAATCGAGTACATTGAATAAGCTTCTCGTTGTTCTGTAGGGTATGAATTTGTCGATCGCGTTCATAATCCAATGCCGCACCTACGGAGCGGAAGGAATTCATATTTTTGACTTCAACACGAGTCCCAAGTTTCGATTCACCAAGGGGTCTAACAGAGATATTCAAATCGCATCGCAAACTACCATTTTCCATGTCACAATCGCTAATTCCCAGATAGAGTAATATCAACCTTAATTTAGCTAAATACTCTCTAGCCTCATACGCCGTTCTTATGTCCGGTTCGCTAACAATTTCGAGTAAAGGTATACCACTGCGATTATAATCTACTAATGAATCGCCACTCTTTTCAGAATGTGACAACTTGCCTGCGTCCTCCTCCATGTGGATACGAGTTATACCGATACGCTTGGATTTAGTTGGGGTATTTTCAAGTTCAATTTCTAGATAACCGCATTCACCCACTGGCTCATCTAGTTGTGATATTTGAAAAGCTTTAGGTAAATCTGGATAAAAATAATGTTTACGATCAAATTTTATACGATCTGGAATCACACAATTCAAACTCATACATGCTTGTAATGCCGAATTCAGCACTTCACGATTTAGAACAGGTAAAGTCCCTGGAAAACCTAGACATACGGGACAAACATGAGTGTTAGGAGGTTTACCAGAATAGGCGGTTGAACAACTACAGAAAATTTTTGTTAAGGTATTAAGTTGGACATGAACCTCAAGACCTACAACCGTTTCATATGTCGCCATATAAAAGACTCCGTCTAAAGTGTGATTGTAGTTTCCGGGTAAATTTTAATAAGCGATTCTCATGACCGTATGTACCCATTATTTGTAAGCCTAATGGCTTCTTATCTAGATATCCGACAGGAAAACTTATTGCCGGACAACCAATGATGTTAGCTGGAACTGTATAAAGATCGGACATATACATTCTAAGTGGATCATCATTTCGATCTCCGATGGGAAACGCTGTAGAGGGTGTAGTAGGACCAATCAAAACATCTACTTTATTCATAATATTCTCAAATTCAAATTTCAATAAAGATCTTATTCTTTGAGCCTTATTGTAGTAAGCATCGAAATATCCCTCAGATAAAACATAGGTACCCAATAAAATGCGTCTTTTGACTTCTTTCCCAAAACCCTTCTCCCTATTCCTCAAATAGGTTTCCAGGAGATCATTATTGTCTGACAAAACAGGCCCATATCGGATGCTATCATAACGAGCCAAGTTTGAGCTTGCTTCGGCAGACGATAAAATATAATACACTGGCAGACAATGCTTGAAAGAAGGAAGAGAAACCTCGGTAACTTCTACGTCTTGCAATTCCGCTAGACTATCCAGCCTTTGCTTGTAAAAATTTGAAAAGTTAACATCCGAGTCAGCAGAGAAAAATTCTTTAACAACACCAATTCGTAAAATACCTCGATGAGAACTAGGCGAATAACTTACAGAAGTCGAATCTTTAGGATCTTCACCATGCATTGTGTTGAATATTAATTCGCAATCTTCAGCACTTCTACCAAGAGGTCCTACTTGATCAAGAGAAGAAGCAAATGCTACCAATCCATATCGACTCACACTTCCGTAGCTAGGCTTTAAACCAATCACCCCACAAAAGGCTGCTGGTTGCCTAATACTACCTCCAGTATCACTGCCCAAAGCTGCAGTAACCATATCTGCCGCCACTGCAGCAGCAGACCCCCCAGAAGACCCCCCAGGGACACAATCTTCTGCAACTGGGTTTCTCACTAATCCAAAAGCTGAGTTTTCATTTGAGGATCCCATGGCAAATTCGTCACAATTCAACTTAGCCAATACGAAAGCTCCAGCCTTCTTTAATCGCTCAATGCAAGTGGCATCAAAACCGGGCTCAAAATTCTCTAACATTCTGGAACCACAGGATGATTTAAAACCAGTCACGTGAATATTGTCTTTGACGCCTACAAAAACAGAAAATAGAGGCTCTAGCGATTCCCTATCCTTTATTTTACGATCTATTTGCTGCGCGTACTCTAAAGCGCCCTGCTTGTCTATCTGTAAAACGCAGTTCAGCTGTGAATTACGTTTATCGTAATTACTAAGTAGAAAGTCTAAATACTGAACGCAGGTAAATTCCTTTTCGAGAATTTTATTTTGTATTTCTGATATCTTTAGGTGCTGCATCATTAGAATATTTACTACGGAATCTTTATACCTAAAAAGCTCTTAATAAACTAGGGTCAGTCATTTCTGTCTAACTAGGAAACAAATCTAAAGGTTAGCCGATCCTAAGATCTCGAACCAATAATCGGACAATTCAATGGAATTGAAAGTCTTAAATCAGCTTGCCCATTCCCAGCTATATAACGAGTCACACCTCAAAGAGGCTCAACCTCATTTCATCATTATTGTCCGATGGAACATCCAAACGGTCTAGCTTGCTAAGTTTCTCTTGAGAATAAGCTTGTTCGTAGTACTCGGGATGATAGATCATTTTCCGTGATTTTATCCTTATAAGCTTCTCACTCAGAATTTCAGAAATCACCTGGAAATAAGTCGAAGTCTCGTAATAGTGAAGATTTTTACTCAGAAGCAACAGTTGAAATTCATCGGCTTCCTTCAAAAAAGAGTTCAAAGGAGCAAGTAAAGACCCCCGCGAATATTGCATCAAAGATAGAAAAGCCGCGACTTTTACACAATCATTACTATCATCTAGTAAATGCAACAATCGAAAACTATGCGTAGAACTTCTGTGTCGACCCATTAAAATGGCCGCCACGATCCTGTCATTACAACCCTTTGAACATACAAGTTCTTCCACCAAAGGCTCTAAATCCTGCTCCAGTTTTTCATGAAATACAAATTGACGGGCTATGAGAAAGCGAATTTCTCGCTTCTCCTTACGATCCAACAACGCCTGACCAAATAACTCGGCTGTGCGTGCACAGGGATAATTTTCAGCCAACAATCGAATAGCTCCAATTCGCACTCTCTGCTTCCGATGGTAGAAACCACTTACCAGCAAATGAAAGGCATCCTCTCCAAGGTGCCTCATGGCTTCATGATCCTCCAGAATTTCCTCAACGTTAGGTAATTCCGAAGTTTCTTCTGAGTCAGTAGCTTCAAAAATGGCTTCATCCAAATAGATGATTTCGCTCATGCTATACCTTCACTCCATCAAAGATTTACGGACCTCAATTGGTCGACTTCCATTTTGAATTTAGCATGCATTTTGAGACTTTCGCAACAACTTATACAGAATTCATAAAAACCAATAAAATGCCTTAATAAATGGGCTTAACAAGATTTGTCACTACATTCCCTAGGACTTTTGACAGCTTTTGTGCTTTCCCATAAAAAGTTTTCTATCGGACGCACTTTTAACATTAAAAATCAAGATTTTTTTAATCAAATACAAACCAAAATCAAAAATTTCAAACAGCAAAAACCTAGGTGAACAACTTTTGTTGCTAACCATTAAAGATTTGAAGGATACTTTGACATTTTTAGAATATAGATGGCATTTTTGTAACTTAATTTCCAAACAAATCTAAGGGAGTCAATAAAAATGAATTTGAAAGGTAAAAAAGGAATTATTTTAGGGATTGCTAATCAAAAAAGTATCGCATGGGGTTGCGCACAATCTTTAAAACAAGCAGGAGCCGATTTTGGGGTAACTTATTTAAATGAGGCTCTTGAGAAAAGAGTCCGACCTCTCGCAGCTGAAATCGCGGCCGACTTTGTAATAGAGTGCGATGCTACAAATAGTGAACACCTCGAACGACTAGCTGATCAAGCCAAACAAACTTACGGTAATATTGACTTCATTATCCATAGTGTTGCATACGCAAATAGAGAAGCCCTTTCTCACCCAGTCTCTCAATGCAGTAAAGAAAATTTTGAAGAAGCAATGTCTATCAGTGCATGGAGCCTTCTCGGCATTTGCGGAGCCTTTAAAAGTATTATGAAACCCGGAGGCTCAATAGTTACAATGACCTATTATGGTTCTACTAAGGTAATTCAAAATTATGGGATCATGGGAGTAGCCAAAGCAGCCTTAGAGGCAGAAGTTCGTTATCTTGCGGATGAACTGGGAGAAAATGAAATAAGAGTCAATGCATTATCAGCTGGACCTATTCGTACGTTAGCTGCTGCTGGCATTAGGGGCTTCAAGGGCTATCTGGAAGAAGTCGCGCAAAGAAGTGCCATCAAAAAAAATGTTACTACTGAAGAGGTCGGCTCAAGTTGTGCATTTTTAATTTCTGATGGTAGTCGCGGAATCACAGGGCAAGTTATTTACGTTGATCAAGGCTTTTCAACTTTAGGATAAATTAACTCCCTAAAGGCTTTTGCGAGTCACTACCCTCCAAAATCATTTTATAGGCCTGTCGAGCTTTTGGAATACAGACTAACGCATATTCTGGACTGGCATTAGCAGTAGTTTTCCCTTCGCTTTGAGCCGCACCTAAACCCAATCGGAATCTCCTTCCCAGAGCAGTTTGTAATGCTGCGGTGGAGGTACTTTGACCGGTGCCTATACCAGAAGCGGTTAAGGGGACCACTGTTCCATAATCTAGAAAATTACCGACCATACTAGTTTGCAAAATAACATCTTGTATATTTGACAAAAACAAGGAACGCACAGTCTGACCACGACCCTGATGATTAAGAACCAAGCGACGATTCGTAAGTATATATTGTGTAGAAACTCGCTGATATTCCTTATGGCAAAGCATCAGCAATGAAATCCAAATACCCAATTGATATGCAAGGTCAGCAAGGGGCACTAGATTATAGCAAAACATCGCAAGTGCTGCAGAGGCAATGCTGAAAGCAAAAAATGGACGCCATTCAAGCCGCAACAAAGCCTGCAAAAAAGCCGGAACCAATATCAACAAACAATAGGGTAATAAATGATGAATGGATATCAAATAGTAATAAATAGTATTTACATACACACCAGTCTCAAAGATATTATCTAAATAAAGAAACATCATGCTCGGTTGATTCCAAGACAACACTGATATTATAAGAATCCACACCCATAACGGATACTCTCGAATCTGTCTCATAGGATGTGGAGTGAGCCTTAACCTTACATGCTCATCGTTCATTAAGTCCATTAAGGTTTTCCCTCGCGATGAAGAAACCAGTAACGACTTTGTCTTAACTGTTCCTGAGTACTTATATAGTAATTAATTTTCTTCTTTTTACTGAAATCCATGATGTACTCACCTTGCCCAGGAAGCGTTCTGAACGAAATATCATCTCTCTCAATTTTTGAAAACCCTGCCATGAGACGTAAAAAGAGATCACTACTCATATCCGTGTCTACGTCACTGTATAAACCAAGCATGAAAGCAGGTAAACGACCAATAACTTTTAGATTCTCGAATTTTAATTGCTTTAATGTTTTCAATCTTTTAACAAAAGCCTTGATAAATTTCTGTTGACGTTCAATTCGTCCGAGATCCCCCATACCGTCAGCTCTATAGCGAACATAGCCTTCGGCATTAAGACCATTTAACAATTGAGTTCCAGCCTTCAAATCGATAACAAGGCCGGCTGATTTATCTCGATACTTCAGGTTTTCCTCAACATCAAGTCGAACACCTCCGATGGTATCGATGATTCGCCGAAATAGAGATAGATCAATAGTAATCGTATGGTCTACCGGGACTTTGTAGAATTTGGTCAAAGAGTCCAAAATCATATTTAGCCCACCCCAGCGATATGAATGGCTTATCTTTCCAAGCTTTTCCTTACCTTCATGAATCAAAGGAACTCTCGTATCCCTCGGAAAGCTTAAAATATGAATTCTTCCTAAGTCCACCATAAAGTGGACCAGTATTATCGTATCCGCTCGATTGTTACTTTCTTTACCCAAAACCAAAACTGTATATCTTCGCTTCATCGATTCTGGTGCTTTTACTGGAGAATCACTTACCCAGATCTTCTTCCCTCGAATAATCTGCACCTCATTCTTGGCCTTTTCGGCAAGATGGTTTAATTGGAACAGCAAGACCGCAACTAGAAGAGCTATTCCAAAAAGCAATCTACCTACGAGCTTACGCTTAAGAATTTTTTGACTACTATCACGTAAATCTACAAATTCTTTATTGCCCGTAAGGATCTGTACCCCAGGAAAATCTGGGATATAGTCCAAAATTTTATTCAGAAGCTCAATTATGGGGCGCATACTTAATCACACAGCCAGTTCCAGCATTCCAAGCTGTGAAAGTGGATCATTTTACCCCTTTTCAAAGTATAATCAAGTTTCCATTGCAAGCAGCTTATAAGGGTTTGCTTAAGATCAAGTGTAGCCTCTTCTAAACGACTCCAACTAGACCAAGGACGCCCCGGTTCAAGCGCATCCGCTACGAAAAATAAACATTCCTCTAGATTCATTTTTGCCTTACCAGTTGTATGGTACGAAACAATTTCTGCCACCTCTAACGGTAATTTATATTTTTTTTGAGCTAACACAAATGCGACTTTAGAATGAGCTAGAACCGGGTTCTTCTTAATAATCTCATCGACATTAGTATTAGAGTTCTGAAGAATTTCAATCTGTTGAACTGATGGCATTTCTCTTGCCAGATCATGCAACAAAGCTGCTACCTCAAGATACTGAATATTGCACTTAAAGCGACCACCCAAGAATTTGCATGCTTCTCTAACGCCATTTATATGATTTCTTCGAATCTTAGTTACCTTGCGGTCTAGTTCTTTTTCTAATAACTCACACAACTCTTTGAAGTTTTTCAGCTCTGTATTAGAACAACGACCGAGGTTGTTAATGAAGTCAGAGGATTTCAAGATCAGACTCTATTTCCTGCAAAAGATTGAAAATTTCACTCTGATCAAGGTAAGGGGCAAATTCTGATCGATACAAACTTTGCGAGATCTCAGTACCAAGACGGTTAAATCCCACAACGATCATTTCTTCATTGAGAGAGGCATAATTCACCTCATGAGAAAAAAGCAAATCTTCATGCATTTTTTCACCTTCACGAATACCTGTTTCGGCAATCTTTACAGCTTCCCAACCATGTCTTTGGGCATAAACCCCATTCAAGACTTCCACGAGATCCAAAATTCTTATGGCAGGCATTCTCAAAATAAAAGTTTCCCCATCCTTGGCTAATTCCCCAGCCTTTAATACTAAATGAACCGCTTTTTGTAATGTCATAACGAAACGTGTCATCTTATGATGGGTAAGAGTAATTGGATTTGAATTTTTTAGTTGCGACAAAAATAGTGGAATAACAGAGCCTCTAGTGCCAAGCACATTACCGAATCGCACACATGAAAAGACTGTTTCACGACGACCTTTATAAAAATTTGCTGATCTCATCAACTTCTCAGCCAACAATTTAGTAGTTCCCATTGTATTGATTGGATTTACCACCTTGTCGGTAGAAACTAGAATGACTTTTTCAACACCTGTCTCCATAGCTACTTCTATTATATTTTGTGTTCCAATAACGTTTGTCTTAACCGCTTCAAAAGGATTAAATTCACAACTGGGAACTTGCTTGAGGGCTGCAGCATTGAAAACGTAATCCACAGAATCCATGGCTAGTCTCAGTCGCTCCTTATCGCGAATATCACCCAGCAGGAACCTTACTTTGTGATTGTTAGAAAGCTCCCGACGGAAACAGTATTGAGAGTACTCATCGCGACTTAAAACCCGAATACTATCAGGACTAAAATTTAGTATCTGCTTGACAAGTGCCTTACCAATACTACCTGTTCCACCGGTGACTAAAACTGTTTTATTTCTTAGATATTCACCCATAAAAACCACCCAAAAAATCCGCTCTCTATATCTTCCATCTGAAGAATCTCATAGCAAATCCTCATTCTCAAAACGAGTCAAATTGTTGGGTGATATAGCAAGACCACCCTGCATCGAAGATTCGTAAATACAATCTATAACTTGGCAGGCTACCATCCCATCCTCTATGGATGAAAGATTCACTTTGTTTGAATTACCTATCAAATCTAATAAATGATTCAATCTTAGCATGTAAGGATTTTGTGTTTTAGGCGGATCAAAGTTTTGGGCTTGTAAATAAGGCGTGCCCGGTTTTTGCCTAAAATATAGCCAATGTCCATGACTAAACAGAAGTTTTGCTCTTTCCCACTCCATTTCTAACTCGAAATGAAAATATTTTCGCTGTCCACCTACCAGAAATAATCCTGTTACGCCTTTATCAAACCAAAGATTCCCGTAGCTTGTATCCTCACTTGAATTACTCTTATTTCTTCTAACACTCCAAGCACTTACGAGTCGCGGTTTACCTACCAAAAAAAGCATGAGATCAATCAAATGAGTTCCGTCGTGAAGCATAGGGCCCCCAAAAACTCTTTCTTGCCCTTTACGTCCACTTACAACACTCGCACAATGAATAGCTCCTCTTATGTGTCGTAATTCTCCCAAACCATATTTTTTTCTTAACAAATGCATCCTGTAGAATTCCTGATACTCAGTCATAAATCTACGATCATGACAAACGACTACCTTCAAATTACACTTTGCTAGCATCTTCTTTATTTTACATGCCTCTTCAAAATTCATTCCCAATGGTTTTTCTACAAGAATACCCTTTAATGGTAGACCTTTTTTATAAGCTGAAATCAATTCCCTTAAAACTTTCAAATGCTGGTCTGAAGAACACGAAACACTTACCAAATTGGGCTTAGTTCTTATCAAAAATTCCTTCAGTTTCTCGTTTTTTCGATTGACTAAACATTTTGGATAAATCTTCTTAAAGCTATGAATTTGCTCTAAATTGACATCGTAGCCACCCACCAAATTTACTCTGCGACTCCTTTGATAAGCTCCAGCATGAGTACAGGGTTTCGCACGACCATATTCCCCCTCCAGCGTAAAACCAATTCGACCAAGTCCGATAACTACGGCCCTGTATCGTATCATTCTAACTCCCGGAATGATCTTTGCCTGATCGACTGATTAATATTAAAAAAATCAGGATTTTGAGTATACAAACCCTGAAGATCTAGCAGGCTTATTTCATGGGCTTCCTTACCAAAAAATCTACAAATATTTACCACTAAAGATAAATCTTCAAACGTATCTACCGTAAGTCGTAAAAAACTTATTGATGCATAGTCACAAGGATATTTTAACCATTTCCAAGAACTATTAGAACTATAAAAATTAGGAGTAACATGCTCCCTTGTAAATGCATCCACGCCACGATTTTCAAGCTCCAACAAGCTTTTACGCTTAAATACTTCCAAAGCGCATCCAATTGGGACATTTTCACTAATGCAATAGTCTAAGTTATTAGTATTCATTAACTCAATCATATCCTCAATACAATCATGATACACAAATGGATTATCTCCCGTAATTCTTACCAGATTTTCCACTTCTGTATTTCTAGCAAATTCAGAAAAGCGTTGGAAAACATTTTTTTCAGATCCAAATTGTACCTTATAATCTAAAGACAGAAGATGGGACGCTAATTTTTCGTTATTCTCTCTTGCACCAGTTAAAATCGTACATTTCGAAGGATTAAACCTGAGAATTACGCTGGCAATCAATGAATGCTTAAGAATTGGACGCAAAGTCTTACTAGGAAGTCGAGTAGAACCTTCTCTTGCCTGAACTAAGACATGATAATCGCGAGTTGGCATATTAAGACTATCGACATTCTTCAATCCAAGCTATTAATCAAAGACTACGTCCACGAGAAGTGAAAGCATTTCTTCGGGGATATCTGATCTCATTTCTACGTGATAGATTTTGTTCAATAGATTTAATATCGACACCCAAATTCTTTAGCTCTGTTTCATACTTTTGCATTAAAATTTGTAAATCTCTGCGCTCCTGCTTTTTCATTTTACCAACGTTCTCAATAGCCTCTTCAATAAGTAAAGCTATCTTGTATCTGCTAGTTGAACGCATTTTTGATAGATTACGGGCCTTGCGATCAAATATATATCCTTTCGCAAAGAAACTCTCTAACAAGAGTAAATCCTGTTCACCATTCTCCACAGAATTTGATTTTGGATAATAGTTTCGTGCTTTTTGTATTAATTTATTTGAATCATTCCGTCTATTGGGAAAACGACTAGCAAGATTTATTGGTCTAGCATTATCAACAACATTTCCGTCTCGATCCGTCAGATTTGGTGAAAGATAAAACTTAAACTCTTGTTGATTCGGGATTCTTTGATACGGTTTGAATGTCAGACTTCTATTGTCTGAATTCACCTCTACACGCCCATTGTAGCGGAAATTATCGCCTTGTAAAAAATATTCATCGGATTTGATACTACTTGAATCTAACTCGCGATTAAATTTAACTTCAATTGACTGATTCTGTTTATCCAAAATTGAAGGAGGAAATTCAGAGACTAAAAATGGTGAAAAATGCCTTGTCTTAAACTTCCAATTAGTGTTTCCAGTTAATGCTCTGCCATCTTTCGACTTTAAGTCAGGAGACAAACGAACCTCATAAATTTCTGCCTCCCCAAGATTACGATAAGGCTTAAGCGTCAAAACCTTATCATTATCTTCAAAAACCATTTCACCAGGAATCATTTTCCCGTTCTGATAGATAGTCAAAGTGGCTGAGTGTAAAGATTCAGGATCAAGCTTTTGATTGAATTCCACTTGAATGGGAGTGTTCTCATCATTCCCACGAGAGCGATTACGAGGAAAAACTCTTTTGACTTGAAGTTCTAATGCTTCT
>CAZYUV010000011.1:0-26506 GCA_964650625.1 uncultured bacterium
ATATGGGATTTTCAATCTGGAATGAATGAAGCCTTATGGTCAAAATCTTTACCTTATCTATTCCAACAGAAAGGCTATCGAACAGGATTTATCGGTAAATGGGGTTTAGGAGGTAAATTACCTACATCGAAATATGATTTTTTTAGCGGATTTTCAGGGCAGGGTGAATACTATAAAGATGGTATACATCTACAAGATAGACTATTGAGTTCATTCCAAGACTTTATTGAGGGCCCACTAGAAAAACCATTTTTTCTTCAAGTTTCGTTTAAAACCCCCCATGTTCAGGATGGTGCTTCTGAACCATTTCAAGCACCCTCCTCCTTAAAAGATTTATATAATGAATGGGTACCAAAGCGTCTTCCCACTGATGCAATGAAATATTTTCATAATCTGCCACTAATGATTCAAAAAGGCGAAGGTGTAAAACGATACAAAAAACGTTATCAACTTGATACTCAATTTCAGCACAATATGCGTCAGTACTACCGACTAATTACCGGTATGGATCAAACAATAGGTAAGGCACTTAAAATTATTGAAACGAAAAACTTATTGCATGACACCATTATTATATTTACCTCTGATAATGGTTTATTAACAGGTGAATATGGACTTGCTGGAAAATGGTGGATGTTTGAAGGTTCAATACGAGTTCCACTAACAATTTATATCCCGAGTAAATCGCCCACAAGAGATACTCGAATGAGCTTAAATATCGACATTGCTCCTACTCTACAAAAATTGTGCAACTTAAAAAATCAAGAGAATCATGGACTCGAATTGATACATCCTAATCAATATTATGAACGTGAAGCCTTTTACTACGAACATCGTTTTCAAACTAATGATGTAAAAATACTACCAAGTTCGGGACTACGCACAAACCAGCATAAATATATAAAGTTTAAGAATACTGCGAATACTGAGGAGTTTTTATTTAACATAGCCATTGATCGACATGAAAAATACAACTTGGTCCATTTAAAACAGTATCAATATTTATTATCAGAAATGAGAAACTTACACGATAAATTAGAGCTTAATTTAACTAGTGGTTTTTCTGATTAATTATACCTATAGAGCTCAAAGGTAATATAGCTTCCACACTAACTGCTTTATCTCTGTAAGCTGAAGTGATAGCCACTTGATTTATATCTGCCTGTATTAATAGTTTTTTATCTTTCACTCTAATATCCAAAATACGATTTCCTTCGAGCAGGTCTCCTTCTGTTAGCCAAGCCAAACCATGGTTTTCAGAAAAAATTAATACAGTATCGATATTCTTAAATTGTCGATATTCATAAATCAGATATTTTGGAATATATTTTGGCTCTCTAACCTGTTTCTTAATCTCAAGCTTGGCTCTTTGATCAATTCTTCGCAAAAGTCGATTATTAAAAATTTGGCTGATTTTTCGCATCATCAATTTCATTTGCGCGTGATAACTGAGATTGTCGCCCCTGTAATGCAAAACATCTAATTTTGTATTATCAGTATCCATTAATAGCAATATTGGTTTTGCTTTCAACGAATACTTTTGAACATATGTATCTCTGACTACAGCATCCAAAGATAGATCTTTTATTATAAAAAATTTAAGTAGTCTTCGAAACTTCAAATCGTTCTCTATAAATTCACGAAGTTTAGAGCTCAATGGATTCGATTTAGGCGCATAAAAAATTATAAATGGCCTATCCTGTTGCTTGGCCTGTTTAGATATACTTCCTATGGAATCGTTTGACCAATCCAGCGGTAACTTCTCTTTTGCTGTACGAACTTTTGGACGAGGACCTTTGGGCGGATATTTATCCAAAATACTATTGGTTATTTTAATCAAATTATCTACCGGCAGCATGCCTGCAAATTTAGCTAATTTATCTCCTTGAGGACTTAAAAATACTAAGCTTGGATAAGAATTAATACCGTATTTTATGCGCTGTTGATAAACATCTTTCTGAGCTTCATGCATATCAATTACTCTAAAAGCAGTCATCATGTTTTGCAGATCTTGATCAGGCCATACAACTTGATTCATGGTGTGACAAATTCCACACCAATTTGAATGAAAATAAAGCATTATGGGCTTTGAATCATCCCTAGATTTTAGTATCGCTTCTTTTAGGTTTACCTGATCAAAAGGAAGAAAACCAATATCACGTTTTGAACTTGTACAAAATCCCAATACTATGAATAGTTTGAATAAGAGTAAATTTAACAAATTGAATCACTCAGAAAGATGTTTTTCCAAAAAACTTTCTGCCATGTCATAGAATTCGAATCGATTTTCTTCATTCCGAAAACCATGACCTTCATTTTCTTTGAGTAAATAGGGAACATCAATACCTCTTGCTCTCAAGGCTGATACTATTTGATCTGACTCCGCTTGCTTTACTCTAGGGTCTTTTGCACCCTGAGCCACAAGTAATGGAGCTTTAATTTTATCTACATGAAATACGGGTGAAGCTGCCATTAAAAGCTCTTTATCATTTTCTGGATGCCCTATCATTGTATACATCATATCCAGCATAGGTTTCCAATAAGGCGGTAATGTTTCAAGTAACGTAAATATATTACTCACTCCAACATAATCAATCCCACAGGCATATAAATCTGGTGTAAAAGTAAGACCAGCCAGAACCGCGTAACCTCCATAACTAGCCCCATAAATTGCAATACGATTGGGGTCTGCTATTCCAGATTTTATTAACCAGTTAACACCATCTGTGATGTCATGCTGCATTTCTAGACCCCATTTTTTAAACGAAGCTTCCCAGAATTTTCGTCCGTATCCAGTACTTCCTCTGAAATTCATTTGTAGAACTGCATAACCACGATTGGCTAAAAATTGAACCTGTGGGTTAAATCCCCAATTATCTCTAGCCCAAGGACCTCCATGAGGATTTACAATCACGGGCAAATTTTTTAGATTCGATTTTAATGGTAGGGTTAAGTACCCAGGAATTTTAAGACCGTCACGAGAACTATATTCTATAGGTATTTGTGGTGCCATTTCGGCTGGATTTATTTTTACACTATAATCTTCCAACAAGGTCAGTTTTTTACTAGATTCTTCAAATAAATACGTTGAACCCCTACTACGATCACTGTAGGTTCTAACAAGAAAGATTTGTTCTTCTTTATCCCAACCCTTAATAGCAGTTTCAAGATCCGGAAATTGTCTCTGTATAAATGCGAAACGGTTTTTCCATATAGGATCAAAAAACTTTCGCCCTCGTTTGGCTCTTACATAACTTGCTAGAATTAAACTTTTAGTTTTTCTAGAAAAACTAAGTGAACTTACATCTACAGCCGGATGAGCAAAAAGAACTTCTTCTTCTTTTGCTGTATGAGGATTAAATGTTGCAATCACTGCTTTATCACGACCCAAATTACTAGATACATAAAGTTTTTTATTATCAAAAGTGAAAAATAAAGGTGTTACACCTTCACGAAAATTCGTCGTTAATATTGTTTTGAAAGGTTCGTTCGTTTTATCCCGATATAATAAAGAGGAATTAACTCCATCAGTACGTAGAGCAATACGAAGTTGCCCATCGTGATCAGTCTTCCAACTCATCACTCCACCGGGATTAGTCGCTATTAGACTCAATGCTCCACTATTTACATTTACCTTGTAAGCATCAAATAAGCGCTTATCTCGCTTATTCAAACCTATGATCATCGAATCTTCATCATCTTCAAGACTATCGACAATTTGAGCCTTAACCCCTTCGAATGGAGTCAAATCCACCTCTTCTCCATCATGAATATTTACGGAAAACAAATGAAAATTTTCATCTCCTCCAAAGTCTCGTAGATATACTATGTGATCGTTACCTTTCCAAAAATATCCTGAAATATCCCTATCTTTGACAAAAGTAAGCTGCTTCTTGAAGGCTGGGGAAATCTTTTTTACCAACTGATTTCCAATATTTTTACGCTCTATAACGAATACATTCATTCGTTTATTCCAAGGGGCTACAAAGGAAATTCGAGAACCGTCAGGTGATATTTTGAATCCAGCTATAGTAGGATTTTCAAAAAAATCTCTTAGAGGAACTTGGCGAACACATTCTTTCTTCGCTTTACATTGGGATTCGATTTCAGTTATATGAGCTTGAAGTCGTGCTTTTAAAATTCGATCCTTCAAAGTAGGTAACAGGTTAGCAGCAAAAATATTTGAGCTGAAAATCAAAAAGATAAATAATTTCATAGAATTAATGTCCTTTAACACATTTCAAGAAGATCAAGCATAAACTTTGGAAATCAAGAATCCAAATTAATAAATAAACTAAGTTTAAAAACTATACTAACTTATAAATAAATCTAAGTCCCACATAGCATTCAGTATGGGTTCTAATGGAAGACCCAATAAACTATCATGAGAACCTATCACTCGCTCAAATAAAAGCTTACCGGAAGATTCAAAATAATAACCACCACATGAATCGTAGGATTGTTCATTCTCAACATATTCAGTCAGTAATTTAGAAGTCATTGGTCGCATTTTTAAATTAACAGAGTCTGTTCCACTCGCCAATATTTTGTTCTGTAAACAAATAGTCCAACCACTCAACAACTGATGTTCTTTTGATTGAAGTTTACATAGCTGTTTCACCGTATTTTTAAAATTACCCGGTTTTCCCAATAGTTGACCTTCAAAAAGAACCAGTTGATCCGCTCCAATGATTAGGCTTTTTGGATACCTTTCAGATACATACAAGGCCTTTGCAATAGCTAGATCTTTGACTTGATTATTCGGTTTATCCGCCGAGTTTATATTTAAAAAATCAGCTTCATTTATATTAGCTGCTATTTGATCAAAGGGAATTTTTATGGAACGAAGAACTTCTGCCCTTACCTTCGATTTAGAGGCTAGAATTAACTCATATTTAAGTTTTATGAATGACAAAGTAATATATACCTAACTTTTGGGCCATTGAATCTGATCATCCACGGCATAGTCTCGATCTGCAACCTTACCAATTAATTTGGGCCACTGCATGGGGTTGATGCCTCCAGAAGGTCGCTTACATATAACATTCACTTCATTAAAAGTATCTCCCCTAAATATTGGGGTATTAGCTACAATACTTCGTCTAGCTATGGAAATATTTTTAACTTCACTATTTGAAGGTAGTTTTTTATTGTCACCTAATGCTTTCTCCAAGGACCGTATTCCATCAACCATATTTTTAAGCTCATTAGGTTCAAGGCTAGCGCGATGGTCTGGCCCAGGCAGATCACGGTCAAGAGTAAAATGTTTTTCAATTACACAAGCCCCTCGAGAGACAGCGCCCAATGCAACCTCGATTCCTAGTGTGTGGTCTGAGTAACCTACTTTTACTCCTAATGTATCCGCAATCGTATTCATTGCTCGTAAATTAACATCTTCCATAGGGGTAGGATACTCTGTATTACAATGTAAAACTGTCAGATTATTACGATTAAGACCAGCAGAATAAAGAACTTCTGTAGCTTGCCTAACCTCTTCCATAAAACTCATTCCAGTTGATAAAATTACCGGTTTGGAGCTAGCTCCTACAGCATTTAAGAATGGCCAATGAGTAATTTCACCAGAGGGAATTTTAATAAAATCCATATCTAAAGTTAAGATCAAATTTAAGCTATCTAAATCAAATGGTGTAGATAAAAACTTTATGCCTTCTTCATTACAAACTTTTTGCAATTGAAAATGTGAATCTCTACTTAACTCCAGACGTTTAATCATCTCAAATTGAGCATCGTCTTTGCCAGTATTACGAATTTGATATTCAGCTTTCTTGGCATTTTTACAAACCAAAGACTCAGCCTTAAAACTCTGAAACTTGACGTAATCCGCCCCTGCTTCACTAGCAACTTTAATCAACCGCTTTGCTAACTCTATATCACCATTATGGTTAACACCAGCTTCCGCGATAATACAAACTTTATTATTCACCAATAAGCCTCTCGTATATCTTACTCTTTTAATTCAAATACGGTTTGATTCTTATGATTCCAATCCTCAAAATCATATTGGTCATTCAGAACTCGCATGGTATGACCGTCACTAATGATACAGCTAAACCTCCCATGCGCACTTATAGCTTCTAATTCCTCTGCATGTAATACGGCCTTCCCTTGACTTACAAAATGACGCTTCACACTATTTCCTAAAATTGTGAAGCGAATTTTACCAGAAGCTATGCCAATACCATTCTTGACTTCAAACTGATTATCCTGTTGTCTTTCAATATTCCAGGATAATATTTTCTCACGCACTTTTATTGCACACTCAATCGCTGTTTGATGCGTATTTCTAACTTTAGATTCAAAAAATATAACTTGAATTGCATCTCCAATAAAGCGCTCAATAACGCCCCCATACTGATCTACAGTTTCAGCCCATATTTCAAAATATTGATTCAACATTTCGACAACCTCTTCTGGAGATTGTTGCTCAGAAAGGGTTGTAAATGATCGAATATCGGAAAATAAAACCACAGCATTATCTGTAATCTCGCGTTGTAAACTTCCATTTTCATCACGAAATAAATTTAATATTTCACCAGCAACAAAAGGAGATAATTTTTGGTTTTCAAGTAGTTGCTGACTAATTTGATTAAAATTAGAGATAACCTGAGACGTTTCATCCCACCCCTTGTTTGTCAATTGAATTCCAAATTTCGAGTTGGTAACCTCTTTGAGGCCTTTAAGTAAATTACTAAGCTGATTTTGTACTCGCAACATAATTAAAATAAGTATTAATAAAGAAAGTGTACAAGCAATGTTGAGCGATCCTCTAAAGTTGCTTATTTGTTTGGTTAATTCAATCAGACTTTTTGATTTGTCTGCATAAATATAAAACGTTTTTTTACCAAACGCTGCATGACTAAGTTTTACTTCAATCCAATCGCTGTTCTGATTTGTTAATCGATGAATTTGTCTCATTCTGAAGCGATTCTGTATTTCAGGGTCAATGGATCCCCATTGATATAAAATCCGATCATTCTCATCGCACAATATGGCGCCTAATCCATTAGTTTTCCAATTTCCATCTGTTCCTTGAGATTTTATGAATATTTTTAACATCTCAAGAGTGCTGTTATGTAAAACTAAATAACCTGCAAACTTCCTATCTAAAGACATTGATTCTGTCCAAAAGAGACCATAGTCATTTTGGCCAAAGCTAACATACCTAAATGTCCCTATATTTGCCGACGCGTGGGACCTTGAAAGCCAGTGCCCCCTTTTTTCCTCGGTAACCCATACATCCATGATGCCCGCACGACCTGAAAGAATTCTTTTTTCAGATTCTGTGAATTCTCTATCGATCAATTGCCTTATTGTTGATTCTGCAAAAATATCAATTAATTTACGAGAATAGCTCTGGAAATTTTCAGATAATTCCCAAACACCCACTGTGGTTACTAATAAAATATCTGTGAACAAATCAAACTTCAAAATTTCATTGAGGTGAGTTAGATTATCTTTTTCTAACTCATTCCAATTGATTTTTTGCTTGAATAATGTGCCTACTTTGCGCCCATATGCATCTGTATTTTGCCTAAAATTATTTAATAATTCTACGGCCACATCTGACATTTGATTACGCTTTTGTTTAATGATTACTTCTTCTTGTGAAGAAAACCAATCCTGCATCACATAGTCAATTCCATCACGCACAAAAATGATCATGGTACATAAACAGACTCCAAGAAGAATGTCATATCTACAAAGATAAAATGCTGTTATGGGATACATTAATACTAAGCAAATAACTAGTATCATTAAAACACTTAAAACAAAGCGCACTGGATATTCATGGGGAGCGTATAAAGCTGATGATAGCTCCTGTTTAGAAACACCTTTTAGTTGAACTTCATCTATAAATGATAAGTCGTAAATTATTAATAAAAACAAATCAGGCGAACCCTGAATAGACCAAAGCTTAAAGGTTTTTCCTGTTTTAGCCACCATCAAGCGACCCCATTGTTTTTCAAATTCATTCCATTCCCAAGCACGATCAAAAAAGTGTTCAGATTTAGACTTAAACACCTTACCTTTTTTTCGTATACCTAAAATAAACTGATTAAGCCAATTAGGTTCGTGATAGCTCGATCTTAACTCTCCAAAATCTTCTAAAATTTTACCTCTACGAGCTAAAACTAGCTTTAAACCCTTTAAATCTGGCTTAGGGGTATTTGATAAAGTTTTTGTTTTTATAACAATATCAGAATATTGCAAAATCCAATCTGCTAATTGATCTCTGAGTTTGGCATACTCAGGCATAAGTTGATAGCGACCCTTGGTCACATGAACTTTTGTAAAATCTTTATCATTTAGTTTTAAATTATTATTAGATTTCTGTAAAAAAGGAAATAACCAAAGAGCTAATAACCAAATTAAACCTACAAAAACAATCAGTCTAACTTTGGAGTACATAAACTTCTTGTTTCTCCGATTTACCTTTAATTTCAAGAGTTTCTAGATGTTCAAATTGCCATGACCCTTGATAATGATTCAGGTAGGTATTTTTATCTAAGTAAATGCGATTAACTGGTAGATTTCTTGATATAGATAAAGTCTCAAGGCGGGCGGCAAGATTAACAGTGTCACCAATACAAGTATAGTCTTTGCGTCGGGTGCTGCCTACGTGTCCTAACATCGCTTTACCAGTTGCTAAACCAATACATAGATTAAATTTAAATTCAGTTTTTTGACCCCAATCTAATATTTGTTGAGACGCTATTAATGGGTAGTCAATAAGATTATCTTGTCGAAATACTGCTAAACATGCGGAGCCAGTAAATTTATCAATCATTGCACCATGTTTATCTAATATGGTTTGATTTTGGTCCAAAAATCTAGCTAATACTTCCATCTGTTGATTTTGATTTAATGAATCTAAACCAAAAATACCACAGAATAATATACAAACTTCTTCTACTTTAGTAGGCCTCAAATCACGGATATTTTTTGCCGCCGAATCCGCTAAAAACCCAGTTAAATCTTCTGTCTCTTTCAACTCTTTAACTAATAATTCAAGATCAACAGATAAGCGATTCAGATCTCGTGGAACAAATTGTGGAATTTTTACATCAAAATTACCCTGTATTACTTCATACAGATTTTTATCAACTTGTTTTAAGGGTTTTAGAAGTCCATTAGCTAGTATATGAATAAATCCATAAATCAAACTAAAACCTAATAATATTATCCAGAATACAGTGTTTTTCTTATTACGATGTTTTAGTAATATCAAGTCTAGTGGAAAATCAAAACAAACAAAAGTACGAGCTAGAGGAATCCTACGTCCCACTAGTAAACTTTTCTTATTTTGATGATTTATTGCTTCTGTTGTTTCTTGGTCAATATGATGAACCTTAGCAGCAAATTTCATCAAATGCTTCTCATTATATAAACTTCTGGGATAATCCCGACGCCAATCTCGACGTTTTAAAATTACCTTAAGTTTAGTTTTATTAAACTCTTCTAATAGTTTGGATTTGATAAACTTATAAGTTTTATGTGTTACATAGCGATGTTGCAGTTCAACTCCAACAAAAAATTCTTCATTATCTAATTCTATCCAAGTCCAAAAAAAATCTTCGTAAGTTTGCGAAACATTACTATTGAGAACTGAAATAGGCTTCATTGGTTCTTCCAGAGCTGCATGTAAATCTATGATGCCCCCTCCATAGTCTTTAAAGAGTGTTCTTAATTCATCAAATGAAGAATCTCCAAATACTTTTTTATCATTACCAAGCTCTTTAGTAACTCGCTTGGCCACAACCTTAAAATCTGGTCTCATTCGGCTGTTACGACTAGGGCCATAACCATCTCTTTGAAAATATCTTTGCTTGCTTAATAGGTAAACTTCAGTGTCATAATCATGAAAAATTCGTCCCAACTGAAAGCATAAAGGGTGACTGGTTCTAGCTAGTTGCTTAACAGTATGGTAGTTATCCTTGGTAAAATATTCACTCAGTTCGCCGTGATTAAAATCAATCATTTGTTGCTTATATTCTTTAAGCTTTTGTTTCCAAAATGGATGATTGTTTTGCGAATATTTTTCTAGAAAATTGCCTCGTTCTTTTAATAAACTTCCTACCAGAGTAGCTATCTCACTCCTATTTCCGGATTTTATAATTGAATCACATAATTTCAACCATTCTAACTGACCCAATTGTGGATTAATCATTTGATCTTTTATTGCTAAAGATCTAAGTTTTCTAATCTCTTGGTCAAGGTCAAGCATACAAGCTCGTTGAGCTTGTTTTCTAATTTTTAAAATCCTCTCATGACTTTCATTCACTGTGCGATAAATACTTGCTTTCAATGAAAAATCAAATGCTTTAGCCAATTCAAATATAAGATTTGGAAATGTTAAAAATAAACCCACAATCATAGGTAAAATCACCAACCATAATTGTGAAGAAATTTTGGTTGGACTAGTAATCACTACATAGCAATTAATTAATAAAAATATTACACATATAAAAGATAGTAAGCTGTGATTATCTAATAGAGAATAAGTATCATTTTTTATCCATTCATCAAGTGTCTTGTCAGTATTTTTAATGACTTTAGAGGAAATTTCAGTCACTCTAATATTGCGTATAAATGTTTCTTTAAGGTCATATAAATATATATTTGGGTTAGTTTTTTCTAAGTCCTTATCTGAATAAAAAAACTTTGCTTCATCATCATAAATTTTGTAAATATCTTTGTACTTATCTCTAGTTTTTTTAATTTGATATTTGCGCCTTAGTGATCTTTGACCAAGTGAAAAATTTATATGTGATTCTATTTTAGAGTCATCGGGATTTTTTCTTAAATGTGGAAAATACCATGTAAGAGTGGTCCATTGACTACGGGGAAGACCTAATGTATTCGGAATAGAAACCCATTCAGGATAACGATTAACCCCATGAGCACTATGAAGTTCTATCTCGCGATTCGGGGTGTTTTTAGAAAGCCATAGTTCCAGTTCTATTTTCATCAACCTGCTATTATCACCCTTGATATTTAATTCAACTAGTGGATAGCTTTTAAGACAATCTACATCTACCGCATAGCTATTCGATATTCTTTTAATTTCGCAGTTTCCACTTAGCTCCAAGTTTGGATTTTTTTTTAATTTCAGATTGTAAGTCTTGAAGCCATCTTCGTTTACTGTCCACGAAGCATCAAAACAAAATCCTGAATACATTAAAATAAATAGTAAATAAATTCCTATCAAAGATATTCCTTTTGGATTTTCTTCAAGAAGCTAATAAGTAGCCGCATACAATTTAGCGAAGCTACGCAGTCATGGTGAAATTGCGCAAACACTTCAAATCCACTTAAATTGTAATCAGTCGGTAATCGTAAACTTAATCCAATACTCGCTTCTCGCTGAAAATGGGTAACTTTTACTAATACAGATGATTCTTCACAAATAGGTAGATGGTAAATTCCGCAAAGCTCAACAATATTATTGATACTATTCCATTTATATTTATGTGCCGGTTTAATAAGTTCTTCGCGTATCATTCGATCATAAAATATTGACGTTAATAACTGTGATTTTTCAGACGGTATAATTGCATCGGTTAAAAGATTACTGCATGGGGCAAAGATTACCTGGGATAAATCAAATATTTGATTACAAAGTAATTGGTTAGATCGTACTTTCAACGGTAATATCCATCGATAGTGTTTGAAAGATAAAATCCATGAGCCAAGCTCTATATCCTCATTAAAAATTTGACTGATTTTCATAGTTTAGAAGCATTAATTATTATATCCAGCCAAATCCAATAATTTTCATTTTTACACCAAAATTTAGGATGCTTAATTTTAAATAAAATATTCTCTGCACCAATACCCACTTGAATACAATCTGTTAGCTCTTCAACTATAAATTTTATTCTATTATTCAAACTACAACTAATTTTAGTCACTGATGATTCGTCAACCTTACTATTTAGATAATAACTTTGAATATTATTTACATAAGACTCAAGAAAAAACTCACTTTTACAAGTATTCATGGAAATTAAATAATTAAACTTTTTAAATAGAGGGTTCAGTTCATAAAATTCACGAGGTATGCTTAAACATATATCTTCTTTTATAAATCTAAAATTATGTCCGTCCCCCATTAGTTCAAGACGAAAATTCTTGGATATTTGATACAACAAAGTGCATCGATTCTCCACTGACGACTTGTAGAAATATAACTGCCCTTGCTTGGCTGAAATCCAACCGAAGTCCGAAATCTTCTGTAAAAAACTTTGAAACACATACATTTCAGAAGAATCAGCTTCTTTTGGATCAATTGGGATCAAAAGCTCCGTCAGTAGATTAAGTGGAGACTGCGGATCTATCTCCATTTACCACCAACGTTTAGTTACCACGAATTTTTCTATTTTCTCAGTTTTTAACTGATAGATACTTATTATTTCTCCACCCTCATGAATTTCACCTGCTGTAAATGTCCCAAAGACCTTAAATGGCGAAGAGGCCCATAAAGGTACCTCTGCAACGCTTGGGTCAACCTCTAACATTAACCAATCGTTAAGTTTAGGACTATCACCGAAACAACACCCTGGCGGATCTTTAATTAACAAAGAAGAAATAACTTTTCTATCATCATTAACTTCTATAGGCATAGTGAATCCCACTATAGATATTTTCTTTTTGTCCAACTGCTTAATTGCTTTTGGAAAATCATTTTCGCCTTTATAAGTGTAGGCTTGTAGCAGCACAAAAGGGACTTCTATATAACCATCACTAGTTACTTTTAGACTAATTTTGCTGCCTGTTTTTATCTTTTCAGAAAAACTGGACATCATTTGAGGCATAAGCATTGGGGTAGCAGTCGTTCGGCTTGTAGAATATATGGCTTTTGCAATCGATTCTCTCGAAAATTCCTTACCTATGAAACTTGAAGTTGAACTTGTCTTCGCTGTGCTATCTACAGATGGTAAATCAGGTTTTTCCATGAAGGAACGTCCTTCATTTATCGGAACAACAGGTTTTTGGCTCTTTTCCTCTGTCTTGGAATTTATAGGTTCAAGTAAAAATAGATGAGCATTTACAACCAATAACAATAGTAAAAATATTTTTAAAAAAATATTGGACTTGCTTGTTTCTTCACTCATTTTAATTATCCGGACTTAATTGTGTACTAACATCAGTTTGATAAGCTTTATTTGCTGGTAAAATACCTGATATAGCTCCTAAGATCATTAAACTTGGAATCGCCCAAATATGCACTTCCTGAAATTGCATAATCTCGAGTACAACGCCAGTTTGGGCTTGAAGTACTTGACCTGCGGCACCCATAATACCAAAATATACAAAGTATCCTAATAGAGTGCCCATGCCGGCTATGAGCGCACACTCAACCAAGATTAGTTGAAATACTTCATTTCTACTGGCACCCAGAGCTCTAAGAATAGCAAATTGTTTACGACGATCATGAATTGTATTGTAAACGCTCGCCATGATAGACGCACAAGCAACTAGAACCACGAGATAAGCAACCAATGTCAAAACCTTATGCACCCATCCCAACTTGTCAAATAACTCCGCCATAACCATTGCAATAGGCCATGCCATGGTAGCCACTTTACCCTGTTTGTTGATTGTTTGATCCAGGAAAAAACCAGATTGTGGATTTTTAAGTTTTAGTAATATTGCAGATACTTCTTTATGCTCGTTCGGAATCTCTTTTCCTTGCTCAGGCGTGTAATCTTGACCTGTGCCACGAAGAACATGACCACCCATACGAAATACACCCTCAATCGGTATGAAAATAACTCGATCAACAGGGCTATTTGAGGGTTCCATAATTCCAACTACCACGTACTCTTCTTCATGCTTAGTACTAGGATCAAAACTCAAACCATGATAAGGATGGATTATATCGCCCAGTTTTAAACCAGTTTTTTGTGCTACAAAACTACCAACTACGGCTTCTTGACGCATGTTGTCAAATAGCCGACTTCCGGGAGTCAACGAAAGTTCATATCCTTTACGATTTTCACTATCCTCAAATAATTGATTAGTTGTACCTACAATGCGATAACCAAAATAATTATCTCCCAAAGCATATGGAACAGCTTCCTTAATTGCCGGGTTCTCCGAAATAGCCTCGAACATATCCCAATTTAAATTTCCAGGGCTAGTTTCAAGATGATAAATAGCATTTAATACTAATTGTAATTTAGAGCCTCTTGCACCTAAAACGGCATCAAATCCAAAAGTACCACTTACAAACGCTGTATTTACTTGATCTCTAATACTAAATACAGACATTAGTAAACCTGTGGCCAGACCTATTGAGATTGCTGTAATCGCCGTACTAAAACGATATTGCCAAAGGCTTTTCCGTAAAATCAATAGAAAACTTGAAAGCGAGATATTCATAATTTCGCCCCATAAGCCTTATTAATAATTTCCAAATTTTTAATAGTACTAAACTGATTTAGAATCTCGTCGTCATGAGTCACTAAAAGCATCGCTGCATTATGTTCTTTGCACAGGTCCTTGATTAATTGAATGACTGATAACGAAAGTTCTGTATCTAGATTAGCAGTAGGCTCATCAGCCAAAACAAGACAGGGATTATTTGCCATGGCTCTTGCAACAGCCACTCTTTGACGCTGACCTACGCTTAATTGTCCTGGGGTGTGTAACATACGATCTTCGAGACCAACTCTTACCAATAAATCTTTAGCTAAACTATGATTCATATTGCCGTTGAAACTCATTCCCAAAATCACATTTTCATACGCTGTATATCCTGGTAAAAGATGAAAGCTTTGAAAAATATAGCCTATTTTTTGACCTCTTAGCTGATCTCGTTGGGCTTCTGTCAATTTTTGAATCGCTATACTATCGACTTCGATAGAACCTGCCTCAAAAGTAGTAATTCCTGCTATTGCATTTAGAAAGGTAGATTTCCCACACCCTGAACCACCCTTTAATGCAACTTGTTCGGCCGCCAATAATTCAAAACTTTCAATATCTAAAACGGCCTGTATACCCGCACCAGGTATTTCATAATGCTTTTGTAAATTTTCTATCCGTAGTATTGTCATGAAGTTTGAATCAAAATTATTGTGTCTAAGTCGCCACATTATAATTTTTTTATTGTCAGCATGCTATTTGAAAAATCCTTTGTTTGGTTTAACAACGAATAGATATACAATAAAATCTATGCCACTACTTTGCCACATTGTAGTTATTTTATTATCACAAGTTTTTTGTTTATGCGCCGAACAGAAAAAAAGGCCAATACAAGAATATCCTTATGAACATGCATTTAGTGTTCTTTTTATGCCTGATCAAAAATATCCGTATTTTCAATCTATGCCATTTGGATATCAGCCTAATCGTGCAATCAATTCAGCCCTATGGCATGCAGAGTTAACTCTACTATTGTATAACAAGAAAAACTTCATTTTAAGTCAACTGCAGGACCTTCAGGTAAATGTTACATACTATGATGCACCTCATACAGATACACAAGCGATTCTGATTAAATCCATTAACAATTGTCATGCTATATTCCGGGGCACAGAAACTTTTAATTTAAAGGATACACTTACCGACTCCTTGTTTTGGACTACGGATTGGCAAGGTGGGGGTAATGTTCATCGCGGCTTTCAAAGAGCTATTGATGACTTACTACAAGCCACATCGATCTCTGCAGATTTGAGAAAATGTGAAAATTTAACTATGGCAGGTCATAGCTTAGGAGCGGCATTAGCAACACTGGCCGCCGATATTATTCCTGGTGTTCAAAAAATCTACAGTTTCGGCGCTCCCCGAGTAGGGGACGAAAATTTTGTTAAAAATCATAATGTTAAGACCCTACGTTACGTTCACGCTACAGACATCGTTAGTTTTATACCCATAAGATCTATTGGATACCAACATTCTACAGCGATCACTCCTTTAAAATCTCAGCATAAATACCCAGCAGGAATCTCTTGGAATTTAATCAAGAAGAAGATCTTTCTCCCAATCATGGATCATGCAATGGTTTTTTACTGTTTAGCTTTTAATGATAGATTCCAAAATTAAGTATTTTTAATACTCTATCTCACGATTTGATAAAATTATAGAATGTCTAAATGCCATATTGAGCTTAGCCGTAGAGACTTTTTATTCGCAGGTGCCAGTGGCGTAGTTTTGGTAGCATTTCCAAGCATGGGAAAAACTACTCAACAGAAACAAGGTTTTTATCCTAAGGAAAAAATAATTCAAATGGCGAGACTGAGGCCCGGCCAAGTTCATTATTTTGAATATCCCCAAAAATCCAGTCAAATGTGCATGTTAGTTCGCCTTGATAGACCTGCAGGAGGCGGTGTTGGGCCTAATCAAGACATTGTTGCATTTCACACTATGTGTACCCACATGGGAAGACAACTAATTGGTAGATACAATCATCAGCATAAGGTGCTCGGACCATGTCCTGTACATCTTTCTGTCTTTGACCTTTCAAGATACGGAATGCTAACTAGCGGTCAAGCGACCCAGTCGCTACCGCAAGTAATTCTGGAACAAAAAAACTCTTGGATAGAGGCAAAAGGATACAGCCAATTGTTATATGGTCATCATACAAATAGTAGATAATGAAAAGTTTTGAAGATTCCATCCCCTTACCACCATCTGACGCAGAAGAAATCTCTACCGCTTGTGATTACTGCTCAATTGGTTGCGGATACCGCGTTTATCGATGGCCGGTAGGTAAAATGGGAGGTCCTAAAAAAAATCAGAATGCATTAAATATAAACTTTCCAGCCGCTGGTCTTTCTGGAAACTGGATTTCACCAGCTATGCACAATATCATCAACCATAAGGGAGTACAGCATCATATTATAGTACTGCCTGACCCACATATGAGTGTGGTTAATATCGAAGGTGATCACTCCATTCGTGGCGGTGCCCTCGCCCAAAAACTATATAATCCTAATTCGTTGACACACGATAGGCTCCATAAGCCACTGCTTCGAATCAATGGGAAATTAGAGCCAATTGAATGGGATGACGCCATTGAAATTTTTGCTCAGTTAAGCCAATACGCCATTGATCAGTTTGGTCGTTCTAGTTGGGCACAAAAACGTTATAGCTATCAATTTTTTGAAAATACATATGCATTATCAAAGTTGGCTTGGCAATCTATTCAGTCGCCTGCATTTGCCGAACATGACAACCCTGGTAAATTTCCTTCGACTCCCGGCCTAATTGATGCAGGGATTGATAACTTCTCTGCCTGCTATGAAGATTATTATGAATCTGATGTCTTGTTTATATCGGGTTCAGATCCCTACGAAACTAAAACCATATTATTTAATCAATGGATCAAGCGTGGTATCGAAGAAAAAGATAATAGAGTAATTATGGTTAATCCACGGAAAACTAGTGGAGTAGCTTACGTAGAAGAAATGGATGGTTTACATCTGCCAATTATGCCAGGTACTGATACCCTATTACATTTAGCTTTGATTCGAATCATCTTGGAAAATGGCTGGGAAGACAGAGATTTTATTAACGAATATATATCAACTCCATTGGATCAACGAAAATACAAGAAAAGTAAACGTAAAGTGCCTTGGCGATGGATGAATTCCTACGATGATTTTAAAGCAGAAAGTTTTGATGACTACAAGACATGGGTATTAAACTCCAAAGAGAGTCAATTACAGTTTGTAATTGAACGAACAGGTTTATCCGCTAAGCAAATTACCGCAACTGCCGAGATTCTAGCAAAACCAAAAGAAGATGGTAAAAGACCTAAAACTTCGTTCTTTTTTGAAAAAGGACTTTATTGGTCAAATAACTACCTTAATACGGCCTCGCTTGCTTCTCTGGCACTAATATGTGGTGCCGGTAATCGCCCAGGCCAAATGATTTCTAGAATGGGAGGGCACCAAAGAGGAGGCATGACCACGACCAATTTTCCTCGGCTTGAACAACCAAGGGAATTTGAAGGTTATCATCGCCAAGCTCTAGACCTAGACCGCTGGTTAGAATCAGGTAAATTAAGATTTACGTGGGTTGTCGGCACTACTTGGATTGGTTCAATGACTGCAAGTACGACACTTAGAGATGCTATTGAAAATCAAACCATTAATCACAAGGTTCAGTTAACTAGCAAAAAATCTGTTATTAAACAGGCAAAACAGCGGATGGATGAAGGAGGAATGTTTCTAGTTGATCAAGATATTTATCTGACTCGAGAAATTGGAAAAAAATACGCAGATTTAATTTTACCTTCAGCTACTTGGGGCGAATCTGATTTTGTTCGTGCCAATTCTGAAAGACGTTTGAGAGTATACTCAAAAATTTCAGATCCACCAGGAGAAGCAAAACCTGATTGGGAAATTGTTGCTCTAATTGGTAAAAAAATGGGATTTTCGGGTTATGATTGGAAATACCCTCATGAAGTTTTCGCAGAAGCCGCCCAAGCTAGCCGACGCACCATTTTCAATTTTCAAAATTTAGCGGATGAAGCGAAGAGAAGACTTACCAATACCCATGAGGTTTTACGTAGCTTTGGTTCTGAAGGTATCCAAGCTCCAATACAATATCGCAACGGAAAATTGATAGGTACGAAACGTTTACATGATCCAAATTATATTATCTATCAGAACGATAAAAGGTTAAAAACGCGTTTCACTAAAGGTATGTCACAATTTAAAACTACCCATGGAAAAGCCAATTTAATCAAAAGTCCGTGGGAATATTTCGAAGATTTTTATGAAACTGTAAAACCACGTGACGAAGAGCTTTGGGTCTTAAACGGACGTATAAACGAAATTTGGCAAACAGGTTTTGACGATCTACTTAGACGTAAGCAAATTCGCGATCGATGGCCACATAATTTTTTGGAAATTCACCCGAAAGATGCCAATAAATTAAATATTGAATCAGGTGACATGGTCAAGGTTAGTAGTGATAGAATCCTTGTTCAATCAGAAGAGTTTGCTGGTGATACTTTAGAAGACAATCGATTTAAGAATTTATTAAAAAAAGGCTTTATTCGAACAGTTTCTGCTAGTGTGGAACTGGTTGCCATTGTTAGCGAGGTTGTACGACCCGGCGTCACGTTTACTTATTTCAATTTTCCAGGAAGCACAGCTAATAATTTGGTCTCAAGAGTTCCGGACCCTATAAGTGGTAACTATAGATTTAAGTTAGGTGTTGGGAAAATAACCAAAATAAGAGAATCAAAATACAAAAATGATTTATCTAAGATGAGCTTTGCTCCGCGTTACCCAATTTAATTGGTTTCAGTCTTTTTTTCGATATATTCTGATGCAATAATATAGATCCTAGAATAACCGTGGGAGATTTTGTGAACTTGTTCTTATCTTTTAGTATCTTCATGTTTAGTATTCATTGTCTTGAATCTTTCAAAACTCAGGATGTATATCTTCCACCTGGAAGTCCCCAATATATGGATAAAGCATCCGAAAATCCCGAACTGTTAGAATTACTTCGTCAGAAAAAATATGATCAATTGATTAAACGATACGAAGAGCAGCCTAAAATTTTTGATTTACCTTCTGAATACACAGCTGCAGCAATCGCATACTTTGCCAAGGGTGATTACTACAAAACAGTTCATATTTGTGTCAAATCTATGAAATTTAGAGATTTTCGCGCTAAAAATAAATGCGGTAGGCTAGCTGCTCGAATCAAAAAACACAATCCAGGAAAATATCGTTTGGCACTGGCCGATTTTTACTTAAAAGATAAGGACTATTCGGCTGCTTTAATTAAATATTACCGCTTAATTGAGGACAATCTAGAGTTGGAAAAGACTCGGATGGGTCTTATCAAATTGTTTAAAAAAAATAATCATCCTGAATATGTTCTTGATCAATACCAATACCTAGAAAACCATTCAAACAAAAAATCTATTCAAGATTACTTGAAAAATCAAAAGCAACAATACACAAAATCGTACAGTCGCTTAAAAATAAAAGATCTTGAGCGAAACCATAAATCTGTTTACAGAATGATGATCTTGAATGGCAAAGCTAATAATAAGTTTTATACCGAATTAGTAGGTATGTATGAAGATGATTTACTCAATAGTTATTCTGCAGAAACTGCATTACGAATAGCAAATTTATATATGCTACAAAAGCAATATTCTCGTGTTCTTGATGTGTTAGGTCAATTAGATTACCGGGTCCCAGAGTTAGCCCAAAATTTCACATTAAAGGACAAACTTGCTTATTCAGCTATCATAGATCGTTTGCCCAAAAAGGAACAAAAAATGCTTAGCCAGAGCATTCAAGTTGATTCAAGTTCAATTTCAGAAGATGATAAAGCATTTGATGATAGTCAACTACCTTTTGCTAAGCCAATTATTGATAGAAATAAGTACAAGCACTTTGCTCCATTTGATTTTACTGAAGTAACTATGGCTAATAATGAAAACCTTGAAGCATTTGATAATTTAGCCTCTGAATTTAATAATCGGTTTAGCTCAACGGATGATCCATATAAGCAGCGTTGGCTATATGAAAGAATTAACGATAAAGTAAACGAAATGTACACTCATCGTATGCAACGACATAATATGAATCCAGAAAGCTTACCAATTGGAAAATGGTTTTTGACAGATGGTAAACAATTTAAAGAACAGCTATCTGGGCTTAAAGGCAAATATATGGCTGATGATCTAATCGGTTCCAAACAATATCGAGGCAATCTTCAACGTCTTAAAAAAGAATTAAATGAAGAGAAGGGACTAGGTCATAAACGAAAAGTATTAAAAAGATTTTACCTTTGGTGGGATTCCTTAATGTTTCGTGAAAGAGACCCCTTTGTAAGAGGTGCTTTCAGGGCTTATATGAGATCGCCAGAGGGAGTAGTATTATTAAAAACGGCTCGCAAACACACCACAAGAATCAACGAGGCTAAGTTTCATAATAGATGAAAAAATCTATTTACATGGTACCCACAAATTATATTTCAAACATAAAAAGAGGATATAGCGCATGGATAATTGTCGCTTTAATCAGCTTTGTGAGTGCTCTTTTAATAAGTAAATTGCCTGTTATTAATCAGGTTCAAACTCAAAATGATCGATTATCTGAATGGGCAAAATTGATTTTCGAGCGCGCAGAAAACCATCTCTATAATCGAAACAGAACTGAATTAAATATGACTAATTGGACATTTGCAGACGAAAATTTAACTGCAGAAAATCAATGTCATTTATTCTCTTCAACATACCAGCAAAGACATATAGTTACTTTGTTAGATTCTAACGATTTTTATCCACCAGGAGTAAAGCATTGGAATCGAATTGATAGAACTATACAAAACCGAATTAACAGTCAGTATAAACATTTGTGCTTTCAGCTATCTCTAGAGTTAGTACCTAAAATAGATAGCAGCTTAATCGAAACAAATGATCCCAACCTGCTTATATTAATTGTCAGCGTTATGAATCGGCATACAGACTCTAAGTATGTGAAAAGAGGGTTGTTATCCAGATTCAAATCTATTGGTGTAAGTAATTTATGAAATTTGAACCTTGGGTAAGTTTTAATTTATTATTTATTTGTATAACCATAGGTTTTTTAAGTTTAAAATCCGACTCTATTACAACTTCAATTGCCAACAAAGTTGAATTAAGTACATATCTGAAAGTAAGACATCATCTTAAAAATATCTATGTAATTACACCTTTAAATAATGATGAATCTGAAGTTTGTAGAGAGCTTCAAATTATAAATTCATCTGGTCAGAAACAATTATTAAAAATTCTTTCAACTAATTCAAAAACGATCCTGCTATTAGATGAACTTGTAGTTCTAGACAATCTCAAGTGGGCCAAAATTAACATCCATAAAAATACTAAAATCCCAACTTTAATCTTACAGATACAAAATAGAGATTCTCCATTGATACTAAGTCTTCAAAGAAAAACAACGAGGCATTTCAATGGCTAGTAATTATACTCATAGGCGTTCTGTTGCTATTAAAGTATCTATTTCAATTATTATCTTAAGTATTACCATAGCAACCATTTCAATTAATCGTCAGAATATACAAATCAGCGCTAATTACTGGCATCAAGCAATTGACGCTGCTGAACAGGCACTTATTCTACATGCTCATCAATTATGTGAGTTAGGTTGGGATGCGAATTCAGCCTTTAAGCATAGAATTTGGAATGCTAAATTCGATGAGAATGCAAAGGTTTTGAATACCGACGTAATTGTTACTTGTTTATCAGATGAAAATAAGACTTTCATGACATTAAATTGTAACGCACAAGTCAATCTACTAGATGAGATTTATACATTTGAACAATTGCTTCATTTTACGGAATATTCATCTAAGCAAATTTTGAGATTTCAAGGGGGACCGGTTAGCTTAGTTAAACATATTGATCAAAATGGAAATATTTTCAGATATGACTCTCAAACAAAAAATAATATTCCTTCGATTTTAATTGAACTAGCTAACTCCGAAAAACAACCTAACGAATGGGGAAAGTCTGTATCTAAATTAATCAGTGCAAAAAAAGATAACACTTTTGAGCAATATCTATACTTCGTAGCAGTTCTTAAAACAATTGAATTAATTGATGAACTGACTTTAGAAGAGTCTATCCAGATGATACGTTCAAGCAAATTAATTAATGAGTTGGTTTATACAAATACCGACTACTTGAAGTTAAGTGACAATGCTCTTGGAATTGAGTTACAAACATTTCACTCATCGCAAGAAATTTTAGACTTTAGATCATTTATCAAAAAAATATTAATCAACTTAGCTCAGACAGAACTAGCAAATCTTGATACTTTGTCACTTAAAAATCCGCTCTATGTTGAACTTGTGAAAATTTGTTCTACACTAAATTCCGAAAACTGGGTTAATACCAACTTTAAAAAAATAGAAAATATAGTTACGATTCCACACTTGAAATTATTAAGTTTAGGGCAAACTAAAGTTTTCACTAAACATCGACTAGCAAATAATTCCCAAGTAGTTTCTGCCTTTATTTGGAGAAATAAGATTACTTATCTAGATAGCTTAGGGACTTTATGGTCTTTGAATGTCGAAGATTTTAATTGGCAAAAATTGGGTAAATTACCAACGAAATATAACCTACACCAACAAATCGTTAAAACTTCCGATGAGCTTTTAGAATTTGATATTTTAGCTGCATATAATGGTCATGAGTTATTAACCAGCGATGATGCTATAGAATGGAATTCTTATCAACTTCCAACGCATTTACGCAATCTAGATAACGCGCGAATTTATAGGGCTAGAAAAAGCGGTGTCTTAATTGTCCATGACCGTAATATTTGGATAACTTCAGATTTTCTAACATGGGAACGCAAAACAAATCTGCCTTTTAATTCAAGGTATGGTTCACTTGTAGAATATAATGAAGAATACATTCAATATGGCGGCTGCGATACTAACGAGTTTAATAGTTGTCATAATCGAATTGCGCGGTCCAAAGACTTAAGCGTTTGGCACGAATTTAAAAATTCTTTTATAAAAGTAAGAAAACAAGCTGCTATCTATTCTTCTAGTCAGTCTGTCTATATCCATGGTGGATTACAAAAGTTTGTCGATTCTAAAATCTATCATAGTGTCAATGGAAGTAATTTTAAGACTACCAAATCACCTGACACTTCTGAATTACGTCAACATTTCTTACTTAAATTACACAATAAACTTTTTGTAATCGGAGGAGTTACTAAGAAAAATCAGCCTTATCCATTCATGTATTTAGAACAGGCAAAAGTGATGCAAAGTCTTTCCTCATGCGGCTTACAGCTGTTTAGTACTTTTCAAACTTTTCAAACATAAGCCAATGAAATAAAAAAAATAATAATTTACCCTTGTTGTAAGTTTTTAAACAATTAAGATTACAGTGAGGGAAATAAGGAGCAAATGTGCTAGTTGAACAGATTTTGAAACTTTTAATTCTTTTAATTTCCTTGAGTAATTGCTTCAGTGAAGAAATAACCGGCTACTTCAAAACGGAAGCTTGGCTTGAGACAGATCATTTCGGAAGTGGCTTTCATTTTATTCCTGATCGTAGCAGACCAAATATCTGGATTCGAGTTTTCAAATACGACGGTGCAGTATCAGAAGTGGTTGGTTTGCCCAACAATAACACAGTTGGTAGGCATTCCAATTGGCAAGATGTAAATTGGAATGATGAAAATAATCAGATGATGAGTGGCGGTGATTATCATCGCTTAATTCAACGCATTGATTTCAATCTACCATTGGGCCAAGTAAATCCTGGTTCAACTTCTTGTGGAGGTGGTAGGTGCTACGGTGATTGGCTAAATAACGACGCCGTATGGGATTACAGCATAAAGGATTATCTAGATAACAAAGGCCTTTCTTTTCTAAAAGTTAGCAATAAAATGAACGGCAAAATTAGAACTCGTTATAGATTCCAAATTTATATTGAGGATAATACTGGAGCTTGGTACAAAGATGCATCAAGAGGTTATGATCTAGGTACCCATCAATCTAATAGCAATGGAACAAAACAATATTATCCACTGAAAGATGTAGTATTCCGTATAACAGAAGGTTCTACTGATTTAGCTATCGAAAAAGACCCTTCGCAATCAACTAATCATGAAGTATATATACGAAAAAGCGTCTGGGAAGATAAATCGAGACCAGATGATTTTGATATACGTTCAACACCTACAAATTCTCGCTGGGTCAACGGTCGACTAGTTTATAATTTTTCTCACAATCATCAATTTCGTAGGGCTACAGATTATTTGATATCTGTGCATGCCATAGATATTCACGGTAACGATCGAGTCCTGCGTTTTCCAATGAAAATGTCACCTGTGGGTACTGTGAATATTCAAAACTCGACCTCAGAAGGACACAGAAATTAGGTACAAGGAGAATGCAATGAAACGACTAATAGGTTTTATCGCTATAAGTGGCATGCTTATTGCCCCCAATTTAGATTCGTGTCTCTATGTTAATGAGGAATGGCATAATCAGCATCCTGCCAAGGTCAATGACCATCATAGCCCAGTGCCTGAACATAATATTGCTGCACCAACTGATGAAGGAAGTGCTATTAGAGAAATCGAAGATACGTATTCTCAAGAAGACCATTCTGATAGAGCTGGTGACGGAAATAATCAAGTAAAAACGGACCAACCTTTAGAAGAGCATTTAGAAGAAATGGTAGAGTGTGACGATTCCGCAACAGGCGATGATGAGTACCCTACACTTCCTTGTGATAAAGCTTTACACTATAATACTAGAGATGGCTTTAGTCCTGGTCAAAAACTGAGTCGTGAAGACGTATTTGGCCCTGATGGCCAAACCGGTGAAAATCATTACGCCATCAAAAACACCTCCGGTATGATCTATAAAACAGATCAACTCACTTGTAATACTCCTTTCGAACATCCCACCACAGGGTATTCTTCTGGTGACCCTGACAAATCGAAAGACCACAACTATATCATCAATGATGCAGGCGAGCTTTCTACTAACACCGAAGATAAATATTGTTTTTATCTTTTAATTCCAGGGAATGGCCAAAGTGATGGCAAAATTGCCCGTGTTGATGAAAAAGATAAGAATAGTTTGATAGAAATTAAAAACGGTAGTGTGCCTTATTTACGTCTTAATGATGAATACAAAGCTAAATTAGAAACAGAATCTGGTGATTTTAGTTTTGTTCAGGGTCGATACATTACACCCATGCCTAAAGGTAAAATGCTTTTACCAACAAATGGTAACCAAATGTTATTTAACAGAACTACCGTTTATCGCCCTTATATGCAAGATGTGAAACGTAGAGAAGCTGGAGGTGCAGCGGAATTGCAAGATTTAAATCAAATGGATACTACCTTTGCACCGGCTAAAGAAGGTGATGAAAGATCTGAGTTTTTCGAAATTAGCGGCATAGGAAGTCGAATGACAGGTTTGAATCATAAAACTTCTTTGGTAACTCAACCAAGTTCTAATACAGAAGGACAGAAAATCAGTGATTGGCCTGATAGCTTTGTAGGTAGTCCATATTTAGCAGTTGGACCTTCTGGAGATCCTTCTAAGCGATTAAATGTTGCTCTTCATTTTCCAAATAATGATACTGAGGCTGAGTATCTAGAGAAAGTAACCGATGGTTCATTTGAACCCAATGAAAGTCGTGACAAAATTCCAGACGGTCGGGGCCATGAACTGCTTAACTTGGAACAACGTAAAGACATGCTTTCTGATGCTGTTAAATTTCAACTACAAGTTGCAAATGAGTATATTGAGGAAGGTGGAGAGTCAACTTTTGACCCGAATTTACTTGAAGATTCTCCTGTAATAAATTGCGATGAGGCAGATGATCAAACGAAGGTTTTTTGTGCTAAGTACAAACCATTACGTGACAACCTAGTAGTAGTTTACAATGAACTTGGTATCGATAACGAACCAGGCGCTTCGGATGCTCTTGAAACAGCGTTATTGACAGGAGCTCTAAATA
>CAZYUV010000012.1:0-25814 GCA_964650625.1 uncultured bacterium
CAACAATATGGCAATTTTCTGCCAGATTTTTTTTCTCTGAAAAGAACGTTCGCCAGGATCAGGTCTACCATCACCAGTGTCCACACCATCTTCGTGGGCCAGTAAGACAAATCCCCCTATAGGAAATATTCTTACAGAATATTCAGTCTCGCCTATGGTGCGGGCCCATAATTTCTGTGTCCCCATTCCTATTGCAAACGCATCTACACGAACATTACACCATTTAGCTACTAAAAAATGACCTAATTCATGTATGAACGCTACGAAACCTATTACCAATAAAAAGTAAATCAACTTCAGCAGGTAGCCTATCAAAACTTCCATAATTAACCCTCTAATTGTATCTCTTAAAACAATCGGGAGAAGGCTGGAAAACTATGAGCCATAATCAATAGTAAAACAAGCCCGAACGCACCACGGTACAATAGTCTAAGATAGTTCTCAACATCATCATTAATCAGATTTCCATCTAAACCAAAGACCAATTGACAAACCTTATTAATAAATTTACGGCCAATCATAGCCAATACGTAGTATCCAACGGAGCTTGGGAAAGGAAGTAAATTCAGTATACCGGCACTCAGACATAACATAGAAAGATATTTGAGAGCGATACTTACATTGAAATTGGAAAAATCTATGATGAATTGAAACATCTCAGAAATCAGGTGTATTTCTAGATAAAAACTTCCTTGTGATAACAAATTAGCAATAAAATTTTTAATTTCATCAATCATGGCTGCCATGATTAGACTGATATAACTTAAAGCTAGGCTCAATGACTTAATGGGACCCGGATAAGTTACTGAGTCACGGAGTGAGTATGGTTTTATACCAATACCTATTTGCCCCGACAGATCCGGAGTGATTCTTAAATCAAAAAACTTACTACTTGTGGATATTTCCACCCTCAAATTATTTAAATTAACCTTCTCAAGGTAGTTCAAGGCAGGTTCTTTAGCATAAAAAATTCTGGATTGCTCATCTGAATCAAAAATGCGTATATAATCTGTAGGTCTATATAATTTCCTAAGATAATCTAAAAGCCCTTTGTAATCGTTGAATTGCAAATAGTCAGACTTGCGCTCGATCCCCAATATAATGGGACGATTAGGATTGGCAGATATCAATTGACGACCTTTTTCGAATTTAATGATTTTTTCACCATTCACGCTGAGTACAATATCACCCCGCATGATTTCGACCTTTTCAGCCGGCGAATTCTTTAGGATATTAACTACCTGCATGGTGTAATTGCTATCACCAAACCAAGAAAATGATACCGCCAATATTATTATGGAAGCTGCCAAGTTTCCTATTGGCCCAGACAAGAGTAGACAAATTCTTTTCAAAGAATATGCGGTGTTCGCATCATTATCAGTATCCGAAGTACTTTGGTCAGCAAATTGAACTACGCCGCCCAAAGGAAATATGGTTACAGTAAAGTCCCAACCATATCTGCACAATTTACATAAATACCTTTGTCCATATCCTAATTTTATCTCGCGAAGCTTGAACCCAAGTAGCCAACCAGCAAACAGCCTACCTGACAAATAACTCAAGCTGATCACTTCAATCAATAAAACTAAGCGCAGAACCAGTTGAAGGCTTGCGGGTAGATTATCAAGTAGTTGCATCGAATTAGTGCCTTAAACTAACATATACAGCTAAAATGACCGCGCCTACAATAACAGAATCAAACCTGTCAAGCACTCCACCGTGCCCTGGAATCAGTTTACCGGAATCTTTTACTCCCAAACTTCTTTTGAAAAACGATTCCAAAAGATCTCCCAATTGACCTGCAATCGCTACCGCAAAAAATAGTGGCCAAAAATTATCCAATAACACTGGAGCTAATAATTGATGGAAGTTTAACTTCAGAAAGGCCCAAACACCACAGGCGCCCAGGATCCCAATTAATGCGCCCTCCCAAGTTTTTTTTGGACTCAAATATGGACTAAATGGCGTACGACCAAAAAGTCTCCCCCCAATATAAGCACATGTATCCTGCAGCCAATTAATAGAAAAAAGGAAAATTAAAATATAGGTGGGCCAATCCTGTAGTGTCAATATGAATACACTTCCATATCCCACACAAACATAGATAACAAGAGTTAATCCAACAGCTTTCTGAGCCAGTTCGGCTCTACCCTGACCAGGTCTATAGGAAAGCATCTGAATCATGAGTAAACTTAATGGAATTATTACAATCGCTCCCATAAAATAGGTAGAGTTTTTAAATAGTATCCCCACCAAACATGAAGTCATGAATAAAGTGGTTGAAACCATATAACCCAAAACTGACCCTGGACCTCTATCCATATCATATGCTTCGTAAAAAGCCCCTAAGGTCAACAACCACCATACAGCGCCAAATACTTGCATACTGTAGAACATACTCAATATTAAAATGGTCACCAGAAACAAGCCTGAAAAGCTACGAACTATCACTGCTAATTCCTCCAAATCTGCGATTGCGCTGTTGAAAATTAAGGATCGCTTTTAGCAGGTCCAATTTACGAAAATCGGGCCAATGAACGTCGGTAAAATACAGTTCACTGTAGGCCAGTTCCCATAAAAGAAAATTGGAAATACGAGATTCACCACTTGTACGAATCAATAGCTCTGGGTCTGGATATGATGCCGTATATAAAGAATTGGAGATCATCTCCTCATTAATATCAACAGAATCCAACTCCTTTGAAGAAACCTTATCTGCCAGATTCTTTACAACTCTCGTCAGATCTGCACGTCCGCTGTAATTTAAAGCCAATGTCATGCAAATCTTTGAATTGTGGGAAGTCCTCTGTTGAGCTTCTTTGAACTCTGTCTGGATTTTTGAACCCATACGACTTAAGTCACCTATTACGCGTAAACTAACTCCGTCTTTCTCCAATCTATCAATGTATTTAATCAAAGAACTACTAAATAGACCCATGAGAGTATTAACTTCGGCCTCACTGCGACGCCAATTCTCGGTAGAGAATGCATAAAAAGTTACATACTCAGTTGGGATTTTACCGCAAGCTTCTACAACTTCATAAACGGATTGAACCCCAGCTTTGTGACCTACCGTTCTGAGTTTACCCCTTTGTTTAGCCCAACGCCCATTGCCATCCATTATAATCGCCACATGACGAGGACAGCTTGTCCAGTCAATCTGATCGAAAACCTCTGTTTCTTGAATGTTTAAGGCAAAATCTGAGCGGATTCTGTCGCTCAACCGCATTGCTTCGTTTGTTAATCCTAATGAACTCAAACAATTTCCTTGTTCAGAACGAAGCTACACTTCCATGATATCTTTTTCTTTTGACTGAAGGATTTCGTCAATCTTACCAATGTAAGCATCAGTTTTATCCTGAATAGTCTTTTGAAACTTCTTAGATTCATCTTCGGTAAGCTCTTTGTCCTTCTCCATTTTTTTTAATGCAGTATTTGCATCACGACGGGCATTACGCACGGAAACTCTTCCATCTTCTGCTCTACCTTTGGCAACCTTAACCAAATCTTTACGCCGATCTTCAGTCATTTCAGGCATAGTCAAGCGAATCACATTTCCATCACTGGCAGGCATAATGCCCAAATCACTTGTCATAATTGCCTTTTCTATGGGTGCTAGCATAGATTTATCCCATGGCTGTATCATCAAAATACGTGGTTCGGGAACAGATAAGGACGCAACAGCCTTAATCGGGCTCATCGCTCCATAACTATCCACGCGGATCTTATCAACAATCATAGGGTTAGCTCTACCAGTTCTTAGTGTTTGTAACGAGTCTATAAGAGCCTCCACAGCTGAATCCATCTTATCCTCTGCTTCAAGTACTAATTCCTCAACATCCATATTTAGTCCTCCTGATGAATCAAGGTTCCGACTGATTCACCTTGACAGATTTTCAAAATATTATCATCTTCAAAAATGTTAACCACTCGTATAGGTATTTGACTATCCATGCACATAGCAATGGCAGCCAAATCCATTATTCTTAACTCGTCCTTTAGCACCTGCTGAAATGTTAACTGATCATAAAATACAGCATCACTGAATTTCATTGGATCTCGATCGTAAACTCCATTTACTTTGGTCGCCTTAATAAGTAAATCAGCATCAATCTCACTGGCTCGCAAAGCGGCGGCTGGATCTGTAGTAAAAAACGGATGACCTGCTCCACCTGCAAACAAAACAACTTGACCATCCGCCATATAATCGAGCGCTTTTTCAACGTTGTGCAGTTGAACATATTCTTGAAGTCTGAAAGGCGTCATCACCTGAGCCTTAACCCCTGAATCTGCAAATATATTCTGTACCGCTACGGCATTAATAATGGTGGCCAACATTCCCATGAAATCACCTGGTACACGCTTTATGCCAGTTGCAGTACCTTGCACACCACGGAAAATATTTCCGCCTCCCACTACCATCCCAACTTGGATACCCGATTGAAGTACAGCTTTAACTTGATGAGCAACAGAACGTATAACTTCGGCTTGAATACCGGTACCCTCTGACCCACCTAAAGCCTCTCCGCTGATTTTTAACAATACTCGACGCATCTTTTGATCTTTCGGACAAAAAAAAACGGGCCCGAAGGCCCGCAAACTATGAATTTAACCTTGAACTGCCGCAGCAACTTCAGCAGCGAAGTCTTCCTGCTTCTTCTCGATACCTTCACCGAGTACAAAACGACTAAAGCTTGGAATACTAATCTCTGTACCAAGCTCTTTACCTACGTTTTGTAGCAGTTGCTTAATTTTAAGCTTCGTTTCTTTAACAAAAGGCTGCTCCAACAAACATACCTCTTGGTAATATTTGTTAATCTTACCTTGTGAAATCTTTTCCAACATTCCCTCAGGCTTACCTTCTTTACGTAACTGCTCTTTGTAAATATCTATTTCCTTATCCGTCTCGCTAGAGGGAACTTCCTCTCGCTTCAGATAAGTTGGAGCAGCCGCTGCGATATGCATTGCTAAATCTGCAAACAATTCCTTGAATTTATCGCTGGATGTTACAGATTCATCAGAAACTTCCAATGCCAGTAGAACACCGATTGATCCACCCCCGTGAATGTAAGAGTGTACAACGCCGTTATTCACTTCGTATCGCACAAATCGTCTTGGAGTAATTTTTTCTCCGATCTTAGCTATTGAGGCCTGTATAAGATTATCTACAGTACCCGTGCCAAAATTTAGAGCCAAAAACGCATTTAGGTCTGCTGGATTGTGATCTCTTACTAGTTCTGTCAATGACTTAGCCAAATTCTGAAAATCCGCTGTTTTACCGACGAAGTCCGTTTCACAATTTAGCTCTAATAAAGATCCAACCTTAGCGTCAGAACTAATCTCTGCTACCACGGCACCTTCCGCTGCGATTCGACCAGCCTTTTTTCCAGCAGAAGCCAAACCTTCCTTACGAAGATACTCTACTGCCTTATCTTGGTCTCCGCCCACTTTGGTAAGAGCCTTCTTACAATCCATCATTCCTGCACCCGTTTTTTCACGCAGTGCTTTTACATCTGCAGCCGTTATACTCATGCTTTGCTCCTTTTAACAATGCAAAACTGATTAGTTAATATTCACTTCTTCTTTTTCTTGGGTAGCCCGATTAGCTTCGGTACCCTCGATGATCGCATCCGTTAGGTAGTTGACTATCACTTTAATTGATCGAATCGCATCGTCATTACCTGGTATTACGTAATCTATTTTTTCTGGATTACAATTGGAGTCTGTTATTGCAACAATTGGAATACCTAATTTGTGACATTCGTCTACCGCGATACGTTCTTTACTTGGATCTACCATGAATACCATATCAGGCACATCTTCCATATCACGAATTCCATTGAGGTTACGTCCTAGATTTGCTAGCTCGCGCATACGCTTAGCTCGCTCCTTCTTTCCCAGTAGATCCATGTCACCATTTTCAACCATGCGCTCCAATTTTTTTAAGTGACTGATACGTTGGCGAATTGTCTTAAAGTTAGTTAGAAACCCACCCAACCAACGGAAATTTACATAGTTCACTCCAGCGCGCTCAGCGCCTTCCTTTACAATCTCCTGCGCTTGGCGTTTCGTGGAAACGAATAAAATTCGTCCACCTTTACTGGCAACTTTCTTGATTGCTTCACAAGCTTCACCCAGTAAACGCACTGTCTTCTGAAGGTCTAGTACATGGATACCATGTCTGGAAGTATAGATATAAGGAGCCATGCGAGGATCCCATTTACGTGTTTGATGGCCAAAATGAACACCGGCTTCCAGCAAATTTTTAATAGAAATTTTTGCTAACATTTTCTCTCCTTTTGGTTGGTCTTTTCAGGGCACAAATCGCGAACCGAGCCTCTCGATCACCGAGCGAGTCATGGAAATTCCTGAAAATGGCTTAATATAAGGGGTCGCAATATAAAAAAAATGCTCATTAAAGTCAAATTCTGAATCATTAAATAATAAAATTTCTCCGATTAAAAAGTCATGTATAGGAATCGTCTCAGAGTAATATTCTGCATACTACTGGGCCTACTTCTGTTCAATTTATTTACTGGATGCGGTAAAGATAGCCTAGAAAACCGTCAACCTGCTGATACAAATTTAAGTAGTGCCTTAGTTTTTGGATCGTTATTTAATGCAGATGAAGGTCAATTTGTACAGCAAGCTAGCGTGCAAATTTTACCGGGATTCGTAGAAGTTCATTCGGATAACGATGGGAATTTCATATTTGAGGATGTGGGTCGAGGTGAATTTCAGATATTAGCTCGGAAAGGCGAGTATACAGCTTCTTCCTATGTAAGCACATTAACCACTGATTTTGTTAGCGTGGACATGACCTTCGGCACCACTGATCGCAATCAAAATGATCTCAGTTTTTCTGAGAGCAACTTTTTTTTGACCAAGAAGCTTCAAGACAAAAAAACACCAGAATTCTATTCTCTTTTGGTGGATGGGATCAGTCAGAATTTTATTGGATATGGAAAGATGGACTGGCATCCTTTGAACCCTAATGAATTAATTTTTTCTGCTCAGGAACAAGGTGCAAGATTTAAGGTTTATCGACTAAACTTAGAATCTAATGAGATTTTCACATTAGTGGAAGACCCCTCTTTTGATAGTACAAACCCAAGTTATTCGCCCGATGGGAGTCGCTTTAGCTACTTACAAAACGGACAAGTATATATTGCAGATGCCGCTCAAACTTCAAGCGTATTTATATCTCGTCAATTGATTCGAGATGGACGACTTATTTTACGTAATCTGAATTCAAACAAAATAGTATTGAAAATGCAGGAGCGCAATGAGCAAGTGGCGCTACCGCAAGGGGAAGATCCTCCCGAGGTATTACCAAGTATACCAGTGCTTCCAATGGGCTTTAATCCAATTACCCTAACTGGCAATAACCTATTAGCTGTAGCTCAGTTTCGTAATTTACTCAACCGCTATTTTAACGTTAGCTGTTTCGACAATTTAGGCGGCATACAGACTTGCCTTAATACCATAGATCAATTCTGTGACGGAGACGGATCGTTCGATTTAGGAATAGATTACAGTGACTGTGCAATGGTTTTTGACCAACAAGGTGTTGCGGGAACAAGCTATGGGAACCCCGACAATTATAATCAAATAAGCTTTTTAGATGCACTTAACTTTCCAGCAGAATGTCCCGTGGAAATGAAGGATCCCGTATGGTCTAGGTCTGGCAACCAAATTGCTTTTTCAGCTCGCCCTACAGGTTGCACAGCACAACGACCAACCGTATGTGGCCGTACTTGCGGAGATCAGGGATGGGATATTTACTTATCTCCAGCAGATGTAAATAGAGAAACTGTAGAATTTCGAAATCGCTTTACTATTAACGAAATTGAAAGAATGGATAAATTTCAGGTGATTCAAATTACCAACGATCAATTTATCGAACTTGATCTAAGCTGGGATCCCCGATCTAACGCTATTCTGTACGACAAGCTACGTACTAACAATGGTAACAACCTATATTATCTTCAAAGTTCCAACCCTACCAGCCTCGGCTTTCAGACTAGAGTTTTACTTAAAGAAAACCCTGTTAGACATTACGCACAAATCAGTCAAGACGGGTCTCAAATTGTTTTTGTCAGTCGACTGTCAAATCCATTGAACCCGAATGGTTTTTCACAAGTTTATATAGCACCTTACTCTGGAGTAGTTGGCAGGGAGAATCCCGTAACATTTTACCAAGAAGAAGTTGAACTCAGACACCCAAACCTATATAAATTACGCGAAAAGGCTTTCACCAAATACTAAAATACGGCCTAATAATAGGGCTTCCCATTACTCCAATTAGCTATTATCTCTACAGCACGAATTACTCGTGGACAAAACATTTCAATATTCCAAGATTCATTAGCATCAGACAACATCAAATCACTGACTGAACCTAAAGCTCTCGAACCATCGAAGTCTACCAAGGCCAATCGTGCAGTAAGCTCCTCAGAACTTCTCATGAATTCTACACCTGGGAGGATTGCCACTCCCGTTTCTGACAAAAGAGATTCACACAAAGTCTTTGACGTCTTAAACCTTTTCCTACAGTGATAAATATCACTAAAATCAATCCATAGATAAAATCCCGCAGTTGGATCATATAGTTTTATTCCCGCATTTCTAAGAATGGAGGAACATCGTTCACCAAGCTGCTTTAAAATAAACCTACTTGCTTTCAAATATTTCTGTATATCTGAACCACCTTGCATAGCTTTGATAGCAGCAAATTGTACTGGCGCACAAACACTAGTGTAAGTTTCAGATGCTGTCGCGCACATAGTTTTGAAGAGCAATTCAAGCTGTTTAGGAAATATCATATACCCTAGACGCCAACCACCTGCACCAGCCCATTTTGAAATCCCACTACTTATAATCGTTCCCTCGGGGTAAACTGATGCCATCGATGTATATTTATTTAGATAGCTAAGATCAGCATATATTTCGTCACATAAAACAATGATGTTATTTTGTTTACATACCTTTGCAATCTCTTTAAGTAGGCTAGAGGGATAACTAGTAGAAGTCGGATTACCCGGATAATTTAATATCAGTAGTTTAGGCTCTTCCGTAGGTAAAGTAGCACACAACTTTTCAAGTTGCTCAGCCTGCATCATCCACCCATTAGCAAATGTTGTATTAATTGTTTTTACCGGCCGTTTGGCTAAGTTTGCTTGGGGACCATAGGAGACCCAGCAAGGTGTAGGTAAAATAACTGTGCTTTGATAAATCAACTGTAGAAGAAACAATAATTCCTTGCTACCGGGACCTATTAAGACTCTTTCCGCATTGACAGATATGTCTTTCTTGTTCTTGTAGTGGTCTGCAATTGCAGTTCTAAGTTCAGTAAGACCTGCTACTGGAAGATAATCTTTTTCATCTGCGTGACTACGAAGCTCCTCTATAATTCTTTCCGGAACAGGAAAAGGCGATTGACCCAGTCCCAATTTAAAGACTTGCTTACCACTAAGCTGCATAGAAATACAAAGTTCATTAATTGCCAAAGTCGCTGACTCTTTGAGGTTTTTTATATGCGGTGATTCTAATGACATTATTAGTCGCTGAGGGATAAGTTAGAAGCGTTTGTTATAACTCAACTTTAACTCATTAAAAGCACCAAAACTAAGTTGATCATTTAACTTTTGCTCTTCCCAATTGAAATCAACCTTAAAACTTCTATGCCAATCCCTCGAAAAAGGGTAATCGAAACTTAATTGAAATGACTGACCTTGTTGATCCTGAAACTGTAATTCCGAATCACTTTTCCAAAAATCATAACGTGAAAAAACCTGTCCACGTTTCAATATCTGGGATGTAAGTTGAACCGCACCTTGTTGGCGATTATCAACTCTACCATTAATTAACTCTTGCCTATGACTTGATAATTCAATCAAAGGGGAAATAGCGCGACCATTGAGCAAGAAATGTCCATGGGTGGCAAACCGTACTTGGCTTTCCTTATCTGACAGTGGACTTATATTTTTGTCAAAGGACTCTCTGTAATTGATACTCATATCGAATTTCAAACGGTGAAATGTTCGACTAAGCTGAAGCCAATGATTATTACTTTCGAAAAGCACCGTCAGGTCCTCCGATTCTTCGCGACTCTCATCGTAACCATAGTCAGCGTGCAAATTATTTAGACCCATAAAATTATTTAAATGAATATTAAAACCCGGTCTTAAAGTCTCAAGTGATACAACATTTAACTGTCGCTGATTCTCTATAAAATGACCGAATAATCTCCAAGATCCCCACGACTCGTATCTCCTCACATGAGCATCCATTTCAACAGTTGCCGGAATCCCTTGACCTAAAAGACTGAAATAATTGCTTTCAAAACGCTTCATTTCGAAAGCTGCGCTCAATTCATCTTGCAAGTAATCTAAACCGAAAGACACACCAGTGGCACCTTCTCCAACAAATAGTTGGTCACCATAGGAACGATTCAGATCCATTGACAAGGAAAGTTGTCTAGAAAGTCTCGCTGAATGATTTAGACCTATTATTTGCGAATTGCGATCACCAAGCGTCCTGTTTTCTTTAGCATTGATGTAATAAGCTCCAATACTTTTACCATTTTTCCAACCCTTGTTCCAAGCAAATCCAAAACTACGAATCCACTCTTCATATTGCCTATCAACTTCTTGAATACTTACAGGAGTTACTCCAGCGAAAACACTCAATTCATTTAATTGTTTCCCATCAATCTGACGTGACCACAATAATCCTCGTATCTCTCTATTAAGGGCGGCTGAAGATAAATCTGGCATTTGATCTCCAACAATAAATGCGCTTTTATCACCTTTCCATTCAAGTTTAAAATACTCTAATTGTCCGTTATCCTCTCCTCTTAGCGATTGATTACCGGCCTCGACGGCTACTTCCGCATAAATCTCATGTCCCTTATACGTGCTAGCTGATCTAAATTGATGTCTATAGCGACCGTATTCTCCGGCTTGTTTTGCGAGGTCTAAAGTAAACCCAGTACTATCCACACTGCTGATTTCAAGCTGCTGAGCATACTCAGCAGTTTTAACTGTCTGATTAAAGTAAGCTTCAAGCTGACCATGGGCTATCTTTTTAGCCAACTTTAAATCATCTTCATTCAAAAATTTGAAATCTCGAGCATTCATAAACAAGTCTAGAACTTTTAGATTCGTGTCAAATGAACTTATAAGTTGCTCATAATCCTCTTCCGTCTTGACTTTTGTTAATAGGAATTTCTTGAGAATCTTTCGGCGCTCACTCTCTTCGCCTAGACTGATGAAACCGAATCGACCATCCTTAGAATCATTTTCCACTTCCTCGATTTGCTTTTGGTACCGTTTATCAAGCAATCTAAAAAGATGTAAACGTTCATCTACCTCTAAAAAAGGGACTCGGGATATTATCTCTTTTGCTTGGTCTATCTCAACCTCGAGGTCTAGTATGCGAATAACAATTTGCTGCTGATATTCCGTAGTAGCGCGACTCTGCAGGTACGCTGCAAACTGGGGCGAAAATACAGGATGCTCAGCCAGACTGCGATTAAACTCAACTCCTGCTATAGCCATTGAGATTGATGCTAAAAAAGCATAAGTAATTATTCCAGCTTTAAGCAGACTCTTCCTGAGTTTCATTATTTCATCCATGACAATTGCGAAAACCTTTTGCAATCAACTTGTATATCGTCGACTAACTGGCTTGAATTAAGAACTTTCGATAACTAGCGACTTAGAGAAACAGAGAAAAAGTCACCCCAGTTACCGCTCTGGTCCCTAGCATGAACAAATAACCTGATACCTCTGAAATTAGTATTCAGTATTATTTGGGCCTCTTCTATTCTTTCATCAAAATTACCATCCAAAGGAACAATAACCTGTCCACTGCCATCGCGACCTATTGTATCTACGAAAAACTCTATACCTTGAACTGTACTTAAATCGTCTTCGACTTGGAAGGATAAAGACGTATTTCCAAACCTTTGAAGCTGCAATACAGAAGGTCCTAATATTCTAGGACCATTACGATCTTGTCTATTATTCTTTAAGTTATTAAGAAAAGGTAGTTCACCAGATATATGCTTGGCATAAACACCTGAATTACCCTGCTTTGAGAAAACAATTTGAAATCTACCTTCCAGCATTATAGGCTCATTATTCGACATTAATGTTCGAACAGTCTTAAACTTCACATTAGCAACAATCTTGTCATCGTACTCTCTGTACTTTATCAAGCTAAGGTATAGTCTCTGGAAAGTTACCCTAAAGAATTCCTGTGATAAATCCTCTCGTAATGATTTAGGTAATGATTCGCATTCTTCAAGAAGTTTAGCTAATTGTAAGGAGTCCTTGGACTGATACAAATTTTGTACTTGGTTCATCCATTCAGTGATTATCTGTTGATTACCCTTTCGTTGATAATAAAAATTAATGTCGTCATGCACTACCTCGTAGTACCTTTGCAAATCTCTCAACCTAAAACGTAATTGATAATGGCCCTCTTTAGGCTTAACTTTTAATACAAACTTATCTCCCGACTCCATATCATAATAATCGCGTCCATTGTTTAAGCTAATTTGTAAGACTTGATGGGGTAATTTATTGTCCAGGGAACCCTCAACTCTAAGTCTTCCAAGTACTAAATCTGAAGGTGAAAACGTTTGATGATTAACAAACTCCTCTCTATCTAAGCCATTGATGCGAAATCTTTTCAAAACTACTGGCTTATCTTCGCCTATCTGTGAAAATTGGTTCAAGTAAGGAGGAATTCTCCACAGACCACCCTGCCGATACCAGCTAAAAATCATACGATTTTCACTGCCTGCAATATCCGATTTAGGCCTTACTTTGTAATCTCTAACCACCACTTTTTCGCCAGGGGTAAGCGATATCTGCAAACTATCCAACTGAAAAAGAGCCTTACCGTCCATACTATAAACTCTTAATAATTGCTCCTTAGCATCAAAAGAAACTAAAGCGTCTCCATAGTTCACTGTTATAACGCCCAATGGTGTTACTATCTCAGTCTGCCACTGACCTATAGATGAGTCATTTTTACTACGGGGCAGAGACACAAGTATTTCTCCATTCACCAAGCGTAGTGAAATAATTGACATTGCTTTAAGTTTTCTTACAGAAAAGCGGCTTTCTCCACGGCTTTTTAAATACATTCCCGTTCTGAAGTAAAAGTGTGCAAATGAATCCTTGCCCACATTAATATTAGAGCTCTGAAAGATTATCCGATCTGTTTTCTCTTTTGAATTTCGATCACCAGTCACGGAAATATTACCTGTAGCAGATAGTAATTCACCCATTCCATTTCTGAAAAGCTTTTCAGAAATGTCCTGCGAACAATTCAATGCGCAACAGGATAGGAAGAGAATCATTAAGAGTTTAAATTTCAAATTCCAAACCTTCATAAGCCGCTTCTACTTGGAGCCCCATATTATCGGCTATTAATTTAGCATTCGCTTCCATATCACGAATTTTCTGATCATTATGAGCAGGGTCATGATGAATCATTAGCAATTTAGAAGCATTCGCTTTTTGAACCAGTCGCAGCCCCGCTTCATAGGTCGAATGTCCCCAATTAACCCGCGTCAAATACTGATCTGGAGTGTATTGACAATCATAGGCAACAACTTCAGCATTCCGAGACAGTTCAAGCGGTTCATTTGCAGGCTCTATTTCCGATGTATGCTCCACATCAGTAAGGAATGTGAACACTTTTCCATAATCTTCAAATCGGAAACCTAAAACGCCATTTGGATGAAACAGAGGAGCGTATTTTACCTTGAAGTTTTCATCAAACTCTATTTCACCATGCTCAGATAATTCAACAAATTCTAGATCAGCACCCATAACATCCATTGCTACTGGAAAATTTGGTGGTGACATTAATCTTTTTTCCAATACATCTTTTACGGAAACACCATTCTTAGTCTGACCGTAAATTTTGATTTTATTCCCCGGAATAAAAGCAGGAACAAAAAAAGGAAATCCTAGAACATGATCCCAGTGGTAATGAGTATAAAGCAAATGCAATTCAACTGGTAAAGTTTCGAGTAGCTGGTTACCCAAATCTCTAATTCCTGTACCGGAGTCTATTACTACGCGAACGCCATCTCTTGATGTTACAGTTACACAAGTCGTATTTCCACCAAAAGTACTGCAATCTAAAGACGAAATAGGCGTAGAGCCCCGGGTTCCCCAGATGCGCACTTTCATTGAAATCCTTTTACTCTTAGCAAGATTTTGTAAGCTAAACTTATTAAAACCTCGTCACTGAGATGCGTGAAGTTAATCAATGACTGTCAGGTTTTCAAAAACCACGCGTAATTTAGATGATTTATGCCAGAGTAAACTACCTTAAAATTATAAATTTTACTATCTTACGATCAGTTCTATTAGAAGAGTCAGTTACCTTCAGTTTTAACAAATATACTCCGTTTGCAAGATCTGAGGTTAATAAAGGTTCAAGTGATATGCGACCGTTAGCATTGAGAGTTCCCCCAGAAAATCTACTGATAAAACTGCCTGAGGAATCATACAATCCTAAATCGTATGCCTGCACAGCTCGATTAAAAGAAACTTGTAGGTTTCCATTACCATAATTCGGGTTAGGCACGACTAAAGCTGATCTTATTTTGACTGGACCTGCAGCCTGCACCTGAATCGTTCTTGAAACTGCATTCCCAAGGTAATCTCGCGCCTTAATTAATATTTGTTGAGATCGGCGAGAGGATATTAAATCCAGAGATAATTCAAGTTCATTATTAGCATGAACCTCAACATTATTGATTTTACGAGAGTCTAATGCTAAATGAATGCTACCTGGATCCAATCCCACACCACTATCTATAAATCTAATACTTAAATCTTCTTCTAATTTCATTAGATTCCCGTTATCTATCTCAATGGCAGGCGGCACATCATCAGCAAGTACATAAATATTATGCGGATTACGACTTGAAAAACTGATACTTTTATTTTTCCCAATTTTAGAGATGAATAACTGGTCGCCATTGCCTTCCAATTCCATAATTCCATACTTACCTGGAGCTAACTTTAAATCAGATAAATTCCATTTAAAGTGAGCACTTCGAGCTAAAGTTTTACGTGGAAAAATATTCCAAGGCTGGCTTTGTCTTTCAATTGCAGTATTCCATGGAAAAACAAATCGAATAGACTCTGCGGCGCTGGACTCAGTCGTTTTATTTGAGAATCGCTGACTAGAAACCTTTTCAATTGAGTTTCTTAACGGCTCATCAAGGTACTGCAATCTAGAGACTTGAAAAGGAATGATTCGGGTAGTTCGATTGCCTTCCAAATCGGTACCTGTAATTTCAAATTTCATGCTACCCGAAAGTTCTAAGTTAAGAGGATATGTTCCTTGAAATGTACTCTGATTAAGGCGATTAAGAGTTACCGCATAGATTCGATCATCGTCTGAATCATTCCCCGGGTTCTTCGATTGTCTAACCACCACATAAGGTGTCTCCGAAATAGACTCTACAGCTCCTCCTTTATGATGTAATCCTTTAATGATAAAAACCAATTCTTGTTCTAAAATTGGATTAGAGAAAACTCTCAAATCAAAATAAGGACCGAGGTCTAATTCAAAATCCAGTTCAAACGGCTCTCCAACTAAACCTGACAAATCTCTGTAGTTAGAACCTACGATGCGACCTATACCATTATAATCTGCAGAATCATGGACCGGCTCCAAACTAAACATCGCTGTCAATTGATCTGATTCAATATTTATGATCTCCAATTCCACGGGAGGATAGGTTTCAATAATCTCCTGATTTAAAGAATTAAAATAGGTCTTGCTCGCTGGAATAAAGTTCAGCTCGGGTTCAAATCCGGGATCAATTAACTCGCTAAACTTAATATGCACTCGAACTTGAGCTTTGAGAATCCGTCCTTCATTGTCAGGTGATAAAACAGGGTCCTGAACAGACAAATTTAATACACTTGGTCGCTGACGATCTATTGTCAAACTACGCCCATTATCGACAGGACTTTCATGACCTACTCCATCTATAGCGATGACTTTCCATACCACTAAACCATTTGGCAACTGATCTAAATTTATTTGTGCTTGAATGGTACCTGCTTCATAGCTGTAACTATGCACGGTCTGATTTGAATCAATTAATTGCAAACTGTAGCCGGATGCTTCGGGAACTGGATTCCAACGAAATGTTTGAATTCCACCTGATACTAACGTGCCTTCATTCGGACTAACTAAAACGGGTTGATCCAATGCCGCTTCATCTAAGCCTACGTCGCGTATGCTTAAGCCAATATTCCCAGCTGCATCAATTGCTCTTGCAGTAATTCTTATTCTTCCTTCAAAGCCATGTAATCTCTGATCAAAACCGAAATTATAAATTTGATCATGTTTAAAATTAAGAGGATCTTTATCCAGATTCAATGGCGTCCAGTCCAAAACTGCAGGAAATGTAGCGGAACCAAATTTGTTGACGGCATCAATACGAATTTCCACAGTGCGCACACCGCTACCTTTTGTACTACCATAACCAGAAGTAATTAGCGGATAACTACCCACATCGCTAGCGTTCCCACTTAATTTAACAACCCCAGATGTTACCCAGACCTCGTTCAGTACATCAATACTAACAATAGGTTGTTGAGTATCATAAAGAAAGAAACTAGTGGAAATATCGCCTCTATTATCACTCATGTCTACGGGATAAATATCCATCCTGTAAATGCCATCATAACTACCATCTGTGGGTAAACCCAAAGGCTCTTGGCTAACCTCATCAACATTGATTTCATACAAAACACGACTTACCGATGGGCCACCGTATAGCGGAGCACCCTGTGTAAGATCGCCTTTAAACTTGGTAGTCCCGGTGACTATTTCACCAGTCGGCTGTGAAGCAAAAGACTCTATTAACGACAAAATAATAGTTGTCGTACTAGTTGTACCAGAGGATTCAATGGAGGTTTTTACACCAGAGCCTAAAAACCCATTTGGCGATCTCTTATCAAAAATGAGTGCCGAAACCAAATTCAATGGTCCTTTTACCACAGAATGATCGGCTGGAAAGCGATAATCCTCCCCTGTAAAACCATCGGGTACAGGAAAATGTTTACCATCCATAACCTGTGGAGGCTGACTATCATAGTAAAAAGAGAACACATGCAAATCACTAAGATTTCCAGCGGTATCTTTTAATCTGGACGAAACAGTAAACACACCGTCATCATCTCCATTTCTTAATACATCATCTTGAAAATTAAGTCTGATACTGCTGGAAGAACTTAGGAAGGGCTGACTGGTCGTAAACAACTGAGGTCTGCGAAGATAATTGCGAACTTCCACTTGAGTAGAAGTTAATTGCATCTCTGATGTTAAACTCGACTCCATTACCAATGAAATTTCAGGTAAATCTGATGATCTAGGTAAAGTTTGATAATTATAGAAAAGATTCGCCGTAGGCGTTGTTTTTAAAATTAAATTAGTACTTAATTTTTCCTGATCAAGAGATAGTACTACAGACTCAATAAATTCATTACCTACTTGGTCCTTCATAGATATTTGAAAAAGGTAAGTACCATCCAAATTCATTACTTCAGGGTCGGGATAAAAATCTACAGTTCTGGGGCCAAAAACCTCCAATCGACCTGGAATCACACGATTAGGCTCACTCTCAATTGGACCAAATGCAGTAATATTGACGGCAGCTGGATTTGGCCCCGAGCCATACGAATCTCCTCCTTTGGTATCAGGATGTTCTCTCATCACTAATCTTAAAGGGGCAGGTGCAGAACTAATTATGCTTCCATCTGCCGGTATAATATTACGTCTAAATAATACAGGAGCCAGTGTATCCACAATAAATGCCTGAGTCTCGCGATGAGCTGGACTAATAGGATTGCCTGCATTGTCTCTGCCATCTGACACTAGAATTTCAACTGGCCCGTCCAGCTCTCCGTCCAAACTAGGCATCACCACATATTGATACTCATATTCAAATCCTTCACTAATTACCTGGCTCAATCCAGCCTCAAGACCATAACCTCCTTGCTGAGTAATCCATACCTTAGGGGCTTCCGCCATGTACTCGTCCATTAGCACTTGAATGCTAATAGTATCTCCTGAGTTGAAATAAAAAGGACGTGACGATTGGATTGACGAATTATTCACTCGAACCGATTTCACTTCAGGTGCTTGGCGATCGTATTTTAGTATTACTTGAGATGACGATCCTAATCCGATATTTCCAGCTCGATCTCGCTGTGTAATATCAGCAACATATTCACCATCTCCAACGAACCCTAGATCTAAAACACCCCTAAACTGCCTATTTATTTCCTTAATTTTTTTAGCAGGTCTAACAATGAATGGCTCGGTTACATTAATATCAACACTAGCTTGTCTCTCTATCAGACCATCAATTGTTAGGGATGGCGAATTAGTAGCGAACACCACTTGCTCCGTCGTGATTGAAGGTGCCAAAGGAGGTTTACGATCCAGTGTAATGACCCCTAAATCATGCGCAGATGAAGCAATCTCTATTTTTGGATCAATCGGACTGGTTATAAAAACTTTAGCCTGGACTGATACCTCAATATTTTGGTTTGGCTGAAGGGCGTCGATGGGAATCGATATATCCTTGCTAAATAAATCGCCTCCCATTAGATTGCTCAACTGCTCTTCCTTAAAGAAACTATTCTCTGAAAACCTCGAAGCCAGTGAAAAAACGACCCGATGAGGCTTTTGCTCTTCACAAATTGAGCCTAATACATTGATTGCCTGCTCGGCAGTTATAGCACCGTCATCAAAAGGCTCCATTTTTAGTAATGCGAAGCAGGGCTCTAAACTCAATCTTTCTACATCGATACTTCCTACACCAAGATTTCCGGCTTCATCAAAAATATTGACAGTGAATGTTGTGGTCGTGATACCCAATGGACCGAGTGAAGGGTCCTTAGGTAGTTCAATTCCTGCAACGACCAATCGACCACTGGACTCACAATACCTCTCTATCTCATCACCGGTAGAAGTATTTAATATTACTACGCGCGCATTGGGTTGATCAGTTTCTACCAACAAACCTATTGAAGCCAGGTCAGTAGGACCCCAAGGGCTTCCTTGTGCTGGAGGATTTGTTTGAAATGTAGCACTTATTCCATTGGGAAGAAAATTCGGAGCAAGATCATCATGTATCAAGGTGATAATATTAGATTCTTGCTGAAAACCTAAATTCGAACCACTAATATCGAGACTGCGTACTTTAAGCTGAATAACGTTCAATTCATTAGTTTCGAGTGCAAAATTAGGCTCGGAATAATTGCCAGGACCTTGCTTTGTAATCGTTGCAACCTGACTAAAATTTCTAAAAACCGATACCTCATAATTTTCGGCCGTCCCGTTGATGGTATAAAATAGAGTGACCAAATTTTCATTTGTATATAACGGTACTGATTGATTGGAACCTTCGATATGATTTAATCTTACGGAGGCAACACGAAATTCTAAGTCCCTTTCGATTGCTAGACCTACCGTACTAGTTGTCTTTAAACCGCCGCCCAAAGACGTCTCAATAATTCGCAAGAAAAATTCATTTTCACCCTCGAGCAATGGAACTTTCAGCAAGCTTTGCTTATTTCCCCCATCGTGCTCAAAATCTTTTATGGAAGAAACAACTTTGGTTAAATCATTATTTCGAAAAGCTTCAATAGTGTAAAAGCCTTCATCAGCATCCAGATCTAATACCAATTCAATCTGTGAACCAAGCTTTTGCAAGCTTGAACCCAAAGGTAAACCAGGATTGGTTCCTGTAAAATCGAATTTATGAATAACGGCATCCAAGGTACCTGCACAGCTAGAACACATGAATATGATTAATAGAAATATAGTCCGCATAAACAAAAAGAGCCTTTTTTGGCCAACTTTTGCTATAAATTTCGTGCGATTATAGCATAGCAAAGCCCTTCCATCACTTGAATTTATAGTAGTTTTTGTATAACAAAACTATCATCAGATAATGTGTGTTTGTTCGAAGACAGTTACGTGTAAAAAAAAAAAGCCTCAGTCCCTAGGAACTGAGGCTTTCATCTTTTAATCAATTAAATGCTATGCGTCTGATTCAGATTCACCTTCAACACTATTACGTAGTGCATTAGCTAAAATATCAGAACCTAAAGGCTCATCCAAAGAAACCTCAAAGTTACCTTCTAACTCATTGTTATCGGGCTCCGAATGAATCAAAGTCTCTTTATCGTCAAAATCATACTTTAGATTACGGTCAAATCCAGTACCAGCAGGTATTAGATTACCCATAATGATATTTTCCTTCAAACCAGTTAAGTTATCGATTTTACTTCGAATCGCAGCATTTGTTAGTACCTTCGTAGTCTCCTGGAAAGAAGCTGCCGACAGAAAACTGTCCGTAGTTAAACTTGCCTTGGATATACCTTGAATAACACTAACTGCTGTTGCTGGTTCAAAGCTTTGCGCCACTAATGATTCATTGGTTTTCCTAAACTCGAAAGCATTTATAATCTCGCCTGCAAGATAAGGTGAATCTCCACTAGCTGTAATCCTAACTTTAGAAACCATTCGACGTAAAATGGTCTCCACATGTTTGTCATTAATGGTTACACCTTGGGTACGATAGACATACTGAATCTCATCCAATAGATATTTTTGAGCCTCAAAAATACCCATTTTTTCGGATAATTCACGAACATCTACGTCTCCTTCAGTGATACGATCACCCTCTTCTACATACTCTCCATCTAGCACAATCAAATCTTCGAGAGATCCTGTAACAATCTGCTTTTCAGCATCTTTTTGATTCTCGATCACGATATGATTACCTCTAATATGAATTATACCCGTACGACTAGCGACAAGAGCCTCGACTTTCGGTCTACGAACCTCAAACAGAGCGTTGACTCGAGGTAGACCCTGAACAATATCAGTAGTTTTCTTACTACCACCACTCCATTTAGCAATGATATCCCCGGGCTTTACCTCCGTGTTTTCCTTAATATAGACTTCAGCCCCATCTGGAATGGTATGAACTTCCCCTACCTGCACCAGCAATTGATCGATAACTGATCGAACTTTACCAGTTTTAGTTAATGCATGGACTAATTTAACAGTACCATCCGCCTCTGTGATCAGCCTGGCCAGTCTATCACCTTTCTTGACTTGACCCTCTTTAATAAGGACTTCCATGTCTTCAGTGACGCCATACTTTTTCTCATTCACTTCTTCTCTTGTAAAGCGAATTCCATCCTCTGTCTTTTCATAAACGGTGTATTGGAATGGGTCAGTAATTGCATCACCTTTTTCCACACGCTGGCCATTCTTAACCGAAAGGCCTAAGCCAGTTGATAGAAAGTAATCTTTACCAGAGTAGATTAAAATGGTCTGCACCATCTCTTCACCTGTACGCTTATTGTAGCGAGTGATGTAGTTAACCTTACCATCAATGTCGGCAACGATGGGACTGAATGAATGGATCAACTTGGTTCCAGCAGTTATCTCTTGATCTTCCTCCACAAGTATTTCTGCACCTTTAGGCAGAACATAATCTCTGGAAGTATCATCGTTAGTAACCACAATCTTTTTAGATTCACTGAGGGCTGTAATTTCAATCTGACCAACTTTTTCACGATTTTCGTAAAGTTGAGCAGCTATATCAGCATCAATTTCGGAACCAGCCTTGCAAACAAGAGCACCTTCTTCACCAAGAGCGTCCTCCATCAGAACTGCACCTTTAATTTCTTCAGGTTTTAGATCGTCATCCAGTAAAACTGTTCGTCGCTCGTAATGATCTTTCACAGTCACCGTGCCATCTATTTCTGAAATAAACGGAATAGGACCCGTTAGCTTCATCCCTTTTTCGACGTCGTCGCCCGAGTTGAGCATAACATTATCAAAATTTAGTTGAGCACCTTCAGGTATAACATATTCACGTTCGTCTTTAATAAGTACGCGCCTTCGATCAACGGTCTTATTGCTAGCAGAACGATATGAAATAATTTTAACTATACCGCTTGCTTCAGCCATAAACTGAATTTCTTGCTTGTCTTCGTCGATCATTACATCCATAGAACCACTCATATAGTATTCATGGGATTTTCGTTCGATAAGACTCAAGTTCTTGCGACCTGAGAATTTAACTTCTCCGTCGAACTCAGCAAGGATACCAACTAGCTCGTCGCCAGCTTTAACTTGATCTCCACTCTTTGCTCTAAGTATTACACCTAAATCGGTGGGTAAACCTACAGGCTTTGTTGCGGATGATTTAGTACCTTTTGGTGCCTCCAAAGTTTTATCTTGGTGTTCGGAACTAGCTATAAAAACCATCCCATTCTCACTAATTACTCTCTGGTTCTTAATTTTAATGTCACGGAATTCAGCAGTACCTGTTGATGATGCAATAGCTATTGTCTTTTCCGTTTCGAAAACATACAAGCTATCACCAGCACTAATCTGCTCTCCGTTCTCAATTACCAAGGTGGCACCCTGTGGAATGTCGTAATGATCTAGGATAGAGCCCTTCTCATCAAGAATGTCCACACTACCTTCATTAGAAACTACAACACCGTCTTTCTGCTCGATATTGTGATACTTTACCGCTCCTGTGTACGAACTTATGTACTTATTAGGATTGTATTCAACTAAAACGCTACCAAGAGTAACGATATCGCCCTCTTCTACCTTGAGTACGGAACCTTGAGGCAAAGTATAGTCTGACTTCTTGCGATTATCATCAATAATAGTTAAAACTCCACCAGTGACAATCTTCTTAACATCTTGTTCAAAAGAGTCATGTTCACTGGCATCATTCCCTGTATCAATTTGAAACCGAGCTCGCTCGATTTTATTTTCATACCGCAGATCTTTAAAAGAGACTCTACCAGCAGACTTTGCTTTAACCACAACTCTAGCTGCCTCAGCAACCCCACCAGTGTGGAATGTTCGCATAGTAAGCTGTGTACCAGGTTCTCCGATAGATTGGGCGGCTATAACACCTACCGCCGTACCTAACGAAACTTCCTGACTCAATGATAAGTCAATAGAGTAACATTTACGACATACGCCCCACTCGACTTTACATGTCAGCGGCGATCGTATTGCTACCTTAGGATAAACCCTAATTTCGTCCACTGAACTACGCTTGAGCTCACCAATTAATTGTGGCGTTACAAGTTTGTCTGGACCGGAAATAATTCTACCATCGGCTAGATCAACGATACATTCATCGGTAAAAGCACCAGGTTTTAAACCCTTCACTTTAACTGCACAAGCCGCTTTTCCAATCTGTTTAGCTATTGCGCGATCAACTGGAACACCGGCTTCAAAGAGAACTGCACCAGTCTCTGGATGGATTACGTCCTCTAATAACGTTCTTCCGTATATTCTTTCCTCAATAGGAATAAGAATTTCGTCTACAATCATATTGTTCGGAGAACGACGATCTCTCAAAGGCCTTACTAAAAGACCTTCATTAGTACCACAATCCTCCATACTAACAATCACGTCCTGGGCCACATCTACTAATCGACGAGTCAAATAACCAGAGTCAGCTGTTCTAAGGGCCGTATCTACTAAACCTTTTCGGGCTCCATATGTTGAAATGAAATAGTCCGTCATGGTCAAACCTTCACGAAAGGAAGCTTTAATTGGAACGTGCATAATGTCTCCATGTGGATTTGACATCAAACCGCGCATTCCCGCTAACTGTTTCATCTGCTGAACATTACCTCGAGCACCAGATATTGCCATAGTGTAAATTGGATTGAACTCTCCCTTATCCCACTTCTGCTTATAGTGCTTGAGCATTTCGTCAGTGACCTCCTCCGTGGCATTAATCCACAGGTCAACCTCGGCCTTCTTCCTCTCTTCCAGATTAAGTTCCTTCCGATCGAAACGTTCTGTAATTTTCTTTGCTCTTTCCTCCGCAGCATTAATAATTGATGGCTTTCTAGGAGGTGTCTCTAAATCACTTAAAGAAATTGTTAATCCAGAAATCGTAGCGTATTTGAAACCTATATCTTTAACATCATCAAGAAGTTTTCCTGTCATATTTGTACCACAGGTCTCATAACAATGTTCTATTAAGCCCATTATCTTTTTCTTATCAAAATGGACATTGTAATATCCTAGATCATTAGGAATAATTTCATTGAAAATTAGACGACCAATTGTAGTTTCGATATATTTCTCTTCTGAATCAGATTCAGAAGTCAAATCGTTTCTTACAACCACAGTATCATGAATGTGATGCACACCATTGTCAAACGAAACTAACGCTTCATTTGGTGAGCTGTAAACTCGGATATCATAAATTTTTACGGATTTAATTTTGGCCTTTTTAAGCAATTTAAACTCATCAACGCCAATATGTTCACCACGTGCCAATAGTAAACTACCTGATTCATCTGATAAATCTTCAGCCAGAATAGAGTACTTTGGACCACTAGCAGCCAATGACTCTATGGAAGCTGACTTAACACCTTTCTTGCTTGTTAAAGGAACCTCAATTGATGAACCGATCACTAAATTCTTGGGATCTTTCTTGTAAGTCAAGAAGTAAGCACCAATTGACATATCCTGTGATGGTGATGCCACAGCACGTCCAGAGGCCGCAGACAGAATGTTATAGCTTGATAACATCAGTATTCTTGCCTCAACCTGAGCTTCGAGCAATAGAGGAATGTGAATAGCCATTTGATCACCGTCGAAATCGGCATTAAAAGCACCACAAACTAAAGGATGCAATTGAATGGCATTTCCTTTTACCAGCTTCGGTTCAAAAGCTTGAATACCAAGACGGTGAAGAGTGGGTGCTCGATTTAGTAAAATTGGATGATCACGTACGATCTCCTCTAGTACCTTCCAAACCGTAGCTTCCTCACGCTCAATCAATTTCTTTGCTGATTTTATATTATGAGCAAAACCATATTCCACAAGCTTGTTCATAATGAAAGGCTTGAATAACTCAATTGCCATTTTCTGGGGTAAGCCACACTCATGTAACTTTAAGTTAGGACCAACGACAATTACAGATCTACCTGAATAGTCAACACGCTTACCAAGTAGGTTTTGACGAAATCTTCCTTGCTTACCTTTGAGCATATCATTCAACGATTTCAATGGACGATTTCCAGAACCAGTAACCAGCCTACCTCTGCGACCATTGTCAATCAATGCATTAACAGCTTCCTGTAGCATTCGCTTCTCGTTCTTAATGATTATCTCAGGAGCGTTCAACTTCATTAATCGCTTTAGTCGATTATTTCTATTAATCACTCGACGATATAAATCATTCAAATCCGAAGTAGCGAAACGTCCACCATCTAACTGAACCATAGGTCTCAAATCCGGAGGAATAACTGGTAGAACACTCAGAATCATCCATTCTGGACGATTCTTACTGTTAAGAAAAGTTTCTGCTACTTGTAGACGCGCAATAGTATTCAGTTTCTTGGAACCTGTATCTTCGCGCATCTTACGCTTCAGATCATCTACAAGTTTAGCCAAATCTAAACCTCGCAGCAGTTCTCGAATCGCCTCACCACCGGTACCAGCTTGGTACATGTCTCCATACCTTGCCTGATAATTGCGGTGCTCTTGCTCTGTTAAAATTTGTTTCTTTAACAGAGGCAAAGAACCAGGGTCGATGACAATGTATGAATTGAAGTATAGAACTTTCTCAAAATCACGCGCAGTAATGTCAAGAAGAAGAGCTATATAATTGGGAGTACCCTTAGAATACCAAATATGTGCTACAGGGGTAACCAATTCAATGTGACCCATACGCT
>CAZYUV010000013.1:0-25548 GCA_964650625.1 uncultured bacterium
CTTAGAATATGTGCTGATATCTAAGCTACCGAGTTTAGTAATCTTAGCTTTCTGTGAAGATTTATTATTTTTTGCCCAAAATTTTGCGGTCTCAGATTGTGATTTGTAAGGTGCGAACTGATTTTTTTTGACGAAACGTTTCTTGCTGTAACCACCAGTGATTGGCACGGTCGTATCTTTGGCACCACAAACGATAATGATTGGAAGACTAGATGATGGTTTTTCTTCAAAATTAAACATCGCTCCAACCATTGGTGCAGCTGCAGCCAGACGATGAGCTCTCTTGGTGGCATAGATGAAAGTCATCATTGCTCCGTTGGAAACACCACTCATGTAAATTCGATCTGGGTCAGCCCCATGCTTCAAAATTAGCTTATCAATAAGTCCATCGAGATAAGCAATGTCATCTGCTTTTTTTACTTGGTTTCTTAGAAGATAGCCCGTGTTCCAAGCATGCATTCCTCTTCGGAACTCTGAACCCTGAGCGTAAACCGCAATGAATCCCTCTTTGTGAGCCAGCTCATCGAACTTGGTTAATTCTATTGCGCCTTCCGCCGAACCTGCTCCTCCGTGAAGTGCAATAATTACAGGTCGTTTAACTTTTTGACTTTTAGCTGAGTTTACAATTAATGCAATTCGATCTTGTCCTTTAACATTTAATTGAATCTTTTCGTGCTTAATTGACGGTTTGAATTTAAGTGCAAAGGTCTGAGTACTAATGCTTAATACTAGTGCGATATAAATGATTTTATTGAACATTTTTTCCTCCAGTTTCTCAGAGTATAGATAGGAAAAAAATATGCGGAAGAACTACAAAATTAACGTTTCAAATGTCTGTAACATGAATGAGTTAAATTATCAAAAAGGCTTATTCATAAGCTTATTTGAAACAATAATCCAAGAATTGCGTAAGTACTAAACGGCTTTATTAAACAATTGGTCACTTATGTTGAAATCATTACTTCTTTTGAGCACAATTGCTTTCTCTTTGATATGCAAAGTTCAGGCTTATGATTTTTATGATGGTTTGACTACAGACTCCAGTGACTCTAAGCAAGCCAAGTCAACAGCGATTTATTACGCCTTACCTAAAGTTGGTCGTCAAAATGATGGTTGGAGTTGTGGGATAAATAGCGGGACTAAGTTCTTGAGATATCATGGTATGGCGACTGATTACAGTGAATTAAAAGCGATTCGAAAGCGCGAAATGACTTCCACTGGCATCAAAATACCAAAGCTTTTGCAGGTTTTGGATAACGTGAATCCTGTGGGGTTGGCTTTGAATAATATCCATAGATTAGGGACGCCACCTCGTGTGTTGCGTAGCATGATTAATTGGCAATTTATTCGTTTCAAGTCAAAAAAGAGAGTAGATATCTACTGGGATCAGAGTATGACAGACTTAAGAAAGCATCTGGAAAGTGGTCCTGTAATCGTTTTAATTGAACCACGCGAACCTTATCTTCATTGGATTGTGGTTAATGGTTATGATAGTTCTAAAAATATATTTCGTATAAGTGAAACTAATGATACGGATTATCATTACACAGAATCTCTGTTGAAGAAAAAGTGGCTGAAATGGGACGGAATGCTCGATTGGTTACCGGGTGTAGGATTAAAAGAGGGTACTATAATCACTCTCAAATAAATAGACTGTTATTTGATTATCGAAGATCTACGGTTAATAAAATATTAAGTGCTTAAAAGGGGAGAACTTATGAATATTGATAATTTGTTTATAAAGGTTTTACTAACAGGTCTTGTTGCGGTAGTTCCTTTGAGTGCATCAAATGAAATTGGGTTTGCAGGTTTGGCAGCTGCTCCACCACCAGTTCAAAAGTTTAGCGCTCTGAAAGAGATTTCGATCGGCATCGGTAGTGCTCAAAAGGAAATTTCCGCGGATTATCTTATTGCTAAACTTAATCGGTTAAATAAAGAACAGAAAAAATTCTTCATAAAGTATGAAAGTGGTGCTTTGAATTCTACTAAAGATATTGCCGGATTTAAGATTGATCTTGCCCTACTTGAATATAAAACTAACAGTATTCTTACGGAAGTAGATACTTACCTAAAATCTAAGAATTACGACTATCAGGATTCTTTAGCACTTAGTAAGTTTGATAAAGCTTTGGAAAATGAAGAAAAAATGCGAATAAAAATAGAAGCATTGATTTCGGAAATGAAGTTCAAGCAGGATAGTAAATATTACAAGCATCGTCTGTTATATCACATTAAGCTTGGAAAATAATTCTACGTTAATTGAAAATTCCTCGCATGCCACCCTCGGGTAGCTGCGGGGAATTAATTTATTTATCGGAATTGATATGGCCCAGCGACTGGCCCCCAAACTTGGTTTTCGCTAGCATCATAGCCACGATCCCATGCGTCAAATCCGTTGTCGTAAACTGTAACGGTGGAAGTTGCCCTCACGGCTCCTCCAAAAGTTGTAGGACATCCACCATTAATTGTACTTCCGTGATATACGTTATCAAACTTATCTAACTTAACGGCACATTGAATATCAATCAGAGACTCTGCTGGTACTACTGGGACACGAGCATTATTTTTATTACAGGTTCCTGTCCAGGATTCTTGATTCTCAATCTTAAAAATTGTTGATAATACTGAATCACCACCGGCCGTATTGAGACGATAAACTCTCTGGCGATAAGGAGTGTCCGAATATTCGACTGCAGTCTGTTCAACATAGATATACTTCCCGTCGTTATCAACCACAATTGGACAGCTATCTACTTTTACTAAAACATAACTGGGGTCTTTAGCCTGTTTAGTATTTTGATAAGAACCACTTAACCTATTAGCAACTTCACTGGCATTTGTATTAAATGAGTCTTGGGCATTAGAAAGAAATTGCGAAGCTGCTGCGATAGCTGTAAATAATAATAATTTGTTATACATGATGAACTCCTGTTACTTGATTGAAAATTTATTTGATTTGACCTAAATCTATTTGCTAGCGATTACAACCTAATTTTTTAGCTAATTTTTTAACGTTGCGCTTTTCTTCACGAATATATTGCTTAGCGGATTTACCAGTTTTGGCTTCTATGTAATCTTCGAGTTCATAAAAATAATCACGAAATCCAGATCCATCGCTTATATATTTCTTTGAGATGTTATCTAGGCTGATGTAGCTAAGTTCAAACTGATCAAAGTCATAGATTATCCAACAGTTTTTCTTATCAGATTCTAAATAACTATCTAGATTCATTTTGCCATGGTCTCTAAGAAAAATTAGAACTTCCTTGTGTGGGTCTATTTTTTCTGGACTCGATGGATTATTACCCAAAGTAGATTTTGTGTAAAATTTACGAAAAGTAAGCCGCTTTGTTATTTGCTTTTCAAAACTTACCTGCCTGGAATCTTCTAGATTTATTTCTAAAGATCTATAGCTAGGACTACCAACAGCGCGTATCTGCATGATTGTTATGTATAGATATAAAATGGTAATTGCAAATCTCTTCATGTTTTTCTCCTTGCCTACGTTTTAAGAGGAAAAAAGAAATTTGTATGCCTAAGCATCTATGAGTTTTAGAAGTTTTGAATGTTTGCAGTGCTAGTTTTGAAACATGGAGTGCTATCGATTAGCCTCGTAGAATGCTGTAATTCTGTCAATCCAGTCCTTAAAACCGCTGACTTTTGTAAGATATCCGGGATCACTCATGCCACAACGTCCAATTGGTGACCATGACACAAGTCCTACAACATATGACTTATTATCTTTTTCAAAAATCACTGGTCCACCACTATCACCTATACAAGTCTGTGAACCCTTATTGATTTCTCGCGTGCATAACATGGAGGAATCGGGCCGACTATCTCTCCACGAGCAAGATTTAGCTTGATCTATAATTAGCTCAGTCTCCTGAATCAATTTTGGGAGTCCAGGCTTATAGCCATTATGATAAGGTCCGATTTTATCTTTTGTGGCACCGAAGCCTTGTACAGAGACCGTTTGGTTATAGTAGGGAAGATAAGTGTCAGGTAGTCTAGCCGGTTCGTTTTGTGACGGTTGAACAAGAACTAATAGGGCGATATCGTTATATGGTACTCCTGGGTTTCCTCGATACTCGAATTCTGGATGAATTCTGATTCGTTTTAGTGAATGTTTTGTGCCGTCTTTATTTCTAGAATTGGTCATACCTACGCGAACAAAATAATTTTTAAGTTTTTCTCCTGAGAACCATCTCTTATTGCCAAAGCAGTGGGCCGCTGTTAGCACATAATGGGTACCAATGAGAACTCCTCCACAAATTGGATGACGTTCTGAAAAGTCTTTAGAGAATAGAGAAGTGAAGAACGGCCAGTGTTTACTAGCTCTATTACCTCGTGTAATAGCTAAATCACTAAATTTCTTCTCAGGGAGATCAATGACTGGACTCGTTTCAAATTCTTGAAAAGATAGATTGGAAGAAGTGGCATATATGGAATAACTAATACAAAAATAAAAAATTAATTTAATTAGAACATGCATGTAAACATTATACGTCCAAGGTTGCTAATAGTTACACTCAATACTTAGAGTGTTTATTTACATTATCATTTTTCTTTTTCATGACAGGACTTATTCGAACCAATTGGCCATTAGCTGCATCAGTAATGAAATATAAAAATCCGTCTGGACCTGATATTACGTCTCTAATTCGTCCATATTGTTTTAAGAGGACTTCCTGCTCAATCACTCTATTGCCCTTGAACACTAGTCTTCGAATATGACTACCCCTTAAGGCACCTATGAATAAGTTGTCTTTCCATTTGGGAAACTTCTCGCCTGTGTAGAAAGTCATTCCACAAGGCGCAATAGACGGAACCCAGTACACCACGGGTTGTTCCATACCTTTCGCACTAGTTTTATCAGATATGATTGCACCACTGTAATCAATACCATAGGTAATAGCTGGCCAACCATAATTAGCTCCAGGTTTGTTTAGTAGATTGAGCTCATCTCCGCCTCTGGGTCCATGCTCGTGCATCCACATGGTGTTATTTGAGGTTCTCCAGGCGAGTCCTTGACCATTTCGATGTCCGTAGGAATAAATTTCAGGTTTGTGAGTTTTGTGATTTACAAAAGGATTATCAGTTGGGATGCTGCCGTCTTCGTTTATTCTCAGAACGGTACCTACATGATTATCTGGATTCTGAGACTCCTGCATTAAATTGTAACGATCTCCTACACTTATAAATAAAGTGCCATCACCGGCAAACTCGAGACGAGAACCATAATGTAGTACGCCATTTGTTTTTGGCTGGAAAGTAAAAATATTTTTAACATTTACTAATTGATATTCTCGCAACTCTGCTCTAATGACTTCGGTACCTATACCATTAGAACTCTCTCCCGAGTAAGATAAGTAAATATACCGATTCTTATGAAATAGAGGATGAACAAGAATATCTAGTAATCCACCCTGTCCAGAGCTGTTTATGTGTTTTGGAAGCCCAGAAATTGATTTAGGCTGCAATTTTCCGTTTTTAACAATTCTCAATTTGGCAGATTTCTTTTCGGTAATTAAGATATCGCCGGAAGGTAAAAAAGCTATACCCCATGGATAGTTTAATTTATTACTTATCAATTTTGTTTTGAAACTATGTTGAGTTGAATTATGAATATTAGCCTTGCTAAATGTAATAGCAAATACTAAAAATATGCTTAAGTTTACTTTGAGGATATTTATTTTGATCATATAAAAAACATCTTAAATTAATTAGATAAAACTTATTCTAAATGGTCGAATGTCAGGTTTCATAACAAACTGATTTCGGGAATCACTTTTACGATCCGATACATTATTCATACATTATTAATTAAAGAGCGTTATGGGTTCAATTTTAATTTTTAACTCCTATCAAGGTGTTCCTTCGATGAATATGCCCGTTATGGAGTTTGCGGCTTTTTTAAGAGACAATCAAAATAGAAAGATAGAGCTGTTCCAGTGTTCAGGTATTTTGAATTCTGACTGTCCAGTTTATTACACAATGGGTCCGACAAAAAGAGTTGAATTACTCAACAATACTGAAGAAAGATATTCAATATGCAAATGGTGTAGAGGCTATGGAGATCAAAATGAAGAATATTTGCAATCTAAAACACATTATTTTAGGGATTTTCTGAGCACTGATGAGGAAAATCAGATATTAGATAGGCATCAAGAAATTTGTCAACTACCCGTTGAGAAATTGTGTGAATGGCGAGAGCAAAATATTCCTATAGGTCGTATTGTAACGTTTGTTGTATCACGTCACTTTAAAATAAATAGGTTCGATTCGGATATCCCCGAAAATGTCATAAATTATTTTCATGATGTGTTTAAAAGCGTATTAATTACATTTCAAGCTTACCAGAATTTTTTAGTAAGTAAGCACAAGCCTGAAATGGTAGTTTGCTTTAACCCACTCTATCCAGTAAATAATGTCGTTTGGAAATTGAATGAGCAATATGGTGTGAAGAATATTAATATCGATGGTGGTGATGTTGAGAATAAACAAATGAGTTACTTCAAGTTTTCTTCTCTTGCAAATGAACAACACTACAGATCTGTTTACACATATTATATGGAGAATAAGGCGTCGATTAAATTAGAACCTTCTGGTTGGCAAGAAAGTTTACAGAAAGTTCGAGATCATTTCACAAAGGGTAATAGCAATGTAGGCTCTCTAGCTAGAACCTCAAAACTTTCTGATTTGAGGAAACGGTTTTCTTTAGATAAATACGAAAAAACTATTTTACTTTCCAGCTCCTCATTGGATGAGTGTGAATCTATTGCATTAGCCACTGGATATAAAGATTATATGGATTGTTATAATTCTATATTTCATGAGATGGAATGGATTTCGAAGGTTATTGAATATGCTAACTCGAATCCTAAAACTAAGTTGATTATTCGTTTACATCCAAGAGAATTTCATGGCGGATTAACTCAACATGCAAAAAACGTTCTCAAGTTAAAGACTCCTCAAAATGTGGAAATTGATTCGAACCCTACAGAGTCTTCCATATACGACTTATTAGATTTGGTAGACCTTGTTTTAATAACATTATCTACAGTTGGTTGGGAGGCTAAGTTAGTGGGTCTTCCTGTAATCACGACCTTTAGAAGTGCAAGACTTTATCCGTTAAGTGAAACAGACCCTCAATGTGAGACTACTTATTTTGATGCAATTGATAATTACTTAAGCCAAAAAAAACCACGTGATCTTAGGTACGTAGAAGATATTTTACATTTTACTCAGTATCAACTTTCTCAACCTGTTATTTCTATTAATGATAAGAATTATTGGAAACATTATCCAAAAAGAGATCAGGAGTCGTTAGATTGGAAGAAGAGAAGAATTCTTCACAATCTACCTGTTCATCTGCAGAGTGATTATGCGACAAATTTTTCAATCACAGAATTACAATCTCAACGGTTATTGAGCTACTTTAATGATGGTAAGGATTTAATTGAGTGGGCAAACGAGCCAAATGGCAATCAGAAGTTTCGTGAGTTTTTCAAAAAACAGGGTTTAAAAGAATTTATATGTTCTCTATTTGATCTTAAAAACTTTAATATTGAGAAGCTTGAGTCTCTTAGTTTAAATGGTAATAAAACCGCTAGTTTCTATCTTGAATCTTATCTAAGCCTTTATTCCGACAGACAAAAATAATTACGTACGATACATGGACCAAGAGTATAAGGAGTTTGTAATGACTCAAAGACTATCATTTGAAGAGCGAATAAAAAGAAAAAATGAATTCGACGCGAGTTTAGTTTATGGTACTAAGGAGTTTAACATTCTTACTCAGCGTGATCGTCATATCGAAGATCGTCAAAATAATGATGATTATTGGTTAGACTCTTCATCAGGTTTTGTCAGAGAAGAATGCACAATTCATAGAAAGTGTCCTTTATGTGGGTCTGAAAGCCATGAACTAATTTTTGTTAAAAGTGGATTTAAGCATGTCAGATGTTTGGATTGTACGCTTGTTTATGTACCCAGAATCTTAAACGAAAAAGAGTATGAAAAATTGTATGAAGAAGAAGATTCTTGGGGTGCAGTACTAGAAAATGAACACCAAAAGAAACTTCAATCTTTAGAGGGTGCCTATAGCTTAGACGTCGCATCGCTGTATGCAGATAAGGCTCAATTGAATATTTGTGATATAGGATGTGGACCAGGTAGATTGCTGCACATAGCTAAGGAGAGAGGTAATTGTGTCCTAGGTATAGAGCCTAATAAAAGATACAATCAATCACTGGATGAACTGGGAATCCCTCACATAAATGATTTTTTTCCTCTAAACTTAAATACCCACCAAAGTTTTGACATTATATTTACCTTGAATACTCTTGAACATTTACCAGATCCGAAAGGAGCCATTGAGGACATTTATAAAATACTCAAGCCTGAAGGACTTGTATATATATCGGTCCCCAATATAGATGCATTGGTTACGAGGGTTTTAAAGTATAAATCTGGAGTATTCGGTGGTCACTCTCACATTCAGTTTTTTAATGCGGCGACCCTAAGCCAATTAGTAAAAGAATGTGGTTTTGAAGTACTTGAATATGAAACTATTATTACCGAACTTGGAGTGCTTTGGAATGATCTTAATTTTCAGCATCCTTATTTAGGAGATAGTAAAGATAATTTAGGCTTTCTGACGCCAGAAATGATTTATCGGAACCATTTGGCCCGTAATGTTAACTTGGTTGCCAGAAAGGTTAATTAAGCGAAATGCCTCAAATACAAGTATTGATTGATAATCCAAGCTCCTGGTTTATGAAGTATTATTCTAGGTTAGTAGAGCAATTTAGTATCGCTAATCTTAACCACATAAATCTCATACATGAGGCGGAGCAAATCTCTCACGGAGATTTGCTATTCATACTTAGTTGTGACCGAATTCTAGATGAGGGATATCTAGCTAGAAATAAAAGTAACTTAGTAATTCACGCTAGCGATCTCCCAAAAGGTCGAGGCTGGGCACCATGGACGTGGCAAATTATAAACGGAGCCGTGAACATACCATTAAGTTTGATTGAGGCCTCAGAAAAAGTGGATGCTGGGCCTGTATATTTTAAATCTTCTATAAAATTAAATGGGCATGAACTCATTGATGAAATTAGAGAAAAGTTGGCATATGAAATTATCGATATGTCAGTCAAATATGCGAAAAAATGGCCAGATATGGTTTCTACCCCCCAAATTGGGAAGCCTAGCTATTTTCCTAGGAGAAAAAAATTAGACCAAAAGGTATCCATGGATCAGACGATTTCTCAGATATTTAATCAAATTAGGGTAGCGGACAACCAAAAATATCCATTGTATTTTGAACATCAAGACTTTGAGTACGTTATCCATGTGCACAAAAGAAAAAAAAAGAATTAAATTATTAATTCGAGCAGATGCTAAACCGAGCATTGGTACGGGCGATCTGATCAGTTGTCTTTATTTGTCAGAATGGTTGGAGCACTATGATCTTGAATGTATTCTATTAACTAAAAGTACGCAGACCGCTAAAGAAATTCTTAAAGAATCTCACTATCCAATGAGTGTTCAATGGTTAGACCCGCATATGACTATTGAATCAGAAATTTCTTTTATTTCTAATTTTATATCTAGTCACTATATAGATGGTTTACTGATGGAAATAACAGAGAGAAGTCTAAAAGATTATAAAAACTGCTTCTCAGATATCTGGTTAGGTACTATTAATTTCGATTATCAAATTCCTGATGAGTTTAATTTTATTTGGAATTGGCAGGTTAATGCGCCTGAAAAACTTAAAGAACATTCGGCTAAAGATAAAATTTTAGGACCCGACTCGGTACTAATTAAACAAACTATTTGGGATTCTAAATGGCATAAGTCTCAACAGAATAATTTAAGAGTGCTGGTTACGATGGGTGGAGCTGATCAATATAACTTTACACATCAAATCTATAATGATCTAAAACTTTGCCCCGCAAATCTGCATTTAGTGCTTGGTTCTGGGTACTATCATTCTGAAAGTATGGAAAGCTATTCTAAAGATTTAGATTTAAAAGTAAGCTTCAATTTACCCTCAATCTTAGATGAGATTCTTGAGAGTGATGTCGTAATAAGTGCAGGTGGTTTAACATTAAGTGAGTTAATTCATTTGGGTGTTCCCACTATTGTAATCTCAACAGAGGAGCACCAGATTGAAAGATGTGAATATTTTAGATCTAAAAATCTCATTACCTATCTAGGCCACCGCCAATATGATAGAGACAAATTGATTAAAGCTTTAGATATTCAAAAAACACCAAATCGCTACAGAATGCAATGTGATCAGTCAATTATTAAATTAACTAATTCGTTGATTAACTTTACAGAAAAAGTTCGGTGAATCTTTTGGTGTAGTCATTCCATTCTTCAAAAAATTTAGCAACTTTTTGAGGTGAGTCACATGGTGTATCAAAAGAGTTATTTGGTTTTTTCTGTTTAATTCCACTACACAGTAAAATTCCGTCATTAAAATAACTATTGAACTGGGGTTTGAAGCCATGTTTGACAAAGAAAGCTTCCAAGGTAGATTTTGAAAATCTCAGAGGATGTGTATCCACAGGATTATGACTAAAATAAAAATTTAAAACACTTTTGAAGGGGACAAGTATCCTTGATCCGGTGGCTACCAGCAAGACACCGTTAGGTTTCAAAAAATCTCGACATATTTTTAATATGTTATTTGGCTCCGAGCAATTTTCCAGCGTCCACTGAAGAGTAACAAAATCAAAGTTATTTCGTGTACCACTTTCATTTTTTGCATGAAACTCTTCGATTGTTCCTGAAAATGATTTAATTTCAAGTTCATTTAGTAATTTACAATTTGACTCAGACGGTTCAACACCACAAACATTTGCTTGATAATCGTCTTTACAAATTCTCAAAAAATTACCTTCGCCTGCTCCAACATCTAATAATGATTTACCTTTCAGGCCAAATTCTTGATCTAGGTATGCGGCTATATAGCTATGTCGACCTCTCATTAAAGGACTCAAACCAGTGTATTTACTTCCGTAGAGTTCATCTGACCATGCTTTAGCAATTTCTTGTGGATTGCGTCTTTTTACGACATAAACTAAGCCGCAATTTGAACAAATATGAATCTCTTGGCCATTAGTGTATTGAGGCGCACAATTGATTTTTATTGGTTTATTTTCACCACATAAATCACATTTAACTTCTTTCATATACCCTCTGGTTAAGCTGTAGCTTACTTATATTCAAATCTTAACTTCCAATTTCCATCACACTTTACCCATAATTCTTCGTTTCTGTGTTTTTCAATAATGTCCATGAACGCACCGAAGCTTAGAGATAAGTAATCTAGTACTTCATTTAAATATCTCGAAGGAAATTCGCCGTCATATTTTTTTACAAAATCCAACCCTTCTTCTCTTGTAATATGATTGTTTTGGATTAACCTGCTGGCGTCTCTGACGCATCTTCCGAATCCGAATTTTACATATTGTAGATAATAATAGAGGTCATCAATTTTATCATCGAGACTATCAAAGTTGGTGAAGGTACCTGAGGTTCGACCTTGTGGACAAGTCATAAACTCATATTTATCTTTTACAAATTCATAATTATTATACATGCTCCAATTATGAAAATAAGCAAAGTAATATGCAGTAATTTGATGCCAGTTGGCTTCAGGATATGAGTATGGTAATAACTCCGTTTGATTAATGCTGGTATTCATCCAATTCAAAGGATGATCACCAATCTGATGTTCAATAACTTCTGTAAAATCTCTTATCATAGAGGACTCTTCGTGAAGAACTTTTCCTCCATATTCAGTCTCTCCATGCTCTGCATAAAATATAACAGGTATAGCTTTTTCGATAGCACATGTTACCGGCGTAGCATTGATGCCCGCATCCCATGCTACTTTAGGATTGCCACGCTCTATGAAAAATCTTCGTGCTAATGATCGTGCAACCTTACCATTAGCTCTGAACATCACATGATCAAATCCTAAATCAACGAATTTTTGTCGATTGATCTCTCCGACCTCATTTGGTATTAGGGGAGAAAAAGTAACCAATAAAGGGTTTAAGCCATATTCAAATTTTAACTTATAAGCAATACTTGCACTATCTTTACCACCGCTAAACGGAACAACACAGTGATAACCCGAATTAGACTTTAAGGGTTCTAATATCTTCATTAGCTTTGTTTGTCTGTCTTGCCAATCTATTGAATTTTTTTCTTTAGAGTAAACACATGCGTTACAAATACCTTCATGGTTAAATTCAACTCTAGGTCGTGAACTTGGCGTAAGGCACTCCTTACATATTTGAATATTGTCACCTCTCATTAAAAATCTCTCTCATTCTATGTCCTTTTGAAAGTAAGTAGTTTTTAGCCGAGTTAATTGCTGTCTCCGTAAAATGATAAATATTTGTAGTAGCAACTCCATCTACATTTAAGCTTAAAGCTTTTTCAAAGTGAGTCCAATTGCCGGCCCCTGAGCAAGCAATTAAAGGTACTGAAGTTTTTTCTCTTGCTAATTTAATTTGTTGCCAGTCGTATCCTTCTAGAGTTCCATCTTTCTCGTAATTTTGTATTAAGATTTCACCAACTCCTCTCGACTGAACTTCATTAATCCAGGTTAGTAACTTGAGAGAAGTCGACTCAGCGCAATGATTTTTATACACATAATATTCATCGTTCTCTAGCTTTGAGTCTATAGAAATTGTAATACATTGAGATCCAAAAATACTGACCGCCTCATTAATAAGCCCTGGGTTTTCGATTGCACCCGAGTTCAATACAACTTTATCAGCGCCGGATCTTAGAAACATTTCAATATCTTCGACTGTACGAATCCCACCACCAACCGTAAGAGGCACAAAACAATCTCTTGCGATTGCTTTAACTCTGTCTAAAAATATTTTTCTTGATGATTGCTTGCTACGAGAGATATCAAGAATGACAATTTCATCTACTGACCAAGAATCAACAAAATTATGAGTGTAACGATAATCTGGTTTAAAATTTCTCGTTCTGAAAAGTACACCATCTAAAAATGTTAATACAAAAATTATTCTTTTACGCAGCATAATTCTATGAAATTAGTGAGATAATGAAGTCCAGATTGCTGACTCTTTTCTGGATGAAATTGACACCCATGTATATTTCCTACTGAGGCAGCGCTACAAAATGAATGACCATATTGAGTTTTAGCATACGGAGTCGAATTAGTTGAAAAAGTTGAATGATAAGAGTGAACGAAGTAGAACAGATTTGGACTTTTTAGGCCCTTAAAGAGAGGCTGAGTATCACTAAAAGTTACTTCATTCCAACCAATATGAGGTATCGTTACATTGAGATTATCTTTAAATTTTATAATGTCTGCATCAAGCCACCCGAACCCCGAGGTTTCGCCCATTTCCGAACTCTTCTTGTGCATCAGTTGAAATCCTAGGCAAATTCCTAATATCGGGAGTTTTTTAACCTCAACCAATTCTTTTATGGGGTCATAAAGTTTTCTCGATTTAAGATTGTCAATTGCTTTTGGAAAGGATCCAACGCCGGGCAATATTAATGCTTCACACTGCGATTCTTCAAGCTCATTTGAAGAGGAAACTAAAGTGTGTTTAGTACCAATTTTATCGAGCATACCTGTAATACTGTAAAGATTGGACATTCCGTAGTCAATGATCGCTATCATCATATGTCCCTTAAGAAACGATCAAATCTTCTTTGGGACGCCTTGAGGCATACGGTTTCATATCAAGAGCTTCAATAACTCCTTTAAAATCTTGAAAAACAATATCTCTATACATTGATCGATTGTATTTACCTAATTTGTCCCAACCAAACCATATGTTTAATGGTGCGCTAAAGCCTCGTTTATCAATTCGATCAACGATGGCTTTAGGTATGAATCTTCGAGCAACCCGTTTCAATAACCATTTTGTTAAGCCGTCGCGAATTTTATATTTAGAGGGCAATGAAAAAGCAAACTGCAACAGTCTATAGTCTAGGAATGGGCTTCTATTTTCAACAGAAAATGCCATACTCATTCTATCCGACATTTGAAGGAGAACTTGCATTGTTGTGTAAAAGTCATGCATTCCCATACCATGGACAATATCACCATCTACTTTATCAAAATATTCTGATACAGTTCTGTTCAAATATTCCAAAACTCTTTGATCATATTTATTAGTACATCGATTAATCAGTTTTACATATCTTTCAACCGGGCTACCGTAATATTTCTGGATCAAATATGAGTAGTCCTGCATTGCTTTTAGTTTATTTATCTGCTCATCATGATGTAGCAGATGATACCTATGATATCCACCGAAAGCTTCGTCAGCTCCTTCTCCAGTCATAATAACTTTTATATGTTTTGGTAGGCTTTCTAAAATCATCCAGAGACTGAAACTAGTCCATGTACATGGTGTATCTAAATGAAATGCTATTTTGTCTCTAGTCCTCTCAAAATCAGCTTTACGAGGTTCAATTATATTCAACGGTACATCAATCTGTTTTGCGACGAGTTGGGCATATTCCAGTTCATCAAAAGCTTTTCCCAAGTCATAGTGGCAGTAATAAAGTTCGTCGGGATTGGCTATACATGCCATCAGCGCACTATCAACTCCTCCACCTGTAAAAACGGCAAATTGATGCGCACAATTTTTGGTTCTTAGCTTGATAGAATCTTCGATAAGATTGGCTAAGTGATTTTCAACCTGAATTTCATTGTCTGGAATTTCTATTAATTCGTCTCGTAGTTCGAAATATTTATGAACAGTGGCTTCCTGTTTGAGTAAATCTAATTCGAGATATTCACCGGGTAATAATTGCTGTACACCATCTATGAGAGTTTCTCTACCAACAGTGAATTCGTAACTTTGATATGCGTTAGTCAAAACAATTTTGCTATCTACTTCATTAAGGGGAAGTAAAGCTTTGATTTCGCTAGCAAAACAGAAAATTTCATTATTTTGATAATAATAGAGCGGTTTTTCCCCAGCTTTGTCACGAACTAGATAGAGTTTAGATTTACCTTTATCATAAAAAGCAAAAGAATACATTCCGTTATATTCTCTGAGATGTTTCAGTCCGAAATGTTCAATATCCTCGAGAATACTCTCTGCATCAGAGTTTGTCTTAAATTTAAGATTTGGTAAACGATTTCTTAGAGAATCATGGTTATAAACTTCTCCATTGTAAGCGAGTACACTTTGTTTACTTATTGATATATAAGGAACAGCATAACCAATTTTATCTATAATTCGCAGTCGATTCATCCCAATTGCTAAGGATTTAGATTCGTAGATTCCGCTATCATCGGGACCTCGATATTGCATCAAAGAGAGCATTTGCTCAACTACGTAACCACAATCAATATTGCGATTATTCCAATTTATGTATCCTGCTATTCCACACATTTTAAGTTAATAAATTAAGAGTCCCATCGCCCAGGCAATAATGTGTTGTTTGTTTGAATCTTAAATTACTGAAGGTATTTTGAAGATCAATAATTGTGTCAACTTTACCTTCAATGTATTTTACTGAAGCTATATTACTTAGATGTCTGTAGAAGTAGTGGTTTGTAAACACCAGAATACAATCCAAGTCATCAATATTGTGATTTGGGAAAGGGGCATAACTCACGCCCTCGATAAGTGAGTCGAGTTTCTCAGAAGGTTCATCGGGATCATGTATATACACTCTTGTGTCACTTTGAGCTAGGCTAGAAGCAATAAAAAGTGATGGAGAGTGATTGAATTCTCCCTGTTCTTGGATTCCTAAAAGTAATATTTTCCTAAAGTTTCTACGTTTTAAGTAATCCAGTATCACGTATAGTGTACCCAAATGAACTGCACCTCCCTCTCTTAATAGAGAAATATGATCGAGGTATTTTGTTTCTCTGAGTAAATTATCTACCGCAGTAGACATTCTTACACCAGAGAATCCAAGTCCTAATTTACAATCTTGTAATCTTATTGAAGATAAGATAGTAGAGTTGAGTCCTGATATATCTTCCTTCGGATATGACAAAGAAAGCTGATTAAAAAAGGCGCTTATATGATATTCAAGAGCGCTTTGAGCATTAACAATTAGTTCTGCTTCTTTTATCGTTTTACAAATTTGAGTTTCGATATCGATTAATGAAAAAAAATCTTTTAACTCCTCGCTAATTGATGGTTCATTAGAAGCTACGATCTGTGGCGATGTTTTTCCCATGAATGTTTCTATTGACCAATCAGTCCGGAAAGCTGTAGCGACTTCAATATTTTGATTCTCTATTCCAAGATTTCCAATGAAGTCACGCTCAATGGATCCGGGACCTGAAACAGATTGAAATACGACTAAAGTCTTTCCCGTATTACAATTTTCTCTGAACAACTTAGCTAGGGTTATTAAATTTTGATTATATTCTTGATTTCGATAATTTGCTGGTAAACAAATGAAATGAATTCGAGCGCAATCGTTGAAGATCCATTTTGGAGATTCAAAAACTTCGACTTTATTTTCATCTAACTTTGGAATAGTTCCTCGTGTCGACCACGAGGCTATTTGCGACTTCGAGGGGTATTCTCGATTTAAAAATAATCTAGTATTTTCAGAATTTAAGTCTACGACATCAGCTTTAAAACCATAGGATTGTAGTCTCATCAGCATTGTGAATCCTAAGTAGCCAATTCCCCACAAAGCTACTTTCTTTTCACTAAGAATGTGTTCTCTAAGATTCATTTTCACCTTTATTCAGTAAAGTTTTCTGGATCTCTCTCCTGATTTAGCAGGATAACCCTTGGGAATGCTTCGTATCTACTATGAGTTTTGTTTTATGTACGATTTCTACTTCTGGGGTTAAGTTATTTTGTTGAAATTTTATTTGAATAAATTTTCGTTAAAAAGGTTAAGATTTATTGTATATCGACCGATCATCGCGACCAGTTTAATTTAACCTCAATAAAAGGGCAATCAGACTGGTTAGACGTGAAAGCGTCTTAACTTCCATATTCTCACAAACCTTCGACTGATTTTTAATCTAATCTTCCATTTCTTCTAATGGGCAGTTTCTTAGATTTCTTCTCGATAATTAAGATTTCGCCTGAAGGTGAAAAACTATACCCTACGGAAACTTAAGTTGATCATTAACTGCCTGGTTGATAGCTCAAATAGGAAAATTTTGTAACTCTTGTTAGAGACGTTTCATCAAAGCCGGTTAAAAGTATTCAAAAAAGTTGGATCAAATTAGTTAGGAGGACCGTGAGATGCGAACTATATCTAAATTTGTTTTATTGCTTTGTATTATTAATAGTATTCCAACAGCTAATCAGTCTAAGCATCCATATGCAGGTGGTTGGTTGACTCCAACCGTTGAGGCAAACAATGTTACCGAATATAAATTTACGAGCAGAATCGTAAGTAATGGTAGGGGAAAAACTGAGCTAAATTATCATGTTTTCTATCCTACTCAGTTGCAAAGGTATAGAGGCCCTGTTCCGACTCTTGTATGGTTGCACGGTTCCTACTCGTCTCTAAAAGGAATTAAGCCGCTTTCGAGATATTTTCAAAAGGCCATGGATGAGGGCAAATTAAAGCCAATGGCAGTGGTTTTTCCTCATGGATTGAATCAATCTTTATGGGTTAATTCTAAAGATGGAAAATACCCTGTAGAGGATGTCTTGATTAATGAATTATTGCCGGACTTAAAGAACCATTTTAACTATCGTCCTGACAGAATCAAACCGATGATTGCGGGCTTCAGTATGGGTGGTTATGGAGCAGCTAGATTAGGTCTAAAATATTCGAATTTATTTTCAAGTATAATTGCAATTGCCGCTGGACCATTGGATGAAAATTTCAGAACACTGGAATCGAATTCAGAGAGTAGAGATTTACTAATACAACATGTATTTGGTGGAAGTATGCAATACTACCGTCGTGTGAATCCTCGAGGTGAAGCCTTAGAATTCAGTAAGAACACTTATGGTAAAGAAAAACTCAATCTACATATTATCTGCGGAGATAAGGATTTTACTGTTGGACATAACCAAAGATTTGCAGAGTATTTGAATGAACTTGGAATCAAGCATAAATATACCGTTCTTCCCGGTGTAGATCATAATATGCAACAGATTTTTCAGACAGGTAGCGACCAAATATTTGATAGTCTGAATCAGCAAATCAGCAGTTCGATGAGGAAGCTTTCTAAAAAGCGTAATCAGTTAAGAAGTAATCGAGGTCGGCAGAGTCGAAGATCATCAATGGGTAGGTGTGGTCGAGGTTAAAAATATAGTTTGATAGGTTTATACAACTACAAGGAACAAATTAATCTCCAAAGTGTCAAAAGAGATTGATTTGTTCCTCTTTGGTATTAGTGGCTCCAGCGTGAGAAGCGTTCTTGGTTTCTGCTAGGCTCACCGTTAATATATACATTAAAATAACGGTGGGGAATAATATGAAACTAATTTTATTAATTGCTGGGCACTTCACATTTTTCACCTTGTCTTTTGCAGCGGATGCAAAAACTTTGTATGCAACTTGCGCGGCTTGTCACGGTGCGAATGGCGAAGGTGTACCTGCTATGCAAGGTCCCGCTTTAGCTGGACAATCCGTATGGTACCTCAAACGACAAATAAAAAGTTTTCAGAAGGGACATCGAGGCGGTGCGGGTGATACCTGGGGAATGACAATGCGTGCAATGGCCAGCGTCTTATCGACTGATGAACAGCTTGATGCCGTTGCAAAATTCATAAGCAAAATGAAGCCCTCTCATCATGAAAGTACTTTACCTGGTGATGCCAGCCAAGGGAAGTCTTTGTATGCTGTTTGTGCAGCTTGTCATGGGGCCGATGGTAAGGGTTTGAAAGCACTCAATTCACCGAGTTTGATTTTTCAGCATGATTGGTATCTTGCAAGGCAACTAAATAATTATAAAAATAATATTCGTGGCGTTCATGTAGACGACATTTACGGTGCTCAAATGCGCCCTATGGCTTCCACACTAACAACAACGGCGGCACTGAATAATGTGTTAGCATACATAAACCAATTATCTAAGGCGGCCTCAAGTAAGTAATTGGTATAGCCAATTTGAAAGGACACAATGAGCCAACTGATTGTCAGAAGTGCTTTTGATACTAAAAAGATTTTAGCAACTTTGGAGCGGACCAATAGACAAGAGTGTTTTAATAAACTGGAAATTGCATACAATTTGTTTAGAAACCGAGAAGAATGGTTGGCAGGACCTACGAGAATAGAAATTCTCAAAAGAACTGCTCAGATCGTTCGCGAGCGTAGGAAAGAGTTAGCTCTTCAAGCAGCAGAGGAGGGTGGCAAACCACTGACCGATAGCTTGGTGGAAATTGATCGAGCTGTGAATGGTATTGAGATAGCAATTCAAGAGATTCCGCAAATCAAGGGTCAAGAGATTAAAATGGGTATCACAGCGAGCAGCGCTGATAGAATGGCGTTTACACGGCGTCATCCCAGAGGAGTTGTTCTTGCCATTAGTGCCTTTAATCATCCTTTCAATCTAATTGTGCATCAGGTAATTCCAGCTATTGCAGTTGGTGCGCCTGTCTTAGTTAAGCCAGCTAGTTCGACTCCTTTATCTTGTAAATCATTAATAGAAATACTCTATGAAGCGGGTTTACCGTCTAATTGGTGCCAGATGTTGTTGTGTAAAGCATCAGTAGCTCAGGAAATAGTCAGTGATTTTCGGGTTTCTTTTTTGAGTTTTATTGGTTCTGCAGAGGTGGGTTTTCGATTGAAAAAATTATTGCCTCCCGGAGCTCATTGTGTGCTAGAGCATGGGGGAGTCGCTCCCTGTATTCTGGATACTTCGGCCGATTTTAGAAAAGCTATACCGAAGATTGTAAAGGGTGGGTTCTATCATGCAGGTCAGGTTTGTGTATCTGTGCAAAGGCTGTATGTTCATCAAACTCAGATTGAAGGATTCTTAAAAGATTTTGTCTCAGAGGTTGAGAATCTCAAAGTAGGTGACCCAACCCTTAATGATACTGAGGTAGGCCCTCTTATTAATCCTAATGAAATTTTGCGGATAGATAACTGGGTAAAAGAGGCAATTGAAAGTGGGGCTAAGCTGCTTTGTGGTGGCAAACCATTAGGAATGACTACCTACGAACCCACCGTTTTGCTAAATCCGTCAGATGATGCCCTGATTAGTACCAATGAAGTATTTGGTCCGGTACTTGCCGTTTATGAATATGCTGATCTTCAGGAGGCTTTTGATAGAGCTAACCTAGTACCTTACTGCTTTCAAGCCAGCATCTTTACAAAAGATTTGGATCTAGCACTTGAAGCTACTATTAGCCTGAAAGCTCAAACTGTCTTGGTTAATGATCATACCGCCTTTAGAGTCGATTGGATGCCCTTTGGGGGCAGCGAGCAAAGTGGATATGGAGTTGGAGGTATAGGACCTTCTATGAGAGATATGACGTTCGAAAAAATGATGGTTTTTCATTCCGATAAAATTGGCTTTCAATAGGATCAAGTACATCTAAAACTTAATGTATATCCTGTTGGAAAAGAATTTCTTCCATTACATCTGCGTGATGAGCCATTTCCAGAAGTATCATTGAGAATTTTGATAGGCTCAAATCCTCGATTTCATCGATAGTATGTTTTAGGCATACAGTAAAGTCATCTTCCATTACTATTCCAGAATGATGGATACCAAAACCATAACGAAGAATTTCATGCATATCTCCATCCGTAGTGATCTTCCCTATTCTAGAGAGTATAAGTGCTCCAGTGTTGTTAGAGTTGATTAGAAAAGGTTCATCAGGTACTTATATTATTCCAATAGTAATTGTTTGTTGTCTATTATTTTTCTTTCCTACACGTAGAGATAAAAGGATTTTGTTTCCTACTAATCTAAATTGGGCAATTCGATCTTCAAATTTATTCAAAAATAGTTTAACTAAATTGTCTAGATGTTTGTTGCCGCTCTCTATAGATTCGATCTTATTTTGTATCATATGCATAATATTCAAATTGGATTTTTATTGCGTGCATATCAAGGGAAGCGGAATACTTTAATGACCTAAATTACATTTACATATGCAACTACAAATGTCTCTGAAATTTTGACAAGTTTCAATACTTATTATGGTTCCATGAAAATAGATAGTTCCTAATGCAATTACCACTAACAATATAATACTGATTTTATAAAGTATTTGCTGAAAATGTAGATTTCCGATTAATTCCAAAAAGTCAGTATAATCTTCATACATTCTTACATTTTAACTTTTTTAGGTTGCACTGGTAAAACCATTTACTTATAGATCTAGCGATAAGGCTTTATATTTTGGTTTATTATAAGCTAAATATTCTATCTCCAAAAGCTTGCTGAGATAGATCTTCATGGAAATAAGGCTTATCAAAATTTTAATAAGCTGTGGAATACCTTGGTGGAGCTGGATCAATATATAAACGTGAACAGAATCGAGAAGCCTTCCATAGATGATAATCAAGGTTGCTTAGCCTTGAACTTAAATCTTTCATCTTATTATCAACTTCGGCAGGAATCTCGGGATAATGTTTAACATACGGGGTGTAGTTGTAAGTAGTCTCAATACTCTTTAAATTATCAGCTTGATTAGCGCTTTCAATAGCGAGATGAGCAAGATTTTTGAGTGCCATACGACAATCTCTAATCAGTTCTGGTGGAATTTGTATTTTCAATTTTCCCTGTAACGGATAGGGGGAACTTGAGGCATAATAAGTTTTGTGACCCTTGAAGTAGGCTTTTCTTAAATGATTAAGCAGTTTTTGATTCCCTTTTCCTGTAATTTGTAGTCCATAATCGTTTTCGTATTGTCTGATAGCTCTTTGAGTTATTGGCCCTTCAAATCCTGCCTTACTACCCACACGGTAACCAAGATGCTTTAGGTAAAACTGAATATCAGCTGTTAATGGATCTTTAATTTCTGTCAAACTCCATAAAGTTTGCGGAAATAATAAAGATATAACAAGGCAACAGATTCGTATGAGTTTCAACATAGTATGAATAAGGTCTGCTTTTCTTTCGGAAATTGTACTTTACACCGATAGCCTTTAAGTGAATTATTTACATATATTATTACGTTTTAACATCCTGTTTTTTTTACTACTCAATACTTCTATTATCTCTGCAAATGAGGGCCTAAACAGTGTTAATCATCCTCTTTTAAGATTTTCGGATACGATTAATTCAGACAAAAATCTTAATAATGAACAGAAAAAACTTCTTCAATCAAAATTAAAAGAAATTGAATCTGAGAAATCGAAAATCCAGGTTTTAGAAACTCAAATTGAGTTTCAGAAAGAATTTTTGATTAGTAGTAGTGATAGAGCAAAAAAACTTAAAATTGAATTATCGAAACCAACAGATATTGTAATACCTTCAAATTGGAAAAAACTTAATATATCGGAGGTTAAGCAGCAGCTGTTGAAGCAGGAATCTCAGGAAATGAGTAGTCAGAAAAGACTCGAGGATATTCAGCAAGAAATTAAGCAAATTACTTCAGAACGCTTAAAATTGCCTCAAAGAGTAGCAAATTTTAGAGCTAAGCTAGAACAATTAATATTCAATTTAGATAAATTTAAGGGCAGTGAAACAGAGAGACAAATCCATAATGATTTTATAAAAACGCATCAGACTCGTTTAGAACTTGAAATTATTTATGCAGAGAAACAGCTGCTGAACTATGAAAAAAGGCAAGAATTTCTCAAATTAAGTGAGCAGAGTGCAGTTCGTAAAGTTACTAGAGATCAAGAATTGCGGCAGTCTCTAAAAGATTTGGAACATGCACTTACAAAAGAGGAAGCCGAGTTGGCAACTCATCAGGCTAAAATGACTCGTCAGCGAGCCGCTACCTCTGCCCCTCTGATACGAAAATTAGCAGAAAGTAATATGTTGTTAGCGAAGAGGCGTACTGACCCCGATGGTTTAACTCGCAAAATTCGACAAGCTGAGAATGAATTACAAACATTGACGCAATTAAATTATCAACTAGAGCGTAGTCAACAAAAATTAGCGGAGAAGGTTAATGTAGCTGGAATGACTGATGTCATTGGTATTTTATTTCGTAAGCAGCGTTCAGAACTTCCCAATTTAAGGCAGTACAATTTATTTAACAAACGTCGAAGAGCTGAAATTTCAAGCATTCAACTCGAAATTTTACAGATTGAAGAACAATTACGAGATGAGCGAAATATTGATTCTCAATTGATTAAACTAGCTAAAGATGTTGATGTTAAAAATCAAGAAGAGCTTCGAGACATATTAAATAATGCCAAAAATTTGCTTACAATTCGCGTTCAGTATCTTGAGAATTTATTAAAAGACTTAAATAGTTACTTCTTGGTAATGGTAGACCTAGATGCAATTAGCCATCAGTATCTAGCTAAAGCTACAGAGCTTACCAGTTATATTGATGAGAACATATTATGGATTCGAAGCAATAGAGTTCTTGGCCGTCACGACATTATCGAGCTAGTAAGTGTTCTTGAGTGGTTTACAAGATTCGACAATTGGTTATCTGTTTACCGAGTCTTGGAAGAATCCTTTTCTCGAAATATTATTCAAACAATGCTTTTCTGTATTTTGTTGCTTCTTCAAGTAGGTATTCGCACCCGCTTACTGAGATTGTTGAAAGTTTTAGGAGATGACGTAAAACAAAGTTATGTAACTAGTTTTAGAAAAACTTTAAAGGCATTTGTAGTTACTGTTCTTCTTGCACTACTTCTTCCTACTGTATTTGGTGGTATTGCATGGTTTTTGCGTGAGGCGGACCCTAATTTAGGTAGCGATTTTTCCAATGCGGTTGCTCGCGGATTTGTGTTACTAACAGGTTACAGTCTTCTATTAAGGTTTGTAGAGAGTTTGGTTTTACAGAAGGGTCTAGCCCAAGCACATTTTCTATGGGTTTCAAAGGGCGTGGAACTAGTTCGAGTTAATTTGAGATGGTTGGTACCTTTATTTCTGGTATCGGTGTTTCTCTATGGTACAACTCAAGACCATCCACACCCACAGGCTCAAGATACGTTGGGTCGAATGATTTTTATTGTTATACTTTTTGGTCTGGCGTTATTTATCCAGCGGGTATTCAATCCATCGAATCCATGGATGCAAGATTACTTTAGCCGTAGCAAAAAAAGTTGGATACGAAAATTTTCTTGGGCTTGGTTTCCAACAGCTGTTTTAGTACCGCCTCTATTGGCAATTCTTTCAGCTGCCGGATATCAATATACTGGTTTGCAAATGATGCTCAGATTTCAGTCTACGGTAATTCTTTTATTAGGAATTGTTTTGTTTAAATCTCTGGCGTATCGCTTGACCTTTAACTTACGACGTTCCCTTGCTATGGAGCGTATTGAAAAAAAAGTGCAAGGTTATGGAACCAGTCCTGATGAAGCTGCTGCAAAAGAGGCTGAGACTGCACATCAAACTGAAATACCAGTGATTCATCTTCAAACTCAGCGCTTTTTAAATGGTGTTAGCAGTTTATTATTTTTGTTGGGAGTACTGGGAATCTGGGTTGATGTTTTTCCGGCTTTCGGCGTGCTTAATAAAATAGAGCTTTGGTTTGATTTGCAGCAGTCTACAGCAATAACATTGGGCGATATTTTCTCTTCAATATTAGTTGTGATTCTAACGGCTATTGCGGTAAACAATTTACCCGGTCTTCTTGAAATTTCAATTCTGCGAAAATTTAACTCAGAGCCAGCTCAAAGTTACGCTATTGTAACGGTATTTCGCTATAGTTTGATAGTAATAGGTGTGGGGGTTGCATTTGGTCAAATTGGAATAGGATGGGGTAAGGTACAGTGGCTTGCGGCAGCATTCACCGTAGGTCTAGGTTTCGGTCTTCAGGAAATATTTGCCAATTTTGTTGCTGGCCTAATAATCTTATTTGAACAGCCTATTCGTCTTGGCGATACTGTAACAGTTGCAAATACAAGTGGCACAGTATCGAAAATCAGGATTAGAGCAACAACAATTACTGACTTTAATCGTAAAGAATTAATTATTCCTAATAAAGAGTTTATTATAGGCCAATTAGTTAATTGGTCTTTGAGCGATCGACTATTACGATTACAGATTCCCGTAGGTGTTTCGTATGGAACAGATAGTAGAAAGGTGGAAAACATTCTATACGAAGTTGCTAAGAAGCATCCATCTGTTGTGGATGAGCCTGAGCCTAGAATTATCTTTCATAATCTAGGTGATTCTGCTTTAGAGTTCGACGTTCGAGTATTTATACGAGACTTAGAAATTTTTCCCGTAGTGAGAAGCCAGATAATGCATGATGTTTACGAGGCACTAAATCGAGAAGGTGTTACGATACCCTTTCCGCAGCAAGATCTATATATTAAGGAGATTCCGCAGATTTCGGGCTTACCAAAAGTTAAGAACTGAAATTTATCCCCGGGCAATGTCTTTACTATTCCCACCAGTTTTTTCCATAAGTGTAAGTTCGCTTATTACCATTTCTTTGTCCACGGCTTTACACATATCATATATGGTCAGGCAAG
>CAZYUV010000014.1:0-25049 GCA_964650625.1 uncultured bacterium
TGCTCAAGATGCTTGCAAAACAAGCATTTATCTCCACCAATGAAATGTCCGCGACATTAAATTCGAGTGGTGGTGAAAAATTCACTGAGATTATAGGTATTTTACTAAAAGATGCGGGTTTAAGTGCTTTGGAACGTCCTGGTAACTTTAATGAATTCACGATGCTTGGTGAAGATAGCTTTTTGTATTGGGATATTATTTATAAAAAGTGCAATGCGTCAGTTCGCCGTGCAACCGGAAGTAAAAAATGCGTAAAAGGGATTTTTGTCGCTGAGATTGATCGTCGCAATTCAGTGAGAGATTTTGCATTAAACTGGCAAAAAAATACTAATGCTAATGTTGAAGTTGTTACCGAATTTGGGCAACTTGAACGAAGTTTAAATCAGAGTTTTATTGAAGCTTACTGGCCTCTTAGAGAGCATTCCAACAGTATTCTGGGGGTAAATTTAAACAAATTTATAAATGATTCGGGATCGCGATTTTTTAAACAAGGGGACGAATTGAGCCTAATCCGAAAATCGCAAGTACTACCAAACGCATTATTGGTTAGTAAAATTAGGGTCCACGAAACTTATCATTTTGCTTACCTTATGACTTCAATAATATTGTTGTCAGTCACGATCTTAATGTCTTTCTGTTTTATTCCAAGATCCTAAATCCAGTCTGGTAAGCTGGTCTGGTTAACTGACTTCGTTGGACTTTGGACATCCTTCCTTAAAGGGTGTTTTGAGTTTTTCGATGACGGAGTATTGCTTAACTTTGTATCTAAGTTTTTATTGTTACTGTTTTTGAATAGTTGATTTGCAAGAGGAAGTATTGGCTGAACGGTCTTTGTTGGGTTATTGCTTAGCCACTTTTTGGACTGTCGCGATTTATGTTTCAAGATTTGGAATCGAATGGTCTCTTGATCAACAAATTTAGCTATTTTATTCTGAAAGGATTTTTGAAGTTTCTGATAATTGAGTATTTCTGTACGGTTCGCTTTGCGCCTTGAAGGTAGTTTTTTGGAGTTTATTTTATCTCTATTGACAAGTATTTGGGATTCAGCATAAACGTAATTTTGTTTAATTTGTTTGAAGCTTTTAAGCTTTTCTCGAGTCAGATTTTTTATTTCTGTAATCAGTACAGCTTGCTCTTTTAGCGATATGTTTTCATAAGACTTTTCCCAATGCTTTATATTGATAGATTCGACCTTTTGAATTATTAAATCCAATTCTTTTACTAAGTTGTTTAACTGGAAGGTTTGTAAAGTTGCAACATGATCTACGTAAAACCCTAGGGTATCCATTAAAAAGTTCACCCTAGCTTGACTGGTTAAAAGTTTTGAGTAGTACGGAGTTTCGATAAATTGAATTGAATTGTTTTGTAAATCAAGCGATAAGTCTTCCATGAAGTGAGTTACTTTAACTAATTGTTTTCGGATTTGAATTGATGTTTCTGATCCTTGGAGTATCGCATTGCGTAGTTGCTGTGTACGAATCTTAAATTCTTTGAGACCTAGTTCAGGTCGTAGTTTCAAGAATTGAATCCAAAATCTAAAAATCTGAACATTTTGTAGGAAGGACTCATGGAGGTTGCGGAAATATTCTAGGCTCAATGACTGCATTTCCCCTAGTCTACTGCGTTTAAGTTGAACATGTTCTGAATGATTCTTTTTTTCCTGAGAAATACTGTTTAAGTTTAGTCTTACTTGTTTCAATGGTTTTGCTGAGTTAGTCTTTGCTGCTCTTAAATATTTAGCATAAGTACTTATGCGATCTTTGAAAGGTTCTTTCCTGATTTCTCTCAGATCACTGAAACAATGATGAGATACTAAAAAAAACGATACAAAAAACAGAGGTTTGAAAAAGCGCTTTTTGGACATCATACGTTTTATTTCGCCTAATATATTCTTATAATTAATCCAATTTGCTCAAATTTGTAAATTAATGCATTTTTCAAAAGTAGCTTGCTTATAGTTATCTATTATGGTTAAATCCTCGTCTCGATATTTCCGAGTCGGAGTTTTAAAATGTACGCATTAATTACAGTCATACATATCTTTGTGGCTCTGCTGCTTATAGGGATAGTCCTTTTCCAAGCTGATGAGGGTTCATGTTTAGGCGGAGCTTTTGGTACCTCTATGGCGGGTGGGGGTAGTGGCTCTATGTTTGGGAAGAAAGGTGCAGTGGGTGTTTTAACCAGATTCACTGCCATATTAGTTACCATATTTTTGATTACTTCATTTGCTTTGACGATGATGATTTCAAGGGGCATGGTAGACTCCGATAAACTCTCTGGCAACTCAGCGGTTAATGTTCAAATCCCCGCAAGTCAGTAAAACTCAGTAATAGTTCTATCGATTTGGCAAATTAGCTAGATTACTTACACTTTTCATTCTTAGATTCGTTATTTGTTCAGCTCGGAAATTATGAAAGTTTTTGGCTGTATTGTTGTTCTTTAGCCAGACCGATACTGGGATTATGAAGTGGGCTTTAACACGTGTTTTCTCTATATCTTTCTTTACAATATATTGTAATTTTGGAAGTCCATGCATTCAGTGGGTTTTCTATAGTTCAAGTGAGGCTAGCAAATATTTTCATGACGAATTTGTTAGGCAGTATCATCTTTTATTTCCGGAGCATCTGGAAATAGCCTCTCAGTTAGCCTGTTCATCCCAGTGGCGAGTTGAAGGGTATATTTATCGGAACGCTTTGAAGGTTCCCGCTGTAGATTCTGTGTTTGGAATACTGGGTGCCCGAAATCGCATGCGGACAGAAATAGCACAGCTCAATCTATCTATTTATGATGTGCAAATTCCGGATAGGGATGCGGAGCACATTTTGATTGAATATTCAGTGTCCGACCAACAGCTTAAAAAAGAAGAGATTATTTATGAATTGGCTAAAGCACTCAACAAACAATTCATTAATGTAATGCAAGCGCAGATTGTAACGGGTCCAATACAATTGCGATCATCTACAACAGGCGCCGCTCAGGATGATTTAGAATTCTGGCTTGAGCAGGAGCCTGCTTTTAAGATCCTACGTTAGTTCACTGAGGTCTGAAGGTTTTCTGGTCTATTACGTGAGGCCATGCTTCCTCTAGGGTTATTTGAGCCGTGTGAATCAAATCTTTTAAGGTTTGATCTAGTGAAACCATACCATCTTTTTTAGACGTTTCAATCATGGTAGGTAATTGTTCGGTTTTGCCATCTCGGATGATATTTTTTACCGCTGGGGTATTGATCATGATTTCGCAAGCAGGAATTCTTCCTCCACCCGTTTTACGTCTCAGCAGGCGTTGCGAAACAATGGCTTTAAGATTAAATGCTATTTGTTTACGTATATGCTCTTGATGTTCTGCCGAGAAGAAATCCATGAGCTGCTCTACGGCTGAGGTACAAGTGGGAGCATGTAATGTTGTGAGGACAAGGTGACCGGTACCAGCTAGGGTGATTGCAGTTTCTACACTTTGTTCATCCCGTAATTCCCCTATTAAAATTACATCTGGATCTTCACGTAATGTTGCCCGAATTCCACTGGGGAATGAGCTTACATCTCTTAAAACTTCTCTTTGCGAGATATATGACAATCTGGATGTATGTAAATACTCTACCGGATCCTCAATACAGATAATATGTTTATGTGCTAAAACGTTAATGTAATTAATCATCGAAGCTAGAGTACTGGATTTTCCTGATCCTGTGGGCCCCGTTATAATTACCAGACCATTTTCCAGAGTGCTTATTCTTTGCATAACCGAAACAGGTAATCTCAGGCCCTCGAACGTTGGAACCTTGTCAGATATAAACCTACCTGCTAACTCGTATCCGACTAAAGTTTTATAAATATTTATTCTTAGACGAGTTCCGCTTACAGTTTGATATGAAGTATCCACTTGAAAATTTTGCTCTAGCCGTGCAAGGTGCTTATCTTCTAGGATTTGTTTCGCAAATAGAACCACATGTTCGTTATTAATCTCAGATTCACGCATGCTAGATAATTTGCCGTTAACTCTTATGATTGGTGCATGTCCAACTTTTAAGTGAATGTCAGACGCTTCAAGATTAAAAGCTTGCTCTAGTAAGTTATTTAGATCGATTGGGTAAGGTTCCGATTGACTGGTGTCTGGTAAAGGTATTCTATCTACAGTGTCATTTGAATGTATTTTAGCTGCCGAAGCATTGTGTTGGTTTGTAGGAATAGCTGCTGGTCGGTGGGCTACCGATTGTGTGGTATTTTCTTTGATTGATTGTTCTATCTTGAACAGTACAGGATTTTTTTTGCGTAATTGCTGGACCAGAATATTTTGATCGGCCAATTTTAAGTTTCGGATATATAATTGAGGTGAGTCAAAACCTTGGTTAATTTGCTCAATAAATGCTTCGGCACCGGTTAGCTCCATTCGCTCAATAGTCTTTAGTGACCAAAAACGGATATTTTGATTTGGCGAACAACAACCGGTTAAAAGGTAAACGATTGGGTAATGGCTGCAATCTGGAAATAATTCACTGGCTCTTTGTCGAACTTCCCAACGATCATTATCAAATGCTTCAAGAAAAATTTCACAGCATTCATCTGTATCTATTTGAGAGATGGTTTCTAAGGCAAGTAAGCGTAATTCCTTGTCCGTTGAATGAAGAAGTGCGGAAATACTGCTTAACGTAGTTGGCTCAGCGATAATCCCCAAACTGTTTAAGGCCCAATATACGAGATCTTTGTTAGAAGATTTTAGGGTTTCTAAAAGTGGGCTGATGGCGTAAGTTTGTAATTGGCTTAACTTTTCCATTGCAACTTTTCGAATGGCATAACGTTCGTCTATAAACCTTTGAATGAGTATTCGTGCGGTATCCTGTGCCTTAAAGTTTCCTAAATGTACCACAGCTAGATATCGAGTTTGAGCGTCTTTGGAATCAAACAGTTCTGATAGGTCTGAAACAACTTCGTGGCCGTAGCAATTGGCGGTGACTCTAAGCATAGTCTCCAGCGCTAAACCATCCAATTTACTTTTCAATATTTTAATTACATCAGTTCTATGATTGATGGCGACTTTGCATAGTGAGCGAAAGACTTGTTCACGAATTAAGAAAGAGTCAGTCTTGAGAAAATTTAACAAACTTTTGATTACCCTAGGATCATTAATTTCACCCAAATTTGACACAGCATATAATGACATCTTTTCATCATCGGGTACCTCTTTGATGAACTTAGAGAAGTACTTTACAGCATTGCTGCCTAATATTTTGGCAATAATTTTAAAGGTCCAAAATTTCTGGTGATCGTTACTGCGATTAAAATTCCTTTCAAGGATAGGAACAACCTGTTCATTCATTTCGATTAGATTACGAGAAGCTCTCTCACGAATCTCCCAACTGTCATCGGCTAATAATCCATATAGAAAAGGTGTAAATTCCTCTCGACCTAGATTGGGGTTATTGTCCAAAATCATTTTACGAATATGATGATTTCCGAATTGAAACAGATCTTCAACAAGTTTTACTGGGATTCCTGATTGCTCACGTATGATCGTCGTGAGCCAGTAACAAAGCGTTTGTTTTCGTTCTTGATCGGACTCGTCTGAAATTTGAAATAGTAGAAAATCATGCGCTTCAATTCCACCCTCAGAAAAAATTTGACTGGCTGTTTTACGAATGTTCCAGTCTTCGTGAAACAAGTACAGAACCAATTGTTTCATTCCTTCGGAGGAGTCTTCTTGGATGTTTGTTCTAATTTCGTCGAGCATTTGATCAAGAAATTGCTGACACATCTATTCCGCCTTTATTTTTGAACTGTTAAGCTGAGTGCTATACATATTGGAATAGAAAGCATTCTACCTTTAATTAGTTTTGGAATCCAATGAACTGGAATTGCTTGATAGTTGCATGTAGCATACAGCCTTGCAAAAATACTTAGCAAAGTAGCGTAAATGTCAAAAGATGAACTTATTCGAGTAGGTATGATTGATTTTTTAAATGGTGTAGTGCCAGATTATCAACTCGATTTACCTCAATGTGAAAAATTTTATGGAATGCCCTCAGTTTTGAATAATCGATTAAGGAGTGGCGAATTAGATATTTCCCCGGTAAGTTCTATGGAGTACCTCTTGCACTATTCCAATTACGAAATTCTACCTAAATTATGCATTCGAGCTGATAGGCGGGCGGCAACAGTAGGTGTTTTTAGCTCTTTGAAACCTGACCAATGGCATAAAAGAAAAATCTATTTATCTGGTGCCTCTTTGACTTCTGTGTATTTGCTCAAATTATTATGTAAAGCATATTACAAAGTTGAGCCCTTATTTATACAGCAAGCTTCTGATCGAGTTAATCATGAGAATCTTAGCGAGGTTCTTAAGACCAATGATGCGATGCTTGTTATTGGCGATCGCGCTTATAAAGAGCAGAAAACAATGGGAAGCGATATTGACTATTATGATTTAGCTGAGGCTTGGAGAGAGTGGACAGGATTGCCTTTTATTTTTGCTCTCTGGCTGGTGCGTAATGAAGTAGTGCATCTGCGAAGATCCTGTGTTGCTGAAATTCATCGAGCTTTTTTGAGATCGATTAGCTTAGGCTTAGAAAATATTGATGATATTTGCAATAGATTGTCAAATAAATGGCCTCGCGAGCAAGTTAGAGAGTATTTCAAAGTAAATTTAGCTTATGATTTAAACGAACAAGCGGTTGAGGGGCTTACAACGTTTATTAGAGAGCTCCATCGTTATAAATTAATACCTCAAAAGGTTCCTTTGCAATTTTTTCATATATGACCTAATGTGCTTTATCAGTTTGCAGACTATTCTTTAGACAGCGATCAAGTGCACTTAACAAGTCTTGTCCAGAGCAGGGTTTCTTGAGGAACTCCCGAATGCCTAAAGATTTAAAAATTTGTATATAATCATCACTGAGTTTGCCGCTAAGGACTATGATGCTAGGTTGGTCACGTATGAATTTTTTAACCAGAGTTTCGCAAAGTTTAACACCGTCGAGCGGCGGCATTTGAACGTCGGTTATGATGACATCAGGAGGCTTGTCGGTTGAGTTTATGGCCTGCATAGCTTCATTACCATTTCGAAAATTGGTGACGTTTCTGTAGCCCGCTGATTTAAGTATGGTAGTCATTAATTCAGTGATCGCTTTTTCGTCATCAACCAAATAGATAATCGAGTTCTTTAGATAGGTTTCATTTTTCTCATCAGAGATGGGTTTCATCAAGTCATTATTAGATTTGTGAATAGGTAGAAAAATCGATATTTTGGTCCCTGCGCCGAGGACTTGTTGCTCGAACTTTTCTTTCAGATTCACGGGATCGCTACAAGTGATTTCCTTGCGTGTAGCCGTTTGAACCTGTATGCGGCCTCCATGGGATTTGATTATTGAAAAGACCATTGCAAGGCCAAGTCCAGTGCCCTTACGAGAGTCTCGATTTTTGGTGCTAAAGAATGGGTCGAAAATACGGGGTAGAATTTCCTTATCAATTCCCGTGCCCGTGTCTAATACATTAATTATAATTTCATTTTCTGTATGCTTCGCGACAATACTGAATCTCATTTGAGATTTAGATTCGGTTTGATTGGAAAGCTCTTCTTCCATTGCATGCATGCTATTGGCTGCAAGGTTTATTAGGGCATCGCGAAGTTGCCCCCGGTCGAGATAGCAGGTTGGTGAATTCCCTAAAACTTGCACGTTAACATCAATACCTCTAGTTTCAAGTTGATGCTTCATGATTCCCATTGCATCATCAATAACTTGTTGGATATTTGTGGACTCTACTTTGGATATATTTGATCTTCCTAAGGTTAGTAATCGACTAGTAAGGTCACTAGCTTTCTCAACGTATGACCCGATATTTTTTAAGTTAGTAAATATTTTATCGTTAGTTTTACCTTTTTTAAGCATGGCGCTAGCTACTTCCGAGCTCAGGCCAATAGCAGCCAGAATATTATTGAAATCGTGAGCTATGCCGGCTGCTAAAGTTCCAAGTCCAGCGAATCTCTCGGCTCTAATTAAGTCCCGCTTGGCATTTTCTAGTTTTTGTTCAGCGAAGTACTTATCTGTTACGTCGCTTATGATTCCAATAGTCCCATTGAATTTTGGATTGGATGAAAAGTCTTTTGTCCAATAACCACTAGCGTTAACTTCTGTGAAAAAACAGGCTTCATAATTTTTGGGTAAATTGGGGTAGAGATCGGTGAAATTCACATGAGGGCCAGGAATAATTCTTACTTTTATTAGCTTGGTTCCTCTTTTTCCTGAGCGTCTCTCGTCGAACAGGCCAGGCGCTCGTTTGTCTCCGGTAGTTTTACCGGAATACTTAGGTAGAACTGCGTCTCGTGCAATATTCTTAAAGTCGTCGCTATGGATTATATCCTTGAAGTGGCGACCAATTAAGTCTTCACGCATGTAGCCCCATTTAATAATTTCTTGGCTGACGAATAAGAAGTTACCATTTTCATCAAGGCGGTATAGGACTTCTGGGATTGTTTCTAGCAGTGATTTCAATTCAGTTTGGGTAGCTAAATTTTCACGCATGAACTTAAAGGTGTTTAAATGACTCGATAAAGTACGCGATATAGTCTGTATGTGTTTTGTGTCCAAGTCATTGAATTTTCGAGTACTATTGAGTACTTGTAATACACCAAAAACTTTTTTCCCAACAATAAGGGGTGTAACTAGAGCAGACTTGGTTAGGAAGCCAGTTGTCTGATCTACTGTTTTTGAAAAATCGCTTCTGTCGTAAGGTTGATTGGTAAAAAACGTCTGCTTAGTCTTAAGGCAGTTACCTACCAAACCTTCATTCTTTTTTACTACTATCGGGTCATGAAGACCTTCGGCGTGAATGGATTGGAGTATATCTCCATGAGCATTATAGGCAAAAAAAGTAGTGCGTTCAGCACTGAAATGTTTGCTTATAATGGGGCAGCTTAGTGCGATTAGTTGATCAGGTTCATGAGTTTCGATATTACCTTGAAGAAGTTTATTCAGGCTGAATCTAGTTTTCATCAGAGCCAGATCTTCTTGTTTTGATTGTAGTTGATAGGCTACAGCTATATGAGTCATTACTCGTTCTAACAGGCTTATGTATTCGCTTTTGAGTGACTGACCACGGAAAAGAGTAAAGCCGAGAACTTTTCGTCCGTGTATCAGCGGGAAGTAATGTAAAGTTTCGTCCGAATGATTCTTTGTAGAGTTGAACCCAGCCTTAAGCCACTGAGTACTGTTCCAACTCATATATTTTTTAATTTTGATTAATTTTCTGAAGATCTTAAGTGGATTTTTGGACTGGATGAATAGGCATTTATTTGGATTTCCATAAATGCTTAAAAGAGAGTGATGACTCCGGCTTACTAACCCAAATGTATTGCATTTGATGGATGTGGATAGTTTTTTTAATATTCGCTGCAGATAGGTACTAGATTCTCTACCAGATAGGAGAGCTGTTTTCAGTTCGTCATTGATTTCTTCAAGATTGGCTAAACTTGTTTGTCTCATCGAAGCAGATTAACTGTTGCCTGTTTGAGATTCCTCTAAAAATCTCATTTCGAATGCGACTTTGAATGAGCGCCATAACTCTTCGAAAGATTTTACTCGTCCTAAAGCTCGGAGTACATAGGATGGCCTGTAATAGAACTCCATGTATGCTTTATGGCATAGGTCTTGGATTTCTTGATCGGTCATATTACATCCTGGTCTGGGGATTGCTATTTGAGATGTTGGATTTTTGATGTAATCTTTCCAGTAATCTTCCTTAAACTCCTGTAAATATAGTGCATACAGCTGTGTGGCCGGCATGGGAGTTACTTTTGAGAACTGTGCGTAATCCAGATCTAATGTTTTTGCAAAATCGATTGTTTGCTGTGCCGTCTCCGGAGTTTCGCCAGGAGAGCCAACCATGAAATATCCAAAGGTGTCTATTCCTACCTTCTTAGTCAGTGATATAGTCTTGCGCATACGCTCGAAATTCGTGTCTTTTTTCAGCGTTTTGAGTATACAGGCATTGCCGGACTCGATTCCGTAGTAGACTCGATTACAGCCTGCTCTGGCAAGCATCACAAGCATCTCCTCATTCATGCAGTCAACGCGTGAACGGACAGCCCAGTGAACTTTCAGACCTGAGTCTATGATTGCTTGGCATACTTCGATTACCCTCTTTTTATTGATTGTGAAGCTTGAATCAAACATATCAAATTCTCGTATTCCATATTTTTCATAACACACCTGAAGTTCTTCAAGAACATTTTCAGCACTACGTCCTCTAAACTTAAGTTCCCCTTGTTCACAAAATATGCACTTGAAAGGACATCCTCTAGAGCTTACAAAGCAGGTAAAATTTTTATACTTCGTGATAAAAGAGTAGTATTTCGAATTATCAACCAGGTGCCTTGCAGGAAAATGGGCATTGTCCACATTTTGTAATTGGGGTGCTGGTCGGGTTCGCCTGTAGCGCCCATCCCGCTTGAAAATAATCCCAGGTACTTCTGTGAAGCCGTCTAGGTCCATGACATCATGTTCTAAAAACATGGGTAGAGAAATTTCGATTTCTCCTATGAATCCGACGTCAAACACATCGTGACTCATACTTTCTTCTGCATAAATGCCCATATGCACTCCACCTACTAATACTGGGCATGGATAGGCTTCTTTGAGATTTCTAGCAAAATCTAGATTTTCCTTAAATTGATAGGTGGTCAAAGTATATAAGATGTAATCAGGTTGGAATTTTTTCAGCGTTTCAATGGTGGATTCTATGGGCTCTGGGTTCGCATTCAAATCGATGAATAAGCAGTCATGGCCGGCACCTTCAGCCGTACCTGCAACATACAGCAGACTAAGTGAGGGGAACACGCCATAGTTTTCTTTGACGACTTTCAGTCCAGGCTCATTATCAATTACTCCATAAGGAGGGTAAATGAAAGCTAACTTCTTAGGGCTAGATGAGCGGAAGTCCCTGATTTCATTTTCCTTGAGCACGTTTTACTCCTCATTCACGGTGAATTGAGCCCATTATGCTTGCGAACAGTTTTACTAAGAAGGACCATGTGCACAATGCAAGCGCCATCCAAAATAAAGATACCGATTTATGGGCTTTAAGCGCAGAGCCGCTAGCCACAAAAATCCATAGTAAACTCTTCCATACTATTTCTATTATAGAGCATTGATGCATTTGATGGGCTAAAATCTGACTTTTAGAGTGATGATAGATGAGTTTAGTAAGAGATGAAAGAGAGTCATTTCGCTGATGGAGCACCTTCAAGTTAGGTTCATATTGAATATTAAAACCCATTTTTCTCAAACGCATGGAATATTCGATATCTTCGCCAAAATTACCCATTTTTCTATCAAATTCACCCACTTTGCGAAGCATTTCCGCTGGTGCGGCAAATACTAATCCAAAAAAATACGGGGCCGTTGGTAATGCTTGGTGGCCTTGGGTTTGAACCCAGAAGTACCTTCGAAATTGGTTAGCTAAGCCTTCCTCAGGGCTGTTATCCTCAGTTCCTGCCATCAAACTTTTTCCGTCCCAATGTTGAACAATTGATGAGAAAGCACCTAATTTTGGTACGGCATCGGCATCAAAAAAGATTATAAAATCACCTTTACACTGTTGAAGTAAAAGATTGCGAGCATTCGCCAAGCCCTGATTTTTTTGCAAGGTTATGCACCGAACGATTGACGGTAGACTTTGTTTTGGGAGAGGTGAGCCATCTATTAAAATAAGTATTTCACAGAGAGTCCAAGGGTCTAACTCGTTCTGTAGATTTACGATGGCAGATAAAACAGTTCCTATGCTACTAGGTTTATTATAGTAAGGGATTAGTACAGAGCAATTTCTGATTGTATTCATGAGCGCATTATATCTTTCAAAGATTCAGTCATACATTTAAGATCAAAAAAAAACAAAAAATGTCGTACAGTTTAGGGGCTTAAACGTTAAAAGTTGTTTGAGTTACACCGAAATCAACTTGTAATGAAGCGTGCATACTGTCTATTTTTATTTTTCCTGTTGTCAATTACTAGGAATGATGCGCTCTTAATGAAAGGTAGCATCGAAGTGGTGAAGGGGCGTGCCTACGTATATCGTAATGGACGCGTAATTCAAGCCGCAGATGACATGACTATATATACAGGTGATGTGTTAGAAACCTCTCGGCATGGATCTGTTTTACTACAGATGATGGATGTAGGAATCATCAAGCTTAAGCCCCTGACTCAGATTAAATTTCCAGAAAATGATACGGATCAGATACAGGTTTCTCAGGTCAAATTATTGTTCGGTGAAGTATGGTCTAAGATTCGTAAGATGAAGGCCGGAGAGAGTTTTGAGGTTTTCACAAAACATGCGGTTTCACTTGTCAGTAATGCAATTTCAATAACTGCGTATGATAAAAGGCGGAGTAAATCTACGTTTAGCATCATTGAGGGAGATGTTGAAGTTCATAAAGATCAGAATCATTATTTTATGACGGCCGGGGAGAAGATAGTTTTGGATGCTCGCAAAAATTCCAGAGCTAGGCACCGAAAAATTGATATTTACCGTTTGAATCAAGATTGGAAAAAGGTAATAACCATTCGTGAAAAATTAGGGCGTAAATTCAGAGAAAGTTTGCGCATGGCTGCTCAAAATGGAAAAGATCAGGACTATGAAGCTCCTCTGGTTCACATTGTTAATCCAGTGGAAGGTGTGCCGATCAAAAATCGCAGAGTAACAGTTAAGGCTACCATATATGAGGAGCACCTTGATCGAGTTATTCTGACGGTTAACAAGCAAGTGGTTTATGACGTAAATACGAGCTTGAAGTCCTTTGCGAAGGAAGTTTCACTAAAACCTGGCGAAAATGTTGTAGAGCTCAAGGCGATCGACCGCTTTGGAAATGTGGGCGTAGATGAAAAGGTATATAAGTTAAATGATATGCCACCCTCAATTAGTATATTTTTTCCCTTTGATAATTTAGAACTGAACACGAGGTTTGTAAGTCTTCAGGGAGTGGTTGATGATCCTGATGTACGTGAAGTTAAAGTATTTTTGAATAATAGAATGATTGCTCGAGATCGCGCTGTGCCCACATTTAGGATTCCAATAATTTTAGACGTTGGTGAGAATTTGATTAGGGTAGAGGCGACTAATAAAGTGGGTTTGACAGGAAAGAATGAGATAACCGCTTATACAAGTAAGCAATCTAATGTTGTCATCCAATTTAATCAATTTTTGAATTAGTAGTATGAAATTCAAGTTGCGACATATATATCTACTGGGAATTATTAATTTGAGCTCTGTCTCAGCGACTTCAGAATATGTTAAAGATTTTATGAAAGTGGTTGAGGGTAGTGATTATTTTTCCCCAATAGAGAAAGATTTTGCAAGGCAATTGATGAATGGTGCCGACATGGATGATTCGGTATTGGATGCGATTATTGAGTCTCCTGTAATTTCGTCTAAGCAAAAAGAAATGGCAAAGCAATACTTTCAGGACCGGCAAAAGCCGAAACGTGTAAAGTTCAAGCAACGCCGATATGATAAAGATATTCAGTTGGTTACTCCTCGGATGCGCTTTCATGGCGATTTTGACTTCCGTATAAGGAGTATGGATACAGCTAGAGATATTTCGAACCATTTTCCTTTAGATAATGCGGATAAGGATCCGGGTATTGCGCATATAATAAAGGGTCAATTACGGTATCGACCTGAGGGTCAAAAAGACCCAAAATCATGGGGTCAGATTGATGTTGATGTGCAAGGTAGAGACGGTGAAACCGAAATTATTAACGGACATTTTCAAAACGATAAAAATTATCTTAAAGTAGGAACTTTTTTGAGTCCCAATATGAGTGAATTTGGATTACGAAATACCGAGTTTTCTGGAGTCCATTTCCATTGGGAGCAGAATAAATGGGATCTTGATTTTCTAAGAGGGGATACGGTAGAAGATTATGTTCCGAGTCTGGATAGTCTAAGTGTAGGAGGGTTCGTAGCAAGACGACTTCTCAAGAGTAATTCGCAAGATTTCGTTGGCTTGAGTTATTTTGATTCAGGGGATTCCCACTATTTTGGAGTTTTAGGCCAAGCTTTTACATTAGATAACAATTTGCGTTTATATTCTGAAATTGTAAAGCAAGATGTTGGTACGCCGGGTCAGGACGGAACTGCCAGCGAATTTGAAATTGATTATGAAAATAGTAAAGTAATATTCCTTAATGAAATACAGAAAACAACAGCTTTCTTTAGATCTAGTCTGAATCCAGAATATTCGAACCTAGGGGTAACCCTTAGCGAATATCAAAATCAAGAACATGCTTTTACCTATCGATTTGACCCTTATGTAACAAGTTCCATGGTTCTAAATTCTCGAAAGGTGACTCCGATTACCGGAGTAGCTGAATTTGATTCTATTGACGCAGCCTGGACTTTGATGACACATCGGCCAGATAGACCCAAATATATGTTTGTAGTGAAGAGTTCAAGTAATCAAGATGATGCAAAGACATCCATTGATGATCAACAGTTAATTGTGATGGGTCGGAGTTCTTGGAGGCATAGAGATATTCTGACGCATGTAGATGTTATGCGTACAGATTATGAGGACCGATTAATTACAGATAACTCCTATGTACTCAATTCTATATCAGTAGAGTTTTCTAGGCCCTTTCTAAGAAAACTTAGAGTTAAAAATAGACTGACATTGCTAGATCAAAACTTCGAAAATGCTTCTAATGATGCAGAATCTCAGCAGAATATGTTTCAAGTGAATTATCAGATGGATAGTCGAACTAGTTTACAAGGGCGGCATAATTACCGTCGTGTAGCTCGCAAAGCTTTTACAAATAAGTATAAAAACATCTGGTCACTAGATGCTAGGCGGCAAGTAGACGAAAATTTGGCCTATAATCTACGCTTGAGTTCATACAACAACAATGAATTTACTCGTGGATACGATGCCGCTTTGGTAAGCGTGGGTGCGGACTTCAGTTTCTAGATAGCTTTTTCAGGCCGATCAGCTCAGGAATAATGCAGAATGCTTTCAGTACGATAATTATCGATTTTTTGTCTACCTGACAAAAAGTCTAATTCGATTACAAATAGGATTTGGATGATGCGTCCTTCTGCTTTTTCTACTAATTTCGCTGCAGCTGAAGCTGTTCCGCCTGTAGCTAAAACATCATCTACGATGACTACATTTTTCCCTTTAAGATGGTCAGTTTGCACTTCCAGTTCAGCATTGCCATACTCTAATTCGTAACTGACGCTGATGCACTCTCCAGGTAATTTACCTTTTTTACGAATTGGGATGAAGCTGCAACGCATTGCTTGCGCCAGAGCGGATCCAAAAATAAATCCACGAGATTCGATTCCAGCAATAACATCGACCTTGCAACCTCTTAGTTGAGATTCAAACATTTTTACCACATCTGAAATACCGTGAGATGACATTAGTAAGGGTGTTATATCTTTGAAGATAACGCCTGGTATGGGGAAATCAGGGACATCTTTTATTAATGTTTTGAGTCGTTTGGTGATACCTCGTTCTTTTTTTGACTTCAGGTCATTGAAGATTGATCGAGTAAATTCTTGGACCCATTCATCGTTCACTTTTTGACGAACTTCTTTTACTTCGCCTAATTTATTCAATGCTACTAAAGCATTTTTACGAACATATTCGCTACTATCACGCAGAGCATCAACCAAATCAAGTGTACTTGATTCTTCTCCCATTTCTCCTAGTGCCTGTGCCGCCGAGGCTCTAACACTCCAAGTAACATCATGTTTCATTATTTTAACGAGTTCAGAAGCGAACTGGACGGCTTGTAGTTCTCCTAAAACCTTGCATGCCCAATAGCGAATATTATCATTTTTGCTCTTCAGAGAGCGTCCTAGCTCTTCTTCTCCATACTCTCCTACTTCCCATAGAGCATCTGCTGATAACTTTCTGATAATCCAATTTTCATCACCGAGCATTTGTATAAGCGGAGGAATAACTTCAGGGGATTCAAAGTTTTGCAAGGCTGAAATTAGGACTTGTTTCTGGTCTATGGTTGTATTGTCAGAAAGAGTTTTATCGATGAGTGCTTTTCTCGCCGCATCGCCGCCAATTTGACCAAGAATTTGAATCGCCCAAAACTCCAGATCAGGAGTTTTGCAGCTAGTTAATTTTGCTACACCTTTTACGGCCTCTGGCCCTAAATGGACAAGGGCTGAAGCAGCACTTCTTCTGATTGTCCAGTTAGGGTCTGAAAGACAATTAAGTAATGGTTTAACAGCTTCTTTAACGCCTGTTTTACCTAGAGCTGATATGGCGCACAGCTTGCGCGGCATATTATCACTTTCCATTACTTCTATTAAAGTCTTCACGGCTTTTGTGCCAAATTGCGATATTACTTCGCAAATCCAGAACTGAATGTCGTCATCATTTGTTTTGGCAAGATCAAGAAGCATGTCCAGAAATGAGTTACCCAAGCCGACCAATACCTTGGAGGCATTGCGACGAACGCCATAAGAAGTGTGTTTCAATGCCTTTATCATTTGTGGGATGACAGAATCACCTTTGTCTTTAAGAATACGAATCGCCTCACGGGTGACCGCTTCATTTTCGTCACTCAAAGCTTCGACTAAGAGTGTTAAGCTGTCGCCGTCGGGGATACCTTTCAACTCAATAACAGCTTCTTTACGAACTCTAAAATCTACATCGCGCAGTCGTTCTAAGAGGTCCTTCATCATGTCTCCTGGTGCTAGACTTCTGAGGTTTGGTTACATAGAAAGCGACATGATAACACAGACATGCTGTAGGTTTTCTGACTGATTTTTAGGCCAAAAATAAGCGGGCATTCCCTCTCCCTCACATTGCATAGTTACTGTGTCTTCACCAATGGAGCCAAGATAGTCCAGAAGAAACTTTGAGTTGAATGCTACTGTCATTTCTTCCTGAACTTGCGAGCCTTCTTCCAGTCCTAATTCGCGATAACCTTCTCCATATTTCTCAGAAAATGAGCTGATGCCAAGTTGTTGAGGATGGATTTCCAAAACAACTCTATTACCAGATTCTCTGGCTACTGGTAAAAGACCTTTTAGATGTCCAATTAAGCTGTTATTGTCCAAGTGAAGTCCTTCTGAAAGATCTTCAGGAATATAGTCTTCATAGTCCACAAATTCAGCATCAGATAATGCGGACTGAAAAATGGTATTTCCAAATTTCAACAAAAATTTATTGTGCTGTTGACGAATTAGAATCGGATCATCAGGAAGGATTTTAAGCAGTTCAGATACAACGTCCATAGAGATTAGCCATCGTATTCTTTGGTCCACTTGAATTGGTGATGGGCTGCTTGCTTTTACCAGTCTGTTTCCGTCCATTGACGCAACGGTAAGTCTGTCAGATATATCCATGCAAATGCCTCTGAAACCCTGTATCGAGTTATCAGACGTAGCTGAGCAGATACTTCCAATTTTTAAAATTTCTTTAAGGTTGCTACCTGGAATTTCCATTTCCATTTCAGCGTCAATCAATTCAACTTCGGGATAGTCTTCTCTACCTCTTCCTGGTAATTCATAGCGTGCAGCTTCGCCTTCTAAGGTCAATAGGACTCTATTGTTACTTGGATTCACATCGATAAGTAATTGATCTTTTTTAAATTCACGCAAGTTATGTATAAGTTCTAAAAAAAATTGGCCTTGTACGAGGATTTCGCCGGGTCTCTCTATCTGGGCTTTGATTTGAGTTGAGATGAAAGTTTTAATATTTGTGGCGCTTAACCTTATTGAATCCTCAAGAGTTTCAAGGTGAATGTGAGTGAGTTCGGGTATGGCGGTCGTTGTTGGTAAGGCGCGGGTGGCAATCTGCAGAGCATGCTGAAGTTCGTTCTTGTTACATACAATTTTCATATGGAAATCTCCTGGAATGTTTGAACTGGGGCTAGGGAGTATAGCCGAAGCCTTTTATAGAGTCCAGCACGCTAGTCTTGCAATTCATTAGTTTTTTGTTAAAATCGCAGCCGGAAGGCGTTGATCTGAGTCTCCAGTGGCAGCGAATAGCCCCGAACCCCGCCAGGTCCGTGATGGAAGCAACGGTAGGGAATCTGTTGGTGTGTTGTTGGGTAAGGGCTCAGGGAGCCTTCCCTTGTTTTTTTAATCTTCTTCTGAAAAAACCTTTTGTCAACAGCTTCTCATTTTGGGAAATATCCATTATTCTAAATTTATACCTAGAAGTTTTTTCGCTATGGACAGTCTGATTAATCAAATTGAATCACTCAAAACCTTAGAGGTTGATTTTGGTGATTTAGATGTTTCGGCAGATAGCTCTTGGGAAGATCGTTACGCGGCCTTAAAATCTCTAATTAAAAGTGATGCTGGTGATCCTTACAAGCTACGTGAGCTTAGGGAGGCGCTCAATGACAATAATACTGCTGTAAGATATCTGGCTGCAAACAGTCTGAAATTTCTGCACTGCGATGGTGTAGTGGATGCTTTACTATTCGCATTAACTGATTCATATGAGTGGATTCGAATTAGAGCAGTCGAAGGCTTGGGAGATCGTCAGGCGGTTGAGGCGGTAGAGCCATTTATGCAATATCTAGATAAAGATTCTAACCCGAAAGTTAGAGCTACGCTAGTCAAGCATTTAGGGCGATTTGGTGAGCTTAAATTGATTCCACTGATTGCTTCCTACTTAAATGATGATGATGCGCGTGTTCGCGCTAACGCCGTGGAGGGTCTAGGGTTTTATCCACCAGAATTTGTTGCAGATATTCTGCGTCCTCACAAAGACGATAGTAATGCTAGAATTCGTGCCAATGTGGCGGTGGCGCTTTCTAGGGGAGAGGCCAGCGTGTCTCGGGGTACCATCGATAAACTTTTAGAGTCTCCTAACCTTTACGAGCGTATGGGTGCGATTTACTCTATTGGTGAAACTAGAGAAGAGAGTTATATCCCGTTATTGCTGCAATACCTGAATGACCCTTCCTATCTTGTGCAGCGTAATGTTTGTGATGCCATGATTAAGTTTGGGATCAAATTACAAGGGATTCTTCTCAAAGAAATTCGTGCCACGAAAACAGAGAATTTCCTTTTGGGGGCTATCAAAGTACTGGCCTCAATTGCTGATAAGAAAGCCTTGAAAACTTTGTTGAAACTTCAGGAAACTGGAGAAGGCGAAGTTCGTGAGGCAGCCGAGAGAGCGATCGATGCGATTTATGCACGAGTTGAGCGTGGCTCCAATCGTATTACATAGAGACTAATACCAGTCAACTTTAAGCGTTTCCATAAAATTTTATTTCATTAGATTTTTTTATTTAGTAAATAAAATCGTCGATATTCCTACATAAATTGGGATAAATCTGCTCTTTTTGTTATATTACTGATCCGATCGAATTTTTCAAATACAGGGGCATGCTTTTGCTCGTAAACCCTTTGCTTATGCAGAGTCTACCCCTGGAAGGAACTAGACAATCTCGTTTTATTGCAAAATTCAGATTCCTTCTAAAAGCCACTTGGTGGCTTGTTTTGTGCTGTCTTGCTTTCTTTTTTACTCTTCGGTGTTTGCAGGTTCCGAGAGTAAAATAGAATTCAGTGCTGACTATCAAGAGTATAATCAGCGCCTTGGCTTGGTGATTCTCAAAGATGAAGCTCGGATTGTAGGTTCTGATTTTGAAATCGCAGGTAAAAATTTGCAGTATAACCTTGCGACAGGCGATATACACGCTAGAGGGAATGTAGAGTTACTTCGCGATGACGAAGTCTTAGAGGCTGATATTTTGCACTACAATATAAGAACTAAGATTGGCAGTACTGAGGGCATTGAGGCAATTTTTCAAAATACTTTTGTAGAGGCAGAATCTGCGGAAATTGATAGATCCGGACTTTTGTTACGCAACGGGTGTGCATCCACTTGTGATGATGTTCACTACCATTATCATATTCGTGCTAGAAAAATGGTTTTGGTTCCCGGTAAGGCTCTTTATCTAAAGGGGGTTAAGTTTTATCTAGGTAAAACTAAAGTTTTGAGTCTGCCTGCTTATCGCTTCAATTTGGCAGGTAAGAAATTTGAAGCTCCTTTGAAGCTGATGCCGGGTTTTGACGCTTCTCGAGGATTCTATTCAAAAGTGGGTTGGGATTTCTACTTTAATCCTCAATTTTATGGAGAGCTCGACCTTGTTCCGACGTCTCGGCAGGGTGTCGAAATGAGAATGGACCTTCAAATTAATCAAGAGACGAAGTTTCCAGCTAGAGTAAAGCTTGCACAACAAAGAGATCGTTTTAGAAGTTCTACCACGCGTCGTGCAAATTTTAATCAGCAGTATAAAAAGAGTGAAAAGGGTTTTGCAGATCTGACGGTCGACTATTTAGAAGATGAGTTCAGTCCAATACAATCGAATAAAGAGCTAAATACTAGGTTGCACTGGACTAGGCATATGCCTTTTGGTTGGCGAGGAGAATTGGACTACGAAGTTAGGCATGATTTAGATAAAGATAATTATTTAGCCGACAATCGTGTTCAAAGTCTTGATCGGTTACCTAGTTTGTATTTTGAATCTCCCACTCGCAGTATGGAATCAATACCTTGGAATTTTAGATTAGGTACCAAATTCACTCGATTTAGAGAAAATTCTTTTCAAGGGAGGGTAGCGCGAGATGTTAAAGAGATTTTCCTAAATGCTTTTCAGGATACTTATCAATATGGGCGTTCTACTTTTAGTATGAATTCTCAATTCCGATTCAGTCATTACAGCGGAGGTTCTCAGCGTGAATACTTTCGCCTTAATGCTGGCTGGAATCATGACTTTGGGGAGGGGTGGAATAGTTCCACGCAGTATTACACGCATCATGTTGGAGGTAGTAGTCCTTTCAGGACCTTTGATTTGTTGACACCGCGAGAGAGACTTACGCAACGCTTTAGCTATAGGCAAGGGAATTGGTCGGGCACTCTACTTCAGATGGGCTATAATTTCAAAAATGATCAGTACGATAGTTTAAGTTCCTATTTACAGTACCGCGATAATTGGAAACAAAGACCTTATTTCTTAGGTCTTAGGGCTAGCTATGCTAACAAGTTGACTCCAGGTAGTTTAGGTAATCTTTCAATTGACCAATTGTTTATGAGTCTGCGCATGGAGGAGTCGGATCATTGGGATTTTGACTTTAAAGCAAAATACAGCAATCTTCGATCGCGCTGGGAAAGTTTTACCCACTCTACAAACTATATACTCGGAGGTAAAACGCGATTGAGCTTCCAAGAGCATTACAATGCTATTACAAACGAGTTCACAAGGATTAAGTTAGGTTGGATACGTGATTTACATTGTCTTGAAAGTAGAATGGATTGGGATATCAAGCAGAAAGAGTTTACATTTCAAGTGTATCTCAAGCAGGGACGCGGAGATGGGTTAGGCTTGCGTCTTAATTATGAGGATGCTCTTAGCGTAAAACCGGACTTACCCGGAATCGATGAAAATTACTAGTGATTCCAATACTAGAACAAAATAGGCTTGATTTTCCTTCATTTTGTTCATTTAATATAGGCTACCGGAGAATTTATGGCCACCACCAAGAAAAAGGAGCTTAGCGCTCGATCAAAAATAGCAATCTTCCTAATGTTTCTTGGCGCAGATTTATCACGAGATGTGGTAAAGATGCTTACTGAAGAAGAGATGGAGGCTATTGCTGTTGAGATTGCTCGGATCAGGAAAGTTGATCAAGAGGATCGAGATCAAGTTGTAGAAGACTTCTACAATATGTTGAAGGCGCAGGAATTTATAACTCAAGGTGGTGTGTCAGCAGCTAGAGATTTCCTAACTGGTGCAGTTGGTGATGAGATGGCTGAAAACATCATTTCCAAGTTGACTTCGTCTCTTGAGGTGCAGCCTTTCGATTTAATTCGTGCCGCTGATCCGGAGCATTTGAAAAACTTTATATCAGGAGAACACCCTCAGACCATTGCACTTATTTTAGCCTACTTAAATTCTGATAAGGCAGCAATGATTCTATCTTCGTTCTCTCCTGAGGTACAGGTTGAGGCTGCTAAACGTCTAGCGCAAATGGATAGAACCTCACCTGAAATTGTGCGCGACGTAGAGGCTATATTAGAAAAGAAGCTTTCTACAGTAGCTAGCTCTGACTATACCTCTGTGGGTGGTGTCGAGGCGTTGGTTGAAATTATAAATAATGTAGATCGCGGAACTGAAAAAGCGATCATTGAAAATCTTGAGATTCAAAATCCTGATTTAGCGGAAGAGATTAAGAAACGCATGTTTGTGTTTGAAGACTTGAATACTCTGGATGATCGAGGTATGCAGCGAGTTCTCAAGGAAGTGGACTCTAAGGATTTAGGTTTAGCTCTCAAAGGTGCATCTGAAGACGTTAAAGGAAAGTTTCTTAAAAATATGTCTAAGCGTGCTTCGCAAATGCTTCAGGATGAAATGGCATTTATGGGTCCTGTTCGTATTAAGGACGTAGAAGAAGCGCAGCAGAAAATAGTAAATGTAGTTAGGGGTCTAGAAGAGGCTGGTGAACTTGTTCTAAGTCGCGGTGGAGAAGATGAGTTAATCACCTAATATTTAGCTAGGTGCGCTTGATTTATTCGGTTTTGGAACAATAGATATTCAGGGCTTGCTTTGAGAACTTATTTAAGTTACAGTGCGATCTCAGTCTTTCGGGAACAATTATGGCAAAAAACGATGCAATAGAAGTCGATGGTACAGTAGTCGAGGCCTTACCTAACGCTATGTTTAAGGTTCGATTAGAAAACGACCATGAGATTTTGGCTCATATCTCGGGTAAAATGAGGAAATTCTATATTCGTATCATTCCAGGTGATAAAGTAAAAGTGGAAATGTCCCCATACGATCTTACTCGTGGAAGAATTACTTACCGAGCCAAATAATTTTCTCGAAAATCTCAGGAATCTGTCCGAATCCCATGGGGTAAATTGGCCAGACATCAGAGTATTAGCTGCTCTATCAGGTGGTCTCGATTCGGTTTGTATGTTGCGCTTATTGGATGACTGTAAGACTGCTTTGGGTTTTCAGTTAAAAGCTATTCATTTCAACCATGGCTTGCGCGGGGAAGAGTCGGATTCAGATAGTGAGTTCTGTAGAGATCTTTGTAATGACTTAGGTTTGGAACTGACTTTAATCGACTTGCAGATAGATAAACAATGCCCTAATCTGCAATCAATTGCTCGAGAGCAGCGTAAGCATCACTATGATCATTGGAAGCGTTGTGGAATAAATCATCTAGTTGCAACCGCTCACCATAAAGACGACTTTATGGAATCTTTTTTTATTGGTGTACATCAGGGAAGGTTGGATGAACGATTAATCCCTTTAAAGGTAATTGATTTAACAGCACAACTTCTGCGTCCTTTGGTTACTTTTAATAAGAATGATTTGCTTGGTTTGGCCGTAAGATGTGGATGGGTTTGGCGCGAAGATAGTAGTAATTTAGGTATGAATTATTTACGTAATTTTTACCGCAAGGAATTGCTTCAAGAGTCAAATTTAATTAAATCTTTATCTAATTTTACCAATTTTTTAGTACTTTTAGATTCCGACCTTAGGGCTTGGCTTGAAAATCAATTGGAATGGTTTGAGAAACGAGGGAATTATTTGGATCGTAATGAATGTTTTAAATGGGAGGCAGGTCGTTTTAGAGATTTTTGGTTGGCGGTTTTACAACGGTACTATCCTCAATTTTTGAAAAATTTTGATGCAAAGAGATTGAGGCAGGTTCGAATCGAAAAATACAGAGGCAATCGGCGTTTTCAGATCGGGTCTATTCAGTCGAATTCTAGCAATAAGCTTTATTTGGTCGAGACACTTCGTGGCTATCATTTGGAGATTGAAGAAGCTCGCTGAATTTTTCTTTGTATAATCTGATAACTAAGTCTCCAAGTTTGATACCAAATCCAGTAGAATGTCTTCGTTGGAGCGCACCCAGATATTCACTTTTCTTTACACAGTATGCGGATTCTTTTTTTAGCATTTTTATTTTTTCTTTGTAATGCAGTAGTTAATGCTACTGTGGATTTACCAGCAACGGCTCAAGAAGAATCGCCGGATCGCGGAAAAATAGTTATCACTGAAATTATCATGGATGATGACGGTGACTACGCGGCATTGCCGGCCCAAGGAGTTGATGGGGGTACATGGAAGCACTCAGCCGAGGTTGATCTCGTTATGGAGTTGCGTAATAGCAGTAATTCTCAGATAGATATTAGCGGTTGGACTATTTGGTATATAACTGAACCTTATGATTATTCAACAGACTCTACCTTAAAGGTTACCGGAACTAGTTCTTCGCCCAATTTAGAGTATGACTATGATCTTTGTGGTGTTAAACCTAATGACTCTAGTAACAACTACAATATACAGTCCAATACAATTAACGTTTCCGGTGGTGGCTCAGTAATTGTAGATGCAAATCAGCAATTGGTTATTTATGAAAACCCTCTTATACAAGGTAAGAACAGAGGTCAAGGTGTCGATGCGCAAATACGTGAGGAGTTGCATATTTTGAGGAATACGTCTGGTGGTGCGGTAACTCCTCAGCCCAAGCATACCTATCCTAATGCTAATGCAAGTTATTCTTCAAACCTTGGTACAGAGATTTATGATCGGCTCATTTTGGGTTACCTCAATAATTTTGTTTCGGGGGGATTTGACAGCGATCTTGAAGATCCTAATATTGAAGGTTATGTAAGGGGTCTTAAAAATGAGTCTGCAGATAACGATGTTTACTACATCAAAGATGCGTTTGATCATTTAGAGCCGAACTACGCTACTCCAAGAACTTGTTTTGGTAATCAGTTCACTAATGACGCGCATTTTACTCATGATGGGTATTATATAAGTTCTCCGGCAACCCCAGAAGTGACACACTCATTGAGCCCCGTACCAGGGCATAGGTTTACCATTATTCTGACAGACGCAGATGGCAAAGTAGTCGATGTTTTTTCTGTTGCAAGGAATCAGAGTGATACTACGGCACAAACTGACTTAAACCCTTTAGTCGCTGGCTTTGATTTCTCGCCAGTAGGGCCAGGCTTTCCAACGACTACTTCTCAAAATATAGCAAATATAGATTTGA
>CAZYUV010000015.1:0-24329 GCA_964650625.1 uncultured bacterium
GACTCTATGCATTTCCTTAGGATTAACTTTAGGGAGCCACTCGTTTAGAAATATGTGAGAACCTTCGCGAGTATTCGCTGGATTAAACCCAATTCTTCTTCGGGCTCCAGAATTTCCCACAATCCAGCCAGATTTGAAAAGCCCTTGCAGATCAATAGCTAAATCAAATTCAATGGATTGTATTCTTTTTTTGAATTTGTATGCGTTCCAGGCTCCTGCAATAATATTTACATTTTTAATCTTTTCCTTTGGGAAAATTAGAAAGTTAACTCCTTTCTGATGCTCAAGAATTGGGTAGGATTTTTGTTCGATGGCCCAGTAAATTTTGGCTTTTGGAAAATTTAATTGTAATTGCTTTAGTGTTGGTAATGTTTGCACAACGTCACCGATTGCTCCCAATCGAACAAGCAAAATATTTTTAATAGAAGCTAAGTTCATTAGTTTAATTCGTCATTTTCTTGGCGGGTTGTCTGCCTGATTTTACAGCTTCTTGCCAAGAGCTGAAATAGATACGATTGCGGGGTTTGATTCGTTTGATTACGGGGCTGTCATGTTTATGGAAAATTTTAGATTTTCGACTGGCTACATACTGGTTATCATATTCGTATGCAGATACGGAGATAGCATTTTTTTGCAAGGCAGATGAATGTTTCTTCAAAATATCAGAATTTTTTGCTTCATCAATTGAATTCCACAAAGACTCAAACCTTTTTTTATACTTTTGTATCCTGCTAAGCTCAGTAATTAGGATCGGTTCAAATTCAAGTTTGTCATCATCTGAAAGCTCGCTACCACCAAATAATAGTTTCCTAGAGTCCACCAACATCATACTGTGAGGTATTAACCCCCTTGATTTAAGAGCTCTTAGAGAAACATTGTTGGGAAGATTGCCGATAATCAGCTTAGGTTTATGGAGGCTATCAGGATTAATGATAATTTGGTATTCAATCTTCGGATCAATTTCGAATTGTCGAATTAGTTTTATTGAATATAGGCCCGGTGCCATAATCTTAACTTCATGTTTCGCGGCTTGAATTGCCTGTATCCAGGGGTTCGCGATAGTAGATGAGACAAATAGTAGGGTGGGCAGTAATCCCTTCGCTACTAGTAGATTAAGGTATCTATCCATGGGGCGCTATTTTTACTGAGTTTGTTTTGATTTGCAACAATTACAGGTGGGTATTATGGCATTTATGATGAAGTTTCAAGAATGTTTGAAAGAATCTGATGGTAATTTTACACCAGCCCTGACGCTGCTGGTAAATCAAAGTATGGAGATACTGGAAGCTTTGAAAGATGAAGATTTCATTTTTCTAAAGCGTGTGGTGGAGAAGGTTCGAACCAAAAATGTAGAGTCTCAGATCTGGAATCAGGCAGACTATAAATTAAACCTTGTTGAACAGCGTCATGGTAAACGAAGGTTAAATTTAGCGGAGCAGGCAGGGCAGGAAGATTTTCAAAGGATTCTTGAGAAAACTAAAGATCTGAATGCAGAAGCGTTGCATATTAAAAGTCACCGTAAACCGTATTTAAGGTCTCAAGGTCAATTAATTCAGCTGAAGGATGAAACAGCTTTGGATAAAGAGCAAATGCTGGAACGTCTTGCGAATACTCTTACTGGTCAGCAGTATTCAATATTTAACTCGCTGAAATCAGTAAGTTTTTCGTTATCCTTAATTGGTATTTCACGCTTTAAAGTTTTTGCCTATTGGGAAAATGGATTGCCGGCTGTAAGCTTTAAGCAAATACCTCTAAAGCTTCCCAAAGCAGAGGAAATAAGAATTCCTAATAAAGTTATAGATTTTTTAGGCACAGGATGCGGAGGGATAATTATTTTAGGGGGGCCGGCAACCAGTGGCGTGAGTACCACTGCCGCTGCACTTATTCAATGGATCAATGAAAATCGAAGTGATCGAGTTCTTTGTATTGAAGATCCCATAGAATATCTATTTCACGATCAAAAGTCTTCTATTACTCAAAGAGAGCTTAATTCTGATCTCACAGATTCTATTGATGGTCTCAAGCATGCTATCCGGGATGGTAGTGATGTAATATTTTTGACCGAAATATCAAATGCTGAAGTATTAGAATGGGTTTTAAATGCGTCAGAAAGTGGTCATTTGGTAATTTGTGGTATCGCTGCCAGTGGAGTGAAACAATCTCTTCAAAAAATTGCATCTTGGTATAAGAAGTCTGAGCAATTCGTTTATTTAGAAAGGCTTTCACAGGCCTTAATCGGGGTGCTTAACCAACGTCTTGTCACAGGGACATCCGGATCAATATTGGCTATTTACGAACTTTTGATTCTGAATCCAGCCACGAGAACCATGATTAGGCAGAGTAACTGGCAACCTTTGAAGAATTATTTAGATGCTGCCAAAGATGGATATAGTTTCAGTTTTGCAAGAGAATTTGTTCGCATGATTGCGGAGGGTTTGATTTCTGAGGAACAGGTAATTGAGTCTATTCCAAGCTATGAAGATTTCAAGTTAATGCAGGGTAGATTAGGAGATACCGTATGAGTTTTAGTCAATTAGTAAATCAAGCTCAGGATGCTAAAGCTGCATATTTGCATATTGTTTCCGGAACAAAGCCTTGTATCAAAACTAGACAAGGAATAAGAACTCTTGGAAACTCCGTTTTGATGCCTGCAGATGTTTATCAATTGGTGGATGAATGCCTTCAGCCGGAGATGAAAAAGAAGCTTTTAAAAGGTGAAGAAGTTCTTCTTTGTTATAACCATGATGGAAACATCGAGTTGCGACTTCATGTTTACAAACAAAGAGGCACCTTGGCAATTTCAGCGAAATTAATTGATGCTGAAATTTTGAGTTTTAATGAATTGGGCATAGAAGAATCCTTGTATGATTCAATGATGTCTCAAAAAACAGGTTTATTTTTGACCTCCTCAGAGCGCGATTCTGGGCGCTCTACATTGGCTTTATCATTTTTACAAGAAGTTGCCAGGAACCGTTCGGTTCATATCGTAAGTATTGAAGAGGTTATCGAACGAAGATTTGATGAGAATATTAAAGGCTTGATAAGTCGCTGTCAGGCAGGTGTAGATACATTGAATACTCGAACTTCTCTAGAAGGGTTTTGCAAAACAGATATACAGGTTTGTTTTTTAGATTCTTTAGATGATCCGGAATATTTTTGGCATGCTCTGGAGTTGGCTTCGCGAGAGATTCTGGTAGTGGGTACTCTAATCGCGAAAGATATAGAAACCTTATTGCATAAAATTCTCAATATTAGATCGTTACAGGGGGATTATCGCTATAAATTGGCTGAGGTCCTAGGGCATGTGGTTCATCAAACATGCTTACAAGCCGAGGATGGTAGACCAAAATTCATAAGAGAGCATTTTCTAAATCAAGTTGCTACGCGCAATCATATTCGTGAGAATAAGCTTCAGCCAATCTTGGCGTACATGCGCACGGTTGGAAATAAAGGCTGTAAATCCTATCAACAGTCGTATAGTAACTTAGTTGCGGATGAGTTGCTCAGTGCGGATGATATTCCCCAAAAATATCAGACAAATAATGACTAGTTAATTTCATTTTGAAAAACGCCATTGAACATAACCAGAGTAATTCATACTACCTTTCTTGCTTACTCCCAATTTTTGCCAAGCCCAGGGAGACAAATCAATGCCCGCAGGATTCTTAACCACCCGACCATCCCAACGCTTCATTTTATTCTTAAAATATTTCACTGCTCTCGGGTCCTGACGTTTTAACCAGTAAGGGTCATCTCTAAACCATGGTCCAAGATCACGAATGTAAATGCGTATCCAACGTCCCCATTTTCCATTTTTTTGTTTACGACGTACTTGAATATGGCGTCCGACTGCCGAATTGTCAGGTAGGGCAGCAGTGATAATGCCCCATTTAACTTTTGAGCCATCTTTAAAGACATTGTTTTCACCTTTATTCCCTGGTTTCCCAAAACTGGTGCCGTAAACATGGAAGATTCCCCTGCCTCGATAGCTTTGGATTCCCGATTTCAAAACTTTCTGGCTAACCGACTTTTTACGTTCAAATAATGATCTAGAAACGATTTTTTTCATTAATTGATCAAGTTTTTTTTGAGATTTTCGTTGAATTCGAATAGGGCTTTTTTCAGCTTTCTTTTGCCGGTATTTAGTAATTAAATTTCCAACTGCATCGGCACTTAAGGAAAAGCTAATGCAGAAAAAACATACGAGGTACATTGCCTTATGGTAACGCAATATTGATCTTCTGTGGGGTAGATTGTGTCAACTTATTACTGTAAGTGTGCTTCGGAACTTAGCCAAACCTGATAATAGTCGGTTTCACTACTTCCAAAGGCGGATAGATTTAGTCCCTTCACATAAGGGTGAGAAACTACGTAAGTTGTGGGATAGTGTAGGAATATCCACGGTGCTTCGTCGATGACTATTGCTTCAGCTTTTCGGTAAAGCTCCAGTCGAGTGGCTTCGTTGCCGATTTCACGAGCTCTATCAAGTAGATCATCCACCTTTGGATTGGTATATCTTGCTGAGTTGTAAGTACTCTCAATGCCGCTTGTATGAAAATTGTTATATAAGACGTTGTCAGCATCAGGGTAATCAGCAACCCAGCCTAAACTGAAAAAACCACTTTCCCCTCGATCGATGGCCTGAAAATGTTCACTCCATGGTAATGATTTCAGATTCAGTTTAATGCCAAGATCAGCCAGATTTGCTTGAATGACCCGCGCGATAGCTTTCGTGAGTTCAGATTGATTGATCTGTAAAGTTAACTCCGGGAAGCTTTTTATCATGCCATGGATATCGAATTGATACCCCGCTTTTTTGAAGTGTGTCCGTGCTTTGCTAATGTTATATTCATATCCCTTAAGTCTATTGGTGTCGTAACCAGAGATACCTGGAGAAAGCGGCCCATTGGCTAAACCACCGCGGTTTAACAATATGTGTCGGACAATCAGATCTTTGTTAACAGCATAATTAAGAGCTTTTCGTACATGTAATTTATCGAAAGGTGGAATTGTTAAATTCATTCCCAGATAGGAAATTTCAAGAGATGTTCGCTCTTGAAAACCATATGATTTATTTCTTAAAGCATTTCTCAAATGTTCGGGAGGAATACGATCCATGTGAAAAAAGGCATGTCGTTCAAAAAGACTATACGAAAGATTCTCTTGCTGTATGAAAAGAAATGTTAGTTTGTCCAGATAAGGTCTGCCGCGGTGAAAATCTAAATTAGATCTTAGTTCCATGGAGCCTTCAAAAGGGCTTTCACTGAGTGTTGATTTAGTTGTTCTTTCATAAATGAAAGGACCTGAACCAACTGGATGTTCATTAAAAGCTTCACCCCAGCGTTGAACATCTTCCCAGGGTACGATACTCAAACTATGGGTCGCCAGTATCCATAGAAAAGGTGAAAATGGGTTCTTTAAGTGAATTTCCAGCCGATGAGAGTCAATGACCTTTATTCCGACTACTTGGTCAGACTCTCCTTTGATAAACTGCTCACTTCCTTCAATAACATGTAAAAGACTAGCATTAGGGCTGTTGATGTCTGGGTCCAATAGTCTTTCAAAACTGTACTTTACATCATTGGCTTCTAATTCTCTGCCTTGATTGGCCGTCAGTAGTCCATTCTGAGTGATCGTATGAAAACGAACTTTCTTTTTCAACGTGAATGAGTAAATTCGCTTGTCAGCAGAAATGCTGTAACTAGAAGCCAAATCGGGTTGAATTTGCATTTTCTGGTCAATACGTAATAGCCGTGAATAAATTTGACCAATGACCTCCGATGATGTCGTATCTAAGCACTGAGCTGGATCCAGTGTCTTTGGTTTTCCAGGTAATGCTCTTTTATAGGTGCCTCCGAAGCGAGGTTGATCTATATTAGGTCTTATTTGAGTTTGGTAATTGTCTGGGAGAAATAGATAAAGTCCAATTCCGAGGACCAGAGCAAGTACGATATATATTAGACGGCGAATTATCATTTTGAGGTGACTAAGTTGGTGAACCCTTTGATTTCGGCCGGCATTATAGCAAACCTCCTTAAGATGAGTGAGCCCAAGATTGTTTTGTTTTGATATAATTCCATGCAAATTAATTTGCGTAGCCAGACCAGTGCTTTTGGAGGATCGCAGTTGATTTCAAAATCTGAATATCTGAAATTAGTTGATAGACTTATCCAGTGGGATCATGCTTATTATGTTTTAGACGCGCCTGTAGTTTCGGACCATGACTATGATGTAGCTCTACGAGAATTGCAAAATATTGAGCTTGCGAATCCTGATTGGCAAGTGGCATTTTCGCCTACAATAAGAGTTTCCGGTGAGGTAGCGGAGCAATTCCAAAAAGGTGCTCATCCCTATCAGCTTATGAGTTTATCCAATGTTTATAATACTCAAGAGCTTGAGGAATATACGAATAGGCTCAGAAAAATTCTTCAATTAACAGAGGGGCCAGCTTATTATTGTGAAACGAAGTTCGATGGTCTTTCTATGGCTTTATACTACAAAGCTGGAGTATTCAGTCATGCATTAACTCGTGGTGATGGGAAAACTGGAGAAGATGTTTCATCAAACATTAAAACCATTAGGAGTATTCCACTAAAACTGCCAGAAAGCATAGATTTGTGTTTGCGTGCGGAGGTTATAATGCCTCGCGATGAATTTGTTGAATTAAATCGCAGGCAGGAAGAGGCTGGTGCAAAAATATTTGCGAATCCTCGAAATGCTGCAGCAGGTACGGTTAGACAGTTAGATTCTTCGATTGCTGCTGGTCGCGGCCTGGATGCCTATTTTTACGATATTCTGGATCGTGAAAATCATTCATTAAAAACTCATAAAGAAGCAATAAATATGCTTCAGAAACTTGGTTTTAAGACAGATCCTTTTTCAACTTATTGTGCCGAGACAAAAGACATTGTAGATTTCTATCGAAATTTGGGAGAAAAGCGACGCGAACTTAATTACGACTTGGACGGTGTAGTAATAAAAGTCAATGATTATGAGCTATACGGTCAACTGGGTACCACAGGAAAATCCCCTCGTTGGGCGGTAGCTTTCAAGTATGAGGCGGAGCAGGCCCTGACTATTGTAAAAAATATATCAGTTCAAGTTGGTCGCACAGGAGTTCTCACTCCTGTAGCTGAATTTGAACCCGTTGTTTTAGCTGGTTCTACGGTGCGTTTTGCGTCACTTCATAACTGGGATGAAATTCGATCGAAGGATATTAGAGTTGGTGATCAGGTCAAGATAGAAAAGGCCGGAGATATTATTCCACAGGTTGTTACTGTAATGACTGATTATAGGAAAGAGGAGCTTGATCAGTTTGCATTTCCCAGTAACTGTCCGGTATGCGATAGTATGGTCTCTCAATTGACAGGTGAAGTGGCTTTTCGCTGCCAGAATGAACAATGTAGTGCCAAGTTGCTAGGTAAGCTAAAGCACTTTGTATCTCGTGATGCATTAAACATTCAAGGTATTGGAGAATCTCTTCTCGATCAATTATTGAAATTTAATTTGATTAGTAACCCTGTAGATTTATTTGGTTTAGAAATAGATGATTTTTTGAGATTAAAAGAAACTAAAGAGAAGTTGGCTACCAAATTATACAATGCCGTTCAGGAGCGCCAGAATTTTGAACTAGGGCGTTTCATATATTCATTAGGGATACCTCATGTTGGTCTTCAATCGGCTTACCTGCTGGCAGAGAGTTTTCAAACACTGGAGTGTCTGTCGAAAGCTAGTAAAGAAAATTTAGAAGCTCTTGATGGAATTGGGCCCGTCATGGCGGATTCTATTTCCAACTTTTTTTATTCAGAATATTATCTTCAGATACTTGAAAGTATGGATCGATACAATGTTTTAATTAGACCTTCCAGTTCTCCAGAGGACAATTTACAGAGTGATGGGGTACTATACACTGAAAATATTTGTTTTACAGGTAAACTGGAGAGGGTGTCGAGGTCTAAAGCTCAGGAAATAGCAAGACAGAATGGCGCGGTTGTTCAGAATTCGCTATCGAAGAACACTACAATACTCGTATATGGCGAGAAATCTGGATCTAAACTTAAAAAGGCTCAGGCCATGGGTATTCAGCTGTGGACCGAGGACCAGTTTTTTGAAAAAATCGAAGTAGATCCATAATTATTGGGAATTTAAATGGGTAAAGGTAAGCAAAAATTAAATTTACGCGAGCACATGCACTTGTTGAATGAATTGCAGGTTGATGGTGAAGGTGAGTGGCCGCATGTGGGGAGGGATACAGGTTGGCCTGTTTATGATGAACTGGTTGGAAGTACAAAAGATCGACTGTATCTTTTTGCTGGAGGCGCGGGTTGCGGAAAATCAAGTTTTGTAACGCAAATCTTTTTTAATTTATTAACCAACAACGAGGATATGGTTGGTCTATTTTTCTCAATGGACCTTGCTTATTTGGATTTGGTGGCCCGGCTTTATGCAATTTCATCGAGGCTAACTCTTGAACAGGTAAGAGATCCATCTATAGTAAGCGATGAAGATGATTTAGTGCGTCGTGAAGAGGGTTTAAAGGTTATGGAATCTCTGCAGGATAGGGTAGTTTTAGTTGATCAAAGTCATGGAATCCATTCTTTGGATGATGTCATCGAACAAATGCAGAATTTACGAAAAGATAACCCTAATTCGCCCATGGTGGTTGCCATAGATCCTGTCAGTAATTTAAGAACTTCAGAACCTGGTAGTCGTATTGAGAAAGTAGATTACATAGTGAGTGAGCTAAAGTCTAAAGCAAGGCTTCTAAGTACGGCTATTTTACTTTCTAGTCCTTTAATTTCGGGTACTCGAAAAGAACGTCCGCATATATCCGCTTTAGAACCCCAGTCCAGTTTAGTTTACGATACTGATTTGGTTGCATTACTCTACAGTGATGTACTTACTAACGGTGAAACTCCATTTTTAGAATGGGAATTCGGGACGGAAGACCTGATGGTTCCGATTGTAGAAATGAATGTAGTAAAGAATAAGAATGCTTCGTTTATGGGGCGACTATTTTATCGTTTCTTTCAGTCCGGAACGCGCTACAAAGAATGCGGGATGAATGAAAACAGCTATTATAATGAGATGATAGGTAATTTGGATTATTTTACTGATCCTAAGGCGAAGAAATCAGATCTCAAGAAACGAGTATATAAAGCACCTAAGAGGGAATATGAGGGAAACTTCTAAACAAACAGTTTTTGATTTAGGTAGTAGTTTTGAGCTAGCACTATCAGCTCACCGTCAAGGCAGTTATGACGAAGCTATTAAGGAGTATCAAAAGATTCTTAATCATGATCAAGGTCATAGACCTTCATTGTTGAACTTAGGAGTCATTTTTCATGTAAAGAAATCGTATGAAATGTCCTTAGATTATTTCCTAAAAGTGATTGAATTAGATGAAAATGATTTAAGTGGATTGTATAACGCTGGAAAAACTTTACAATCTCGGGAGGAGTGGTCTCGCTCTTTGGATTTTCTTCAGAAAGCTCATGAGGTCTCTCCCACAGATTCTATGGTTGTTAAAGCTTTGGGGAAGGCTTATTTCGAGTTAGAAATGTATACTAATGCCTCAGGCATTCTCACAAAATATTTGGAGAAAAATCGAGACGACATAGAAGCTCTATTAATGTATTCAGAAGCTGTTCAACAGCAAGGTCAATTTGATTTAGCAACTTTTGGATACAATCGTGTGATTGAAATTAATCCAGAATATGAAAGAGTTTATGAAGTACTAAGCGATTGCTATGCGAGTCAATACAAAATAGATAAATCGGTTAATGTACTCGAAAAATTATTAGAATTCAGGCAGGATGATTCTACTATATATCGAAAGTTGGCCATGCTCCATGGTCAGTTAAAAAATTATACGGAAGCAAGAAAATGTTACTGGAAGGCCTATACTCTTGAATCTAAAGAAATGAAGATTCATGAGAGTAGAGCTGTGACGATTAATAGCGATGTTGATCGGGCTACTTTTCAAGCCTCGATACTTCAGATTACTGAAAAATATACAAATAGCGGTAATTGGAAGGGTGCATTGGCTGAATTTACGACATTGAGTCGACGGTATCCTGGTTCAAGTGTGATATTGCAGGAGATCGCTTACATTTATCAAATGATAGGAGAGAGTAAACGAGCGGCTAGCTATTATGAAAAGATTCTTGATCGTAACGAGGATAGTTTAGAGGCCATGTTACAGCTCTGCCGCATTGCAATTGATTTGGAAGACTTCTCTTATGGTAAATCTTGGATTGAGAAAGCTCTTGCTAAGTACCCAGAAGTTATGGAGGTGAAAGAATTAGCAGGTGCATTACATACTCACTTTGGTGAATATGAAGCGGGATTAAAATATTTTGATCAATGCAAAAATGCTGAATTTGAATCGTGCGGGGTGCTATTGGGAAGCTCTGAGTGTTACTTGGGACAAGGCGAATTTTCAAGATCTGCAAACTTACTAAAAGAAGCAGTCAAAACTTATCCTGATAGCGTAGATCTGGTTTTAAACCTTGCGCGAAGTTATATCGCTTTGGATAAAACTTCCGATGCTTCTCGATTGATGAAACAAGCGCGAAAACAGTTTTCGGGTGATTTGCAAGTACTAGTAATATCGGCTGAAGTAGCAATTACGCAGGGTAATTTTAAGCGAGCAGGAGAATTTTTTACAGCGATTGCTCAACTACAGCCTCATGAGAAAGAAGATTATGTTCCTTACATAAAAAGTTTAATATATGTCAGACAAAGTGAGGAAGCTTTACGTTATCTCAAAGCTTTTACTCGCTTCAAGTTAAAAAACTTTAATCATTTATACCTTGAATCTTTGGCATATGTAGTAGATAAGAATGTAGCCAGAACATCCATACCTTGGCAGGAATTGTGGAGCTTAAATCCAGATGAAATGCTTTCAAGAGTGGGGGAAGTTAAAACGATCTTACGTCACGAAGATATAGACTTTCTGCTTCAGGTCCAAGGAGATCTAAACCGACTTCTTGCCAGAAAAGGAGATATTTTACCAAAGGTGGAACAGTTTTTTGGAAATCTTATGAAGACTACTACTCTCGAGGTTATTAAATAGGCTAATTTTGGCCTAATCGATACGAATAGACTCTGATTTTATGCTTATATTACGGGAGATATTACGGTCTTCATGGAACTATCGTTGGTTTTATTTTTGGAGCGTAGTTTGTTTACTTTTTACTAATATGTTGGCCGCTATAATCCCTATGGCTGTCAAAGAGGCTGTTGACCAAGGTTCTACTCAGGGTGATCTACTAAAGCAGCTTTATTTCCCAGGAGTAATTGTAGCATTAGCATTATGCCAATTTTTGTTTCGAACTATCTCTCGTATTCTGGTGTATCGTGCTTGTCGAGAACAAGAGCATGATCTTCGACATCGGCTAATGGAGGCAATTTTACGAATTCCCAATTGGCGCTTAAAATCACTTGGACGCGGCGACCTAGTGACTAATATGATTGAAGATACTACTCAGGTTAGGATTTTCCTGGGTTTTGGTACAGTTCAATTATTCAATATTCTTTTGGTGTATATGATCAGTATCCCGCTGATGCTGACTATTTCTCCTAGGCTTACTTTACTTTCTGTTTTTCCTTATCCCATTCTATTAATTTATATAGCTTACTTAAACCAGAAACTGTATTACAAAAATCTAGATGTTAAAGAAAAGCTGGGCGATGTTACAGAGTTTGTGACTCAGACCGTTTTTGGTATTCATGTAGCTAAGTCGTTTCATGCTTTTGAGGGTTTAAAGCATAGATTTCAAAATTTCAACCTCATTCATTATCGAAGTGCTTGGTCTGTAAATATTTTAGATACGATGTTACTCCCAGGACTCATTCTCATTGCCAGTTTTGGTGAATATTTAGTACTGAGATATGGTAGTGAAATGATTTTCAACGGACAGCTTACCAACGGAGAGTTTATAGCATTTCATGGATACATAGCTTACATTCTTTTTGCTTCTATTTCAGTAGGGTTCGGCATGTCTACATTCAACCGTGGATTTACTTCGTTTAAGAGATTGCAAGATCGTTACAGTGAGGAAAATGAATACTTTGAAGTCAATGGAGACAAGGTTTATTCCTCCGATTTACAGGTCAAAGATCTCAGATTTAAATACCATACCGAGGACTCTTTTGAACTCCGAGTTGATGATCTAACTGTAAAACCAGGCGAAATGATAGGTGTCTGCGGGGCTATAGGTGCGGGTAAAAGTACTTTCTTTCATACTCTTTTAGCTCTTCAAAAACCAGACACAGGAAGTATTCGGTATGGATCTATTGAACTAACCAGTAATACGAATACTTATCTTTGGCGTAGCGCATTTAATCCTGTTTTTCAGGAGATTTTTCTGTTCTCTAAAACCCTAGGGGAGAATCTACGTTTTCATCGATCAATAGGGGATTTTGAGCTAAACAAGGCATTGGAATTTGCTGCACTTACAGAAGATGTTAAAGGATTTAAGAATGGTTTGGATACGCTGGTTGGCGAGAAAGGGGTTCGTTTAAGTCAAGGTCAGAAGCAGCGAGTCAGCATTGCTAGAGCATATTTAGACCCCGCACCCGTATGGATATTGGACGATTGCTTTTCGGCTTTGGACACTGTAACCGAGGAGCGAATTTTACAAAACCTACTCAAAGAGAAAAAAAATAGAACGGTCTTTTTATGTTCTCACAGAGGGTCGACTTTGAAGCATTGCGATAAAATATTAGTATTTGAACAAGGCTGTCTGACGCAGCAGGGACTTCATAGCGATCTAATTGAGAACGAGGGTTTCTACTCACGGATGATTGAATTACAGCGCCAATTTGGAGCAGCGGTATAAATTTATGCTTCAATGGTTTTTAAAACATAGCTATCGATACAGATCCTACCTTATTTTCGGACTTATGATGATTCCGGTGGTACAGTTTTTTCGGATTATCCGGCCCACAATCATCAAGTGGGTTCTGGAGGCTGTTGAAAAAGGTCCGGATCCAGAAAATTTAGCTATGGCTCTTGATTATGTTTTGTTGTTTATGGCCTGCATAGTCATAAACTTTTTATTACAAGGCTTGCAGGTGTTAGCAACCAGCTATGCAGGATTGAATATAGTTAAAAATATAAGAGAAGAACTTTTCGATCATATTGTGAGACTTCCTTTTACTTTTTTTCAGTCGAAGGATAGTGGGCAGATTATAGTTCGTTTGACAAGTGACGTTGAAGCGGTAAGAGCGGCCCTGTCGGGAGGCTTAATAAGAGTAGTCGGAGATTGCCTAGCTATTGTGGGAATATTAAGTATTCTTTTGCACATGAATTGGCGCTTAACTTTATATGTCATTGTGGCTATACCTATTTTACTAAAGGTGACGGCGTGGATCGGTAGATTGATTAGAGAAGGTATGACTAGCGCTAAGCGCTTATTATCTCAGATGACGACGGCAGTTAGTGAGGCGATTGGTGGACTTGAAGTGATTCATGGCTTTTCTAAGCAGCAAAACGTTTTGGCTGATTTCAATAAGCTGTCTCGACGGTATACCGAGAAATATCACGAGCTCAATAATGTGGAGCCTACTTTTTACGGTTTTGTGGAGTTTGTGGGTTCTTTCCTTCTAGCTTGTATAATTTTTGATGGTACGAGCCAAATGCATTCCCAGACTTTGAGTTTTGCTGAATTAGTAGCAGTGGTGACTTACATCCAGAGTATTATGCACCCTATTCGCCATTTAACGGGTATGTTTAATAATTTGCAAAATGCCTGGACATCCATGCAGCGGATTTTCAACATAATGGGCGAGTCTCAAGAGAGGGAGGTTAATAAGGAACCTGCTTTATCAGTTTATGAGGTGAGTCGACTGAATCCTGCCTTAGAGTTTCGTGACGTTGAATTTTCCTACGGAGAAGAGTCGGTACTAAAATCACTCAACTTTTCGATAAAACCTGGCGAAAAAATTGCGATTGTAGGTCGGACCGGTGCTGGGAAATCAACTATCATTAAATTACTCAATCGATTTTATTCGCCTTGTTCAGGAGAAATTCTTTTGGATGGTCAATCTTTAGAAAGAATCCCAGTTACTAGCCTTCGCGAGAGAATTGGTTTTGTTTTACAAGATGTCTACTTATTTTCTGGCTCAGTTCAGCAAAATTTATCTTTATTTGAAGAGAGATTTGACGCGGCAGCTGCGGAACAAGTTCGCATCCTACAAGACAGTGGTTTTCTTACGCTTCCTGGTCAAAAGTTGAAAGATGTAGAGCACAATGGAGAGAATTTTTCTCTAGGTGAGAAACAGTTGGTGGCATTTGGTAGAGTTTATGCAAAAAATGCAGATGTTTTTTTATTAGATGAAGCAACCTCCAATGTTGATGTACGAACGGAACAATTTCTTCAAAATCAGCTCAATCTCTTTTTGAAAAATAAAACAGCCATTATTATTGCCCATCGACTGAGCACCGTAAGACATGTTGATCGTATACTAGTTTTAAAAGACGGTGAGGTTGTAGAGCAGGGTAATTACGCTGAACTGGTAAGTAAACGTGGTGAGTTTTTCGAATATTTTCGGCATCAATATAAAGATCTAGCTATATAGTTCAATCTATTCAATCAAGTGCTTTTTTTAACATTTAAGGCTTTCAAAATAAAAACATGCTGAAACAAGTCTTGTTGGATCAGATCATGTTTAGTATCTTTTTCGAGTTCTATTTGCTTTAACCAACAACAACATAGGAAAGAAGTTAAAAATGCTAAAATCAACATTAGATCTTATTAATCAGATTACTCCTTTTGAAGAAGTCGAGGCTCATTGTGATATTCCCTGCGGTATTTATGACCCTCATCATGCTCTTGTAGCTTGCTTAACGGCTATCAGAATGACCGATCTTATCATTGCACACAAAAATCAAGCGAGTACCGTGGAATGGTTAAACGAAGTAAGTCGGTATGTGGCAGAAAAGGAAAAACATGCGGAAATAGTGAAGCACGAGATCCGAGTGATTTGGGGAGACTTCTACAAGGCACCGCAGTTCGAAAAATATCCAAACTTGCATGAACTAACTCATAGCATCATGCTATTGGGTTCCAAAGTGCGTCAGGAAGTGAACAAGGATGCTGCACTACAGTTATTAGATAAACTGAACGAATTTGCAGAAATCTTTTGGGCAATCAAGGGTGTCGAAACCTACAGAGCAACCAGTCCATACAAGCCTGAGCTCAAGGTGGTGTATCCTAAACTAGGATGATATCAGTAAAAAAAGTAAGGGGCCGCAGTATGGAGCCGGACTTAAAAGATGGCGACTATATTGTGGTCCTTTCTGTTTTCTTAAAAAATATTAAAGTGGGCCATTGGATCATTATCGACCACCCTCATTATGGGCGAATGGTGAAGCAGGTTTGTGAAATTAATCCACAAGGTTATAGGGTAAGAGGGCTTAGTGAGCACTCAACGGATACTCTGAGTCTTGGTCTTATAATTAAAGAAATGATTGTGGGTAAAGTTCTTTTTCGAATATCTGGGTTATAGTTTTATTACTCAAAATCAGATAATTATCGAGCCTTTACCTGCAGATCGAGAGATGTGAACCATTTCATCCTCATAATCTTCATCTTCCAGGTCTTCAGGTTCATCTCTTTCACCTTCTAGATAGTATTGACCTTCCTCTTCATCCAACAAAATATCGCCCATCAAAGATTCAAATTCTTCCAACAGGTCTAAAGGGCTAAGTATGCCAATACGATCGAGCCCGTGTTTGCGAATGACATTTATTTCCATTGGTGCTAGTAGAGTAGAACTATTATCTACGTGTGATAATGGTACTTGCTGCGTCTCGAATTCATCTAAGAAGACCATAAAATCCGATTTTTGGCCCGCATAATTCTGAAAAATAAAATGCAATTTGTTGGCTTGTCCTTCATCTACAAGACTGGAGGACCAAATGGGTACCGAACCTGTCCCTGTTTTCGTTATTTTGTAGAGAAATAGTCTTTTCAAGCTTCCTCCTCAATTGGATTTCCGATTCGCAATTGCTTACCTTCAAATTCCACTAAATTCCCAATTTCATCCAAACTGTCCATAGCTTTAACGTTCGCACATCGTGCTGCTCGTTGAATATCATTTTCAGCTTCTTTGTATAAGCCAAATTGCTTATTCAAGTATTGTATTTCACTTAATTCAGTATTAAGGCTTAGGCGCTGCTCCGTTTTGAATTTACGGACCACGGCCACGAACTGACACGCTTCTTCATAGACCTTTTCGGCCTGCTCATCAAGAGGATACCGTTCACCAGTTGGATAGTCAGCCAAATGTACCGAAATATGACCTTCTCGCTCTCTAAAATAGGCTTGATATATTTCTTCAGTAATATGCGGGATAAAAGGTGCCAGCATTCTTATCACACCGTATACAATGGCATAAAGAGCATTCTGTACAGACTCTCCAGCTCCTTCACCATGTTCCTGCGGGTTGTAAATACGATGCTTTATCAACTCCATATAATTATCACAGAAGTCCCAGAAAAAGCCTTCGATCTCAGACAATGCTAGTGAATATTCATACTTCGACAGATATTGGTCTGCGCGAGAGGAGGTTCTGCCCAGTCGAGACATCATGGCCTTATCGATGGGAACGCAAATTTTGGAGTCATCAAATTTCTCCAAACTTTCTAAATGCATGAGGGCAAATTTGGAAGCATTGAAAATTTTAGTTACCAATTTAGCCGCGATTTTGAATTCGTTTTCTTCGAAGTAACAGTCACTGCCAAGCTTAGCCCCAGCTGTCCAGTACCTTATTACGTCGGCACTATATTGTTCAATCAGTTGCTCAGGTCCAGATTTCGAATTTCCTTTAGATTTACTGATTTTTTGACCTTTCTTATACAGAACATGGCCTGAAATCATAATGTCCTTCCAGGGTATATCATTTTGATGATAATAAGCTTTTACCATCGTGTAAAAGGCCCAGGTTCTAATTATGTCATGGGCTTGCGGTCGCATAGTCATCGGAGCCAAATGTGATTCTCTAGAATCATCTTCTCCCCAACGATAATTAATTTGAGGGGTAACGCTGGATGTTGCCCAGGTGTCCATAATGTTGCGATCGGGCTCGATGTTGGTGCTCCCACAATTGCTACATTCGCCTTGATATTCTTGTTCCTGAGGGTCAACTGGCAATTCAGAATCCTCAGGCAATAGCATCTGACAGCAGTCCTTGCAGTGCCAAACAGGAAAGGGTACTCCAAAAAATCTCTGCCGCGAAATGCACCAATCCCAACCAAGGTTTTCAACCCAATGAATGTAGCGTTGTTTCATGAAGCTTGGGTACCATTCAATTTTATCAGCTAGAGCAACTAGTTCCTCTTTGCGCTCCATGAGCTTAATGAACCATTGTCGAGTTGATAGATATTCAATTTCTGTACCGGATCTTTCGTGCACATTGACAGCATGCATGATTGATTTGCTGTTGAGCAGAATACCTTGTTCTTTCAAGGTATTAATTATCGCCTTACGAGCTTCTTTAATTTTTAATCCTTCGAATTGACCAGCAAGTTCGGTCATTTTTCCATAGGGTGTAATTGAGACTCTAAGAGGCAGTTTATGCTTCTTGAACCATTCGATATCAGTTTTATCTCCGAAGGTACAGCACATAACCGCTCCTGTACCTTTTTCCATATCAGCTTTCTCGTCTGCTAGGATTGGTACTTCATGCCCGAATATTGGTACGATGGCGGTTTTGCCAAGCTTATTTGTGTAGCGAGGGTCTTCGGGGTGTACAAATATGCATACGCAAGATGGAAGTAACTCGGGACGGGTCGTTCCAATTACAATTTCACCGCCATCTTTAAGGTCAAACTTCAGATCGTTAAAAGTAGATTCTTGCTCAACACTATCCAATTCAGCTTGCGCAACAGCAGTCTGAGAGGTAACACACCACATGTTTGGTTCTTCGCGATAGTCCACTAAACCTTTTTTAAGTAGATCTAAAAAACTTCGCTGAGAGATTCGCTGACAATTGTCTTCGATGGTACTGTAACAGAGACTCCAATCAGCAGAGAATCCCAAGGCAGTCCACATGTCACGGAACTGCTCTTCAAGTTCTACCACTGTGTTTCTACACAGTTCATTAAATTCAGATCTTTTAAGATCCTTTCCACGAACTTTCTTTTTCTTTTCTACAAATCGCTCAGTGGGTAATCCATTATCATCAAAACCGAAGGGGTAAAAAACATTCTTACCTTTCATGCGCTGGTATCTCGCGACTATTTCAGCCTGAGTGTAGGAGTAAACATGACCAATGTGGAGAACCCCTGACACCGTTGGAGGTGGTGTATCTATCGAATAGACTTCGCGATTTGACTCTGGATCAAAAGCGAAAACCTTATGATCTGACCAGTACTTCTGCCAGCGTGGTTCGGACTCTTTAGCTTTATATTTTTTTGGAAGCATATTCACTCCTCGACTTGCTTACAAAATTGGCCGCGGATTATAACCTTTGTATAACTAAGCAAACAAGCGTTATCAGCTACAGAGCATTACTTGGGTTGAGGTTTTTAATCCTGTATAATCCTAGACAGGCTTAATATGATTTGTACGCACGTCTCACAATTGCACTCAAGTAACCATCGTCGAGGTTCAGTCACGCTACTGGCTTTTATTGTTCTGGCGGTTATCACCGCGGTGGGATTAGGCTTCAATTACTATGCTTCCAATTCCATGCGACAAATTCATCGATTACAAATTAATGAAAAGTCAATATTGATCGGAGATGCAATCCTTTCATTGTGTAAAAAGATTGCGGAACAAAAAGCTAAAAATAAGGAATTTGAGCCCCAATTTAAGAAGTTGAGACAAAACAAAACTGTCAAGTTGGAGAAAGCAATCAGTATCAATAATCCAGAGGGTGATTATGGTGCAATAATGTCAAATTTATGGGGAGGGGGCGATAGTTCTTTTGAAGCTGAAGTGGATTTGACTTTCAAGCGAGACAACGATGGATTTCCACCTCAAGGAGATTTTGCATCTACTGAAAAGGAGATTAAAGGAAGCATTGAATTGAAAGTTAAGTATCGACTTTACTACAAGGTTTTTAAGAAAAATGATAGTGATGTACTAAAGTCGGGTTGGAAAAATATAACCTCTACATTTGAATTTAAAAGAGTTCAGATACAACCCATGGCGGTAAGGCATTTTAATTTATTTGCTCAGGATGCTTCGGGTTTTGAAGAAAAACCAACTGACTATCTGGGAGGTAAATACAATACAGTTACTGTTAATCCACAGGGAACGGTGAGTGGAAAAAAATGGTTACGATTGAATAACGGAATCGAAGGTAATACGAGTAATTTGGGTACAGATCAAAGGTCAAATCCTTTCAAGAATGAGTTAGCTTATGTATTGCTTGGAACAGGAGCTCAAACAGATAAGAATATTTACTTAAATCTTACGGCGGGTAGCGGGGGTGCGGCAGAATCTTTTCATATGTACCGCGGAGCATCAGGTTCTTCGGACTTCTATCGATTGTTTACTACAGATTATAAGATTTTTACAACTGACGGAAGTATAGAGCAACCGGGTTTAAAGGCTGTTAGTAATCGAGTGAATGACATTCGTGAAAAAGAAGTTTTTGATGTGGATTTAACGAGCGGCTTTCCATTGTATTACTTAGCTCGCAAAGATTATGGCTATTCCTCTGCCTGGGCAAAGCATTCTGAATTTGGTTTCACTAAGGGTAAGGATTCCGAAATCATGGCAAATTCAATGCATTTGTTTGGAGCAGGAGATCGAAGCAGCTCTAGTTTTTCGGTTGTGTTTGGAAATGTTTTCCGTCGTTGCCTATCCTTATCGGGTTATAAACAGTTTAAGAATGTTAAGAATTCAAAACCAGGGGTTAAGAATTATGAAATTCAGGCTGGCCCTATTTATTACTACCGTGATTTTGATCATTTGCATGCTCACAAATTATATCTACCTAGCGGATCTGATTTTGATAGCAAATGGCGCGAGAATGGCGCCATGGCTCCCATCGAACTTTGGGATCAAAGAATGAATTGGAAATGGGATAACATTTCAAATCAAGACCCTCCTGCCATTAGAGGTAGCTGGATATTTACCTCGGGGGATGGGCTGCTATTAAGAATGGTGCCAGCTATTCAAAGATTACTTGAAGATGATAAGCTAGGTGATAGAGCAGCCAAATTTTTTAATGCCACGATTGGATTGGCATACGAGATGAATAATACTAAAGGTAGTAAGATGCACGGTTTGTGGCAGGAATTAGCTACTTTAGACTCCTCTGATCTAATCGATAGGACAGGTTTTGTCTCTCCTTTGATACAAGCAGTTTATATGTCGGGTCGTGGTGCTTTCGGTGGCCGTGAAAGTTTTCCTGAACTTATTGAAGTTAAGGATGATCGTTTCGTTTTTACTGAGCAAGCGCTCAAGCTCAGTGCATACATGCGCGAACTTTTACTTATGTTTTATTGGACATCATTCGAGGCAAAAGTGGCGTTAAAAGCGGAAGATAAAAGCTACTTTGCACAGGCTATCGTGGGGCTACAGGATAAACACGCCGAGATTTTATGGGAAGCGGCTAGTCTGTATCAGAGAGATATTTTTAAGCAAGTAGCTGAATCGTCTGATAAGGCAAATGATGAAAAATACCGAGAATTTTATTCTTTTGTTCCATTTAAAAAAGGTGGTTGGTCAGATAAGGCTCGTGCCTTTAAGCATAATTCGACTTGGAAAGAGTCTAACAATCCTGAGGATTCGCCTGTAGTGCCCTATTTTACTTTGCCTGACCCATGGGAGATAAAACTCGACGAAGAAAAAATACCGCAACCAGATGACTCAAAAAAGGGGAGGCTAGCAGCTGTAACATCTGGCCCGTTGAAGAAAGCACTAAGAAAGAAAGTAACCGAAGAAGAGCTGGGTGATTATCCTCACAATAAGAGCCAATTTGGCGGTGCTGATTTTTTTCAAGGAACTTCGATTGAAGATGAGGACGTAAGTGGTTACGAAGCTCTTTTTGAAAAATATTTTCGACGAGTTATGACAGACCCTGCATGGGTCTTACCTTACAATCATAGTTTACGATTCGGTATTGATAGGTTTAAGGAGAATTTCTTTAAAAGCGATAGTAGTAAAGCAGATGCGGGTCAGCGTGAAGATTTTATGAAGCAGGATGTTGTACCGGAATTTAGGGATGCTATTGGCTATCATGATAGTAACCTTAATGCTTATATGAAGAAGATGGAAAATGAACCTTTAGGACCTGAAATACAAAAGAAAATTATTAAAAAATACCGCGATAAAAAACAAGATGAACCTGATTCAGGTTACTTTTTCGCTTCTGAAATTGAGGAAGGTACATCTAAATCTCTCGAAGAATTGAGCATTGAAGATCTTTATACTGGGCGATGTGTATTTAAATTTGCCACAGAGGAATTGTTCTTAAAGAGGGCTAGGGTTGGTGGTCGAAATAACTTTAACATCGACTCGATTAATTGTATCGACTCTGGTCTAAGCTTGGAGAATGCTAATATCTCCGGTGAAGGGGTGATTTGGGTTAATGGTAATTTAATCATCAAAGGTGATTTGAATGCACCACAGGTGGTATTTATGGCCAAAAATGTTAAGCCCGAGGTAAGTCAGGGTAATGAACTCGCAACAGGCTCTATAATTCATTACGGTTCAAGTCCCTTTAATTTTTCGTCTTCAAAAATTTCTGGAAATCTAATTGTAGCAAAATTCGGTAAGGTTATTGGTGGTAATAGCTCTGAGGGCGCCTCACTTACTTATTCTGCATCATTTCTAAAGAAAAAGAATTATGCTGTGACTTTTCAACCTTTCATTAATTCTTGGAAGTGGCAGACGGGAGAATGATGAGGAGGGGGTTTACCTTAATTGAGATTATGATTGCCGTCATGGTTATAAGCTTGGGTGTGATTCCGGTATATCTACTGTTAACCTCGGGAACTCGTGGTGTTCGTTACAGTATCAGGCAGATCAAGGCAGTGAATCACTGTAGTGCGGTTCTAGAATTATTTCGGGGTATTCAATACAAAGATATTTATAAAATGACTGACGACGGTTTACTAGAGGCTTCGCAGAAAGGCTATATGGTTTATTCTAGGGTTGAGGAAGCGTGGGTTAAAAATGCTGATGCTTTAGATAGCGGACAATGGGAAGTCTCGGGAAGCTCCTTTGCGAGCGAATTTTTTGGTCATTTGAATCCTCGCGAGGATATTGAAGCTGAATACCTTCCATTTTTAGAATCGTATTTCACCTCGAGGAGAGTCAAGATTAGTTGTGAAAAGGTAGCTTGTACCATTAGTTCTTCTATTGAGTGGCGAAGACATGAAGGTAAGTCGCAGAATAAACCTCGTGAGTTAGAGTTCAAAACAGTAGTTGTTAATGAGAGTCCATCGAATAGTTCGGGTAATGAATGAGATATCTAAAATTTAGACTCTACAAAAGAGCGTTTACATTGGTGGAGTTAGGTATAGCAGTGATTCTAGCTTCTGTAATCTCGATTCTACTGATGACTATGATGACACGGTTTCAAAAAACAGCCGTTGAGCTTTCCGGGCGTAATAAAGTTGCTCAAGATGCAATTTTAATAATTTATAAATTAAAAAATTTGATAAGGAATGCTTCAAAAGTAGAGACTCAAAGTTCATCATTTACAGTCTATTTCAAAGACGACAAAACTAATACGGTAACTTTTAACTCAGATACTGGATTGATAGAGTGGGATGGATTTGATGTACCTTTATGGGATCAAAGTCTGGGTAGCGGTAATCTATTAGGAATGACTCTAAAGTCTTTATCTAAAGTTGGTGAGGTTAATACTCCAAGGGTCTATAAACTTACCTTAAAATTAGAAAACCCTGAGGCACCTTATAGAAATGAACCCGCCCTAGCTTTGCAAAAAGCGCTTATTTATTCAACGATTGTATCTATGCGAATCCCTGTTAATAAGAAGGAATCAGATCCAAGTTGGGTTTTAAATAGCCAGCAGAATTGTCCCCCTAGTTGCGGCGAAGACTCTGCCGATAGTTTTTGATTCTTTTGCTAGTTATAGATTCATAGATCATATTTTAAAATTAATATTTTCCATATGAATCGAAACATAAGTACTTATTGAAGCGTAGAATAGTCGTAGTAGTGGATTTGATGGAGTGTGCCATGAGTTCGATCAAACTGTTGGGAAATGTTTTTTTGATCCTAGTGTTGGGTTCAATTTTGAGCTTGAATTCGGTTTTATATGCTGTTGCGGACTCGAGCTCCGCCGGCACCCAAAACAACTCGATTATTGATAGTGTTGAGTCGAGTTTAGTGCTGACAGATAATAATGCAAGTGTAGGTAGCGGAACTGCACCCGTTGATGCTGAAAATATAAAAGGTTTTCAAATGAATAACGAGAACGGAGACATTCCCGCGCCGGGCGTCTTTATCAGCGGATATGTTACAACTACCGATGGGAAGGCTATATTGGTAGATGGTCGGCCCGTACTGCAAGAAAAAATGGAAGATGGGACGCCAAGATTCACAATACCTGAAGACGGGAATGGAGTGCTAGGATTATGTGACGGTTTAGGCGGGGTTTGTGTACCAAGTAACTTAAACAAATTTACTTACAGTGAGCCTGATGAGGTTCCCTTAGTCCTCATGACTTACAATCAGCACATATATGATACGGAGGGTATTGGGACTGATAGCTCAGTTAGTACAGGCAACAATACTCAAGTAGATCAGATAACGACCATGCCAGATTTAACTCAAAATGACCCAGGAACAACTACACCATCTACTCGAGAGGAATGTGCGAGTGCAGCTCAGTCTGGTTCTCCTTTGCCATCTCTATCTAGTGGATGCATACAAGCGGCCAATGAGCATTTGGATGAAGCTATACCCGAGTATTGCGCTAGCGATTTTATGGGACCTACTCTGCCATCACAAACTAAAGCATGCGCAGACAACTCCCAAGTTAAGAACTCGGCTGATTCGCATGAGTTTATTTTTGCAAATCAAGATAATAAAGAGTCAAAAGCCAAGACCGATGATAAAGACTCCGAAAAATCAAATGAAGAAAATACCGATCCTGCTGAAAGTGATGCTGAGGAGGTAGGTCGCGAAGCGGAAGAGGCTTTAGAAAAGATTGAAAATGATACCGAATCTAAAGCTAAGGAGGCTCCGCAAGAATCATTTCAAGAGGATAGCGCTAATCAGGACTTGGATGTAGATGAAAGTAAAGGGGCACCAATAGAGGCGCTGAATGGTGAGGGAGGCGAAGAAAGCTCATCTAGCAAAAGTGCTAGCTCTACTCCTCAGGATATAAAA
>CAZYUV010000016.1:0-23963 GCA_964650625.1 uncultured bacterium
AGTGTTTTATCAATGGTTAAACCCATCTGGCCACCAAGGGCATCAATTTCTCGCACTAGATGACCCTTTGCGCTTCCACCTATCGATGGATTACAGGGCATTAGAGCAACTTTATCTACATTAATAGTCAGGACTAATGTATTAAGTCCCATACGGGCACACGCTAAACTAGCCTCGACACCAGCATGGCCAGCACCAATAACAATTATGTCATAATTAAAATTGATGTTTTTCATCCTAAAGCCCCTTGCTTGTAGTGATGAATTAGAAGCGCTAAATCAGAGGTTTTAAATCCTTTAATTCTAGATATTTGGCCAATACTGTGTGGACATAATTCATTCAACTGTTCCTTTATCGTAGAACTAAGTCCAGTGATTTTTGAAAACTGAGTACCCTCATCCAATATCATGGAATCGAGCTCATTTACGTGGTGAATTCTACGTTGTAATTTATTAATAAAAACGGAGTACTTAAGCCTTACTTCTAGCGCTAGCCTGTGCTTCAGATCAAAATCTGATCTATATCCAAATTCTATAGCATGTTCATATTTTATTTCAGAACGAGCGAGTAATTGTGCCATCGAAATAGGTTTGTTTATATGGGACGAGCCCAAACTTTCAAGTATTGCTAAGTTTCGTTTGTTGGGTTTAACAACATGCTTATTTAGATTTGATATTTCTACTTCAACCTGATTCATAGCAAAGATTACTTTGTTGTAACGCTCGCTCTTAATAAGCCCTAATTTATATCCAATAGGTGTGAGCCTTTCTTCAGCATTATCGTTCCGTAAAATTAAACGAAATTCTGAACTGGATGTGGTCACACGCAGAGGTTCTTGACGTTCGTTAGTCACTAATTCATCTATCATTGCCGCTATGTATGATGAGGTTACTGGTAAAACAAAAGGTTTTTTATTGTGAGATTTAAGATGTGCATTGATACCAGCAATTAAACCTTGGGCGGCCGCCTCTTCATATCCAGAAGTTCCATTAATCTGACCACAGGTGAACAACCCAGAAACATTTTTATGTTCACAAGTTTTCTTTAATTGAGTAGCACGAATAGCATCGTACTCAATAGCATATCCGTAACGCATTATTTTAGCGTTTTCAAGCCCTTTGATTGAATGAACAATTTCCTCTTGGATATCAGCAGGTAGTGAAGTGGTTACACCCTGTAAATACCATTCGTCGTGATAATTTGATTCAGGCTCAAGAAAAATTTGATGTATGTCTGTATCAGGAAAATTCAAAACCTTTCTATCGATACTCGGGCAATGCTTTGGCCCATTCTGAGTTATATTACCGATTTTAAGCGGGGATTTCTTAATATTAGCTTTTATTAACTTGATGGTACTTGAATTCGTGTAGGTTAAATAACACGAACGCTGTTCAGGTCGACTGGGACAACCAGTGAATGTGGATAAATTTACATGTCCAGGTAACTCTTTCAGACCATCAAAATTTATACTAGAACCGGCAATTCGAGGAGGCGTAGCCGTTTGTAATCGATGTACCTTTACACCCAGCCTATGCAACGACTCTGTTAGCTGTATAGCAGGTGCTTCGTTAGATGGACCACCGGAAACCTTTGAATCACCCACAATGATTTTACCGTTAAGAAAAGTTCCAGTAGCTAGAACTACACAGGGCGCATAAAATTTTAAGCCGGTAATAATTTTTACGCCGTTAACTCTGCAGCTATCGTGTAACAACTCAATTACTTCACCTTGTATCAACTCGATGTTTGGGTTTTGTTCGAGTTTCTCTTTAACGCGAAGATGGTATAAGTGTTTATCAGCTTGAGCCCTTAATGCTCTGACAGCAGGACCTCTGCTTTCATTCAACTCTCTTATTTGTAAGTACGTACTGTCTACAAAAGAAGCGATTTGACCACCTAATGCATGAATTTCCCTAACTAAATGACCTTTTCCGGGACCTCCAACTGATGGATTACAAGGCATCATAGCAATACAATTAAGATTGGTGCACAATAGCAAAACGCGACTACCTAAGGTAGCTGCTGCAAATGCAGCCTCAGTGCCAGCATGTCCAGCACCCACAATGATTACATCAAATTCATTTTCCATACAATACTCAAAAGAGGTAGGAGTATAATAGTGAAGCAAACAAGCGTCTATCGGGGAAAGTGATTTAGTACTATTTTATGTTCAATTTTTCACATAAATAGCTTAATTTTGTATGTAAGCACGCATTTATTCACATTTTGTGAGTATTAGGTGAATAATACATTTCCTTAGGGTGTAATATATCCGTGAACCCATTGCATCGATAGTTTCTCATAATAGCTTATTATCTGGGTCTCCCCAAAGTACATTACTATAATTGTAGCAACAATAATGTAAGGCCCGAAAGCTATCATTGTATAGCCTTGATTCTTTTCGATAAGCTTTGATTTTATCATGCTAATTATACCGAACAGGCTCCCTAATAAAGAAGACAAAGCTAATGCGATGAGAGTAGATTTGTATCCTATAAACGCACCAATAAAGGCGGTGAGTTTAATATCTCCGCCGCCCATTGCATCACGACCTAAATAGACTGATGTTAAATGTGCGATACTGAGTAATATCCCTGCGCTAAGTATAATTCCCAGTAGCGAATTAGTTACATTAAAGGTTGAGATGTTGATGAAAAAACCTTCAGTAACAATCCAGTTGTTAGCTATGGAAACCGTTACGATAGAACTAAGCGATAAACCCGCTATTACGCCAAGAAAATTCAACTCATCAGGTATTATATAGTAACGGAAATCTATCAGTGTGATCATAAAAAATAAAAATATCATGAATGAATAAATGATATAGCTGGAGGTCAGTCCATATTTTTGTAAAAACAAATAAAAAACTACGAATAAAATGACTTCACAAACTAGAGACAATAAGTAGGAACGCTGACCACAAGGCTTCCTAAGTGTAAATATAGACAAGAAGTGAATGGGGTTGTGAACAGAGTTACAATCTTGACAGGCCCCAGACCTATAGCTAGGAAAGCAATCAACAAGTCGATAACAATGGGGTATCGTAATAACTTCTTGACTGAAAAGAACCTCTAACTGGTTTTCTAAAAGAGCCATTCTGGAAAATCTGTGAATAAAATATAGCCCTACGCTAGAACAGAATAGTGAACATATAAGAGCGGTTAGTATCATAATTCTACTAATGTTTCACGTGAAACAATGGCTTTGGGTTATGGGTTGAGGGTTTTGGTTATTGTACCACCATAAAACTGTATATTGATAGAATCTCCATTTCTATCAAGAATATCTGAGTTTCCTGAAATAAAACCAATCGAGGTTTTAAAATCGCCGGGTGCAATTGTACGAAATGGAATAGAAAACAGGGTTCCACTATACTTCTGATTAAGCCCTAAATCTTCTAAAAGGCTATGGCTAATAACAATCTGTCCCGGGTTTTGAGGATCTGGTGTACTAAGAAGAGTACTAAGATTTTGAGGGAGAAATTTGCGCAGCCTAGAGCTGATAGGACCTTCAATCAATGAATTATTTGAATTATTAAATTGGAACTGAAGGATACTGGGGTCATATTCGACAGTTATGGGGGTGTCATAAATTCCCGTTACGTCCTTTATATTTATATTTAATAGAAAAGATGGACTGTCAAAACTACTTTGAGTTATCGAAAAATACATCGCATCATTCGGTAGATCAGATTCTGATAGAATGAATGTTGTATTCGTGTCATCCGGTCTTGATTCTTCTCTAATTTGTAAGATAATTTTTTGTTGATCTTGGTTTGTATTCAATTCAGTTGGTAGATTAAAAATTGGATTATCACTGGGTTTACAACCCACCAAAATAACTGACACTAAAAGAATTATTCTAATCATCGGTAATAGATCCATAGGAAGTTTTTAAGATTTCAAGATCATCTAAATCTACAGTTCCATCATCATTGAAATCCAAAGTACAATCCCCTTGATTGTTGGTACAAGCACGGTCTCGGATAGCTTTAGCTAGTATTGCTATATCAAAACCATCAATAAGATTATTGTCTGGATATGTAAAATTATTTACTAAATTATTTACATTAAGATCAACAAATTTGATCGTCTTTTGATCAACCGGTGTCATCCTAACTCCATCGATAGTCACAGTAATGTATGCAGTTTTATTTACACTGTTAGTATTTGATCGCAGATATTGTGAATAGCTATTGTCTAGATTTTTTGTAATAGCTCCAATTAATGCACCGTAATTACTTTCAATAATTATAGATGATGTTGTTGGCAGATTAATTCCTTGTCCATTAGAAGCTTTTGGAAAAATATCGATTTTACTAGTGGCTCTACCGTCTGCATAAATAATAGGCTCTGAAATTAAAATGCTTGTTCTGATTGGGTCTGCTGAGCCTATTAAATCAAAATTTATTTGCTCAGACGTAAGGCTAAGTACATTATTAATAAAGAAATTTATACGAGCTGTTGTGCTGAAATTGGATGATCTAATACTTAGTTCGTAATCTCCGTCTATTGTTGGGTCTTCAAGATGTTGATTGAAAAATGAAACATTAGAAGATCCAGCTGGAAATAAACTAAATTCATTAGAATTAACTATTGATGGTGCTTTTTTTAAGAATTCACCTGAAGTGATAGTTGCAGTTAAGAAATCTGCATTAAACTCTTTACCAACAGGGGTGTTATCTGGAAACAAGGGGGTGATAACCAGTGTTGTGATAGACGTGCCGTCAGCAGGAATGGAGTTGTCCAGTAGATTTATTCTTAAGAGATTAGGATTTGCATTTACTATATTTATTTGGCCCTGCTGATTGATTTGCTGGAAGCCTGCAGCTTGTATTGTGCCTAATATAAACGCTAGTCCTTCGACGGATCCTGGATTATAAGTTGCAGTTAATATGCCAGATTCTTTTAGACTTGGGTTAATTGCTGGATTAATACTACTTGTAAACTCTCCATCTTTATTTGATAAAACTCCATCTGAAGGACTTAGAAATATTAATTTTGATAAATCTGAACCAATTATGGAATTGTTTGAAAATCTGGGAATAATTTGTATTTCTTGGCTTTGGTTAGACCCACGAAGCATATATTGTTTTGTAGGTCTTATTTCACATTTAATGGGATCTGGAACATCAAAACTCAGACTTAAACTTTGTGACATTTGTCGGCTAGATATTTCGAGTCCAATATTGACAGTTTCAATACTAGAGAGAGCTTCTACTTCTAATTGATAATATGGATTGTTACTACTGTCATATAATGGTCCGATTACGGGGCTGCGTACCACATCCAGCGCTGCAGTGCCGTCTGACCTTGTGATTAAAACGTTGAATTGGTCCGTGGGGATTGGACTAGGAATAATACTTCCATCAGAAAAAGTAGGCTCAATTGAGACGATAGCCTTAGGTGTTTCGGGAATATCTGGATGCTTAATATGTATTCTATCAGTATCAATTCTCAAGCGTGAGTTTGTAGAGACATTGTTAAAACTAATTGAATTTGAATATTCAATTTTGACTTCATCTAAATAAAAAACTGGATTTACTAATCCAGGCAATGAATTGGTCATTGTTATTTGGTATTTATTGTTTCCAACAGATCTTAAGGGAAATGTAGTGATAGTGTTTTCCATGGGTTCGGCACTAATACCAGAGATAGGCCAATCTAGTGGTAATGATACCTTTATTGTGGAGCCATCAGAGAATTTTGGAAGTATTTGGAATGTTGCTGGTGCAATCCCATTGGCAAATATTGGTCTAGATGGTTGAGCTAAACCATCTAGGTTAAATTTGTTAATATCAGGAATAAAAAGTATTTCTGTTAAATTTGAGTTGGCTTTTTCAAATCGAATTTCTTGCTGTTTATTTGGTATATCAATGGTGTCAAATTTTACTTTTAAGTTTGCGGTTAATAAGGAATTATTCCCGGATAGTACTGGACTATATATCTCCGAAAAATAAGTAAATGATCCATCGTTAATAAGGGTTGGGGTAGATATAGACAGAATGGAGGATGAACTAAAACTTCCAGTAGAAATAATGAATTGAATTCGACTGCTTAAATCTGTATTGATTTGATTTCCAAAAATGTCTTTTGGTTGAAATTTAACCAATGTATTTGTGTTTCCATTTGCATACAAAATAGGATCATCTACCGATAGCACACTATTTATCAAATCAAGGTCTTGATTACTAAGATTGGTTACCATGTCTATTTGCTGAATTTGATTACCTGTAGTGTCAGCTATCAATACGGTAGATGCATTGCTAATGCCGGAATCTATTTCATATTGAGACTCAGCGGTACCATTGTAAAATTCAGGTGTGAAACTTCTGTTTTTTAGTAAAAATGTAGCGCGAGTTCCTGCAGAAACTTGATTAAGAAAACCAAAATTTTGTTCCAATGTAACTTGATTGTTTCCTTGCTGAATAGGCAGTGGCTCTATGTATAAAGTGTAATTGCCCGGTGGTAATCCTTGAATGCGATAGCGTCCTTCTAAGTTTATGCCAGTTGACGTTATACCCGAAATAGTGGAGATTGAGACATTTGGATTACCGATACGATCCCATGCAACAACATGTGCTCCAGTGACATTATCAGGAAAAAAATCACCAGAAATAATAGCACCTTCAATTACATGTTTGTAAGTATTAGATGCTGAGGGATAGGTAAAAGCTAGAATAGAAATGTCATCTTGTTCCAGTGAGGATTGATCATCACTAAAGAAGGGGAACATTGTAGACTCTGGTAATTCAAATATATCAATATTTTGTTTAGATTGTGGTGAATGGTCAAATCCCAATAAATGTCCAAATTCATGTGTCGCCACAGATGATAATACAATGCGATTTTGATTAATATCTGAAGGTCCATTTGCGCTTGTTATAAAGGTAAATTGACCTTGATTAAATTGCATGTCAACATCTACAATTTCTTGAGAATCTGCATCGGCAGTAACAAATGTTATTCCTATGACCCCGGGTGGAAAACTTGAATTACCTACAAAAGAGATGGTGTTTTTAAAATCAACCGTAGGTCCAAAATCTGTAGGCGTATTAAAAGTAGTAATTCTATTAAAAGTAATAGATGATTCGGGAATGTTTTGCCATTGATCCATTGCAGTATTTAGTTCTGAAAGCACTTCTGCATTTGATAGGGAAGTACTGGTGGCGGGGTTAATTTCAATGTCAATTTGATTGTTCGGCCATTTTACCGATTGGGCAATTCCTATGGAATTCTGAAATAAAAAAGGTACACCAGCTTCTAATGTTAAGCTGTTTATCCAAATGAATATTGTCAGTGTCCAAAATTTATTCATACGTTTTAACTAAGGATTTAAGATTCTCTAAGCTACGTTTAGCGTAAAACAATCTTAGTTTTTTCAAACGAGAGTCTTTCTGTGAGAGTTGAACTCTTAGTTGACTACGAAGAATGGTTGGTACTTGTAATGAATAATTATTTTGATCAGAATCAATTAGCCATTCTGTTCCTACACGTTTTACCTTAAACGTGCCTTGAGATAGGCCGATAATTTGCCACTTATCTTTATCGTTGCTAGACCATAGAAATAAGCAGTAATTTTTACCTATTTCATAGCTTAGAGTACCCGCTACACTTGTGACATGATTACCTACCTGACCACCAGGTTGCATAACGTCAATTTGTGAGGGTCCATCGCCTTTAAGAAAGTCATCTATACTAAAGGTTAGTTTAGTCCATATATGCCCATGCCACATTAACGATTCTTTATTAATTAATTTAGCATGTACAATCATCTTTGATTTTATTATTAGGTCTGGTAAATCAAGGCTGACCATAGAGGTAGCCCAAGACAATTGACCAATTAGAAAGGTGGTTATAAAAATAAATAGTAATCGACGCAAAGCCATACAAAAACTATCGAACATTAGCCCTTTTTGTTTATTAATTGTACTAAGAATGTGGATTGCAAAACAAAAAATGTCAATTTAGATGCATTGGTGTCGATTCTCTTTTTGTGACTGAACAACAAATCAAATTAAATAATACCAAGATTTCTCACGTTATTTGGTTGTGTCTTTTAACTATATCAATCGCCTGTATGGGTTGTAATGCAGGTGATCCTTATGTGCCTAGTAGTAAGGGAACAATGGCTATTGTTAATATTTCACCTGTTGAAAACGCCTCAAATGTTCCCATTAATAGCAGTGTTTCAGTTACTTTTGAACGAGGAATTGACATTCGTACCTTAAACAGAGCAACAATTAAACTAAGTTCAATATCTGGTACTTCAATCCCAGGAAATATTTCTTATGATCCCTCAACTCTGGTTGCCACATATACTCCAGTGGTGAACATGAAGGAGGGAACTCATTACGAATTCACAGTAAGCGAAGTAAAAGGCGCAGACGAAGAATATATCCCGCCCTATGTATTTCGTTTTATAACTGCCGAAGAATTTTTAGTTGATAGAATTAACCCTCGTGATAATGCTGATGGCGTAAAAGTGGTAGGAATAGGAAAACAGGAAATATTTGCTACTTTTAATCAAAGCATTGATGTATCTCAAGTGTCTACGGCGAATTTCTATGCGATAGAGCAGTCTAATATTACTCTTGATTTTGAAGAAATTATGCCCGCAACTCTCGTATATGATGACACTTTAAGGCAACTCACGATTAAACCACAGCGTGGTAGACTTAAATATTCAACGGAATACTTTGTTACCCTCCGAGATGTTCAAAGTGTTAATAATGGAATGATAGGTAACTTAAACTGGACGTTTAGTACTGAGGAAATACGAGTTAATGCCACTGAACCTTCGTCAGATGCGATGAATATAAGCACCGGTAGCGATATCAGTATTTTTTTTCAAGCAGCAGTTGATCGACTTTCTGTAGCTGGAAATATCAAATTGAAAGAAGCTTTTGGAGTACAGAAAGAGTTTTTCTTTGTGGGTGAGCCTGAATATGACTTGGGAGATACAAAAGTTACTTTTCGAACTAAAGTATCCAGTAGTGATATAGGATTGAAAAATAATACTCGCTATGAAATTTTGATAGATGGTGTTGTAACAGCAGACGGAGAACGCTTTCAAAATTTCCGATCTTTTTTTACAACAGAATAGATTTAATATTAGTAGCGCATTAAACTGCATTTAGTATGGAATCTGCGCATTTACTACTAGATTGGTATAAACAAAATAAGCGAGATTTACCTTGGCGTCTTAATAAAGATCCCTATCGAATTCTAGTCAGTGAAATCATGCTTCAGCAAACAAGAGTAGAATCGGTAATTGAAAAATTCAACTCATTTATATCAAAATTTCCTACTGTAAAATCTTTAGCTTTGGCTAAGGAAAATACGGTTCTTAAACAATGGGAAGGTCTGGGTTACTATCGACGAGCTAGATACTTAAAAGCTGCTTGTGAAGCCATATATTTCAAACATCAATCTGTTTTTCCTCGTTTTGCAAAAGAACTCCGTAATCTACCTGGTATAGGCGATTATACGAGTTGTGCTATATCTTCTATTGCTTTTGAAGAGCCTATTCCTGTTGTAGATGGGAATGTAATGAGAGTCATTTGCCGTCATTTCGGAATAAGAGGAAATCCCTATCGAATGAAAACAAACCGTTTAATCAGGCAAAATTTTAATGAAGGCTTCTTTATTGATTCAAATCCTGGTGATTTTAATCAGGCAATGATGGAATTGGGGGCCTTAATTTGTACTCCGATCTCTCCTAAATGTGACATATGCCCCATCGAAAAAAGCTGTAAAGCCAAATCTAATGATCTTATAAATGAATTACCTGAACTTAAATCAAAACAAAAACCCACAGTAGTGTATTTATATTTTTTAATTTGGCCCCATGAGGATTATGGAATTCAATTGACAGACAAAACATGGAAAAATTATCAAAGTGGATACAAAAGTCTGCCGTGGATTGAAGCTTCAAATAAGCTATCAGAGGAACAAATAAAGTCTAGTTTTCTAAAAAATTGGTCATTTGATATTAAAAATAAATTTACTCAAGTTTCATTCCGTCACGGGATTACGAATTACAAACTACTATGTAATTTAATAATTCCTAGTATCTATCAATCACTTGTTCTAAAAAGACAAGTATTGGAGAGTGGCTTATTAAAAAAAGCTCTTAAGCTTTTGAAATGATACACGTGAAACACTTTATCAATATACTATGTTTCGTCGTTTTAGTAGCTAATGTAAAAGCTGTAAAATGGATTTGCCCCGTACATAATATTGTTCATAAAAACAACCATAATGAAGACTTAATTAAAAGCCTACAAACAGTTGGTTTAAAATCAACCGCCCAATTAGGAGAAAAGTTTGATTTTCCTGTAATAAATTTTGTATCTGGTACAACTCAGACTATTACTGCGGAGGTGCATCGAGTTGGTGCAATACAAAATACCGAAATTTACTTATGGATTGAAGAAAGTGCTTATCAAGATCCACAAATAAATAATTTGAATTCTACTTCTTTTTTAGGCGGGTCTTTTGCTCAAACTCAGTTTGATCGAAACAATGTAATTTCTGAACTATTTGAGGTGTTACAAAATCAAGTTGTAAATCAATTATTAACTAGTTTCGGGGAGATTCAAGATCCGCATAATGCGCGTTATAAAGGTCTTCATTTTTTACTTTACGATATTAAAGACTCTTTCGATGTTGATGGTGCTTATGTGGGGGGCTACTTCTTTCCGGGAGATGTAGATAATTTGAGAATAAATCTACTACATATGGATATTAACCCTTTAAATCCAGGTGGAAGACCAAATTCATTTAACATACAGCGCAAAGAATTCTTTCATACTCTTGCTCATGAATTGTTTCATTTGCAGCATTTTCATTTAGTAGGAGGATCAACAAACTGGAATTCTATTGCTCACTGGATATTAGAAGGTTTTGCTCAATTTGCTGTTTATCGAGTTTTTCAGAATGGTGTATTTCCCAATTCACAAGAAGCAATTTTAAATTTGCCGAACGATGCTCCAGGTCAAGTTAAGTTTTATTTAGATAAACCCCATAGCACCTATTTATTTGATTATAGTGGCGTAGACCATCCGTTACCTGTGGAATATTACGGTCTGGGGTATTTGTTTTTCAGTTTTCTCTATGAACAATTAGGTGACAGTACAAATCAAAAAGATGAGAGATTTAAGAGTTTAATTACTTCTAATGTGAATCATTCTCCGATGCTGAGATCTAAATTAAATGAGTATGGTATTTCCTTTGAAGATTTGTATGAACAGTTTGTCATCAGACAATATTTTGACAGCAAGCCTTTTGATTTAGAATTTATAGATATAGATTCGGATTCAAATGTAGGTGAATTTAAATCAGTTTCAAGTCTCAATATAAGCACCATGGAACCATCCACTTTAGCAAATGTAAGACCTTATGATGTTCGCTATCTATCGCTGAATAACGACACACAAAACTATCAAAACCTGGAGTTTCAATCTCAATGTCCTTTGACCAATGACCCTTGTATCCCTTGTACAAACCCTCGTAATTTTAGACTTTTAATGCTTCCTTCCAAAGAGGCCGCGCGGCAATGTGGCAGTGATTTAGACCCATATTCTTGTATTCTTTCAGTTCGCAATCATGCAAGTGCTGTAAATGGAACGATTTTTAATGTGGTTGTCCCACCTGGAGATAGTACATTGGCATTTTATTCGGATGAAGATGAAGCACCCCAAAGTTGCTCAAAAGCTTTGAATAGGTTTAGTTTTCTTGGTAGCACACAAATTAGTCAAAATAACCTACCTAGTTATTCAATAGGTCCAAATATTGAAGTGACTAACAATAAAATGGAAATAGAGTTTCAATTAGAAGACCCGGACTCGCTATCTACATTTTTTAGTGTAATGGTAAAACCCAAGAATGCTTCTTCGTTTTTTCCAACAAGTTCAATTAGTACCCAAACTACCACACTAAGCATAGGAGAGACTTATAAGCTTACATGGCATTTTTTAGAAGATTTGAATAGTTTGCAGGGTTCTGAAATTCAAATCTTTCTGAGAGATCTTGATCAAGACAAGTTAGCAGTCCCATTTAAGTTGAAAATTTTTGCAGAAGATCAATTAGACATAACCACTACAAGCATTACGGTTCATCCTGGTTGGAACATGCTTGCGCTACAACCACAATTTGGCGGGCAAACAGTTTATCAAGCATTGAACTCAATAGATAATGAATTAAGTCTTAATGGTTGTATAGTTGGTTATGAACAAGGGGAATTCTTTGCTTATACTACAAATTCAGGTTCTTGCGAATTGAATAATAACAACTCATTTCTCGAGCAAACCTTAGAATTTGGGCAGGGTTTCTTTGTGTTTCAATCTTCCGACTTTAATGAAATATTAAACTGGAAACATATTTCGGCAAGTCGCTGGAAATATTCATTGGATCGTGGATGGAACCTTGCAAGTTTGGGTCTCAATTCCCACCCTGATATTGATAGAATATCCCCTACTATTCCACTTGCATTTAATTACGATGCCAATCTAGGAGAATGGCAAAAGCTATTTTTATTTGGAATAAATGCAAATATGCATATTCGAGACCAACATAGCTTCTCACCATTTCAAGCCCATTGGGTTTATTCTCTAAATAACCGTAGTTTTATTTTTGAAAAACTCTACTAAGTGCCTAATCGCGTTGCGTCCCATATTCAGTTGTGCCTCTATTGAGTTACCTGCGATATGAGGTGTTGTTATTAATTGAGGAAGGCTTAAAAACTCAATATCTGTGGGAGGCTCTATTTCATAGACATCAAGAGCGGCACCAGCGAGTTGATTGTTTTTTAGTGCATATTTTAAGGCAACTTGATCTACGAGTTGCCCACGCGCGGTATTAATCAGAAAAGCATCATGACGTATTTTAGATAAAGTCTTTTTATTAATCATGTGCTTCGTATCATTCGTTAATGGCGTATGTAAAGTAATAAATTGACATTTTTCAAAGATCTCGAGCTTAGAGGTTTGCTTAGCCTCAAAGGGTTGTATTAAGCATTGCTTATCTTCAATATCATTCACTAATAATTCACATTTGAATGGCTTTAGTAGTTTTAATAGTTGGTAACCTACATTACCGCATCCAATTATTCCAACAGAGCGATTGCTTAATTGAATACCCCCATTTTTATCCCAATATCCGGATTTAAGGGGCACTCCTTTCAGAAAAATATTATGAGATAGGGCAAGCATAAATCCCAGTGTTAGCTCAGCAACGCTTAATTTATTCACTCCGGCCATAAATCCAAACTTAATATTGAGTTTATTCAAAGCGTTGAGATCTATATTATCTGTACCTACACCGTATTTACTTATTATCTTAATTTGTGGAAATTGTTCTAAAAGCTTTCGATCAATTTTTTCTGTACCAACAATAATCCCTTGAGCATTTTTATAAAAATTGGTTAATTCATCGTGACAAGGTACTCCTTGCGACATTAAAAATTGTGTTTGGGGGAAATGCTCTAGTAATTCAGAGCGTAAAATTTTATTTTTACAAAAACTTACGGCACTTACAGCTATTTTCATGATTTACATACGATCTAAGGTTTCGAGCCCCAAAAGGTTAAGGCCTTTTTTCAGTACTTTACCTGTAAGCAAAGCTAGGGCCATTCTAGAGTCACGTAATTCAGCAGTTTCTGCTCGAAGAATCGATACTTGATTGTAGAAAGATGCAAACAAACTAGATAATTGATAAATATAATCGGCAACCAAATTGGGTCTGCAATTTTCACGAGCTAATTGAACAGCGTCATTCAAGCGGAATAGTTGTAGACATAAATCTTTTTCTATTTCTTCCGAGAGTGTGATTTCAGTATCAAGCGATAATTCGCCTACTTGGTCTTGATATTTACGATAAATAGCTTGAATTCGGGCATAAGCATAAAGTAAATAAGGTGCTGAATTACCTTCTAAATTAAGTGCTTTCTCCCAAGTGAATGTAATGTCAGTTGAGGGATTTTGTGATAAATCTTGATACTTAATGGCTGAAATACCCACCACTCGTGCAATTTCACGTTTTTCAGACTCACTATAATTGGTTTTGTGTAGGACTTGATAGGCTTTATCTTCCGCCTCATCTAATAAAGCTTTAAGGCTAATGACCTGTCCCTCTTTGGTGGACATTATAGTTCCTTCTCCAAATTTCATTAAACCAAAAGGGATATGCTTTAAATTAGTGGAAAATCCTTGTAGATGAGCAATTTCGAAAATTTGTTGGAAGTGTAGTTTTTGTCTATTATCCGTTACATAAAGAATACTACTGGGATTAAATTCATTAATACGAGTTTTGATTGTTGCAATATCAGTTGTTGAGTAAAGAAAAGATCCGTCACTTTTTTGAACAGGTATGGGAGGTAATTTATCTTCATTAAAAAAAACTACTTGAGCACCTTCGGATTCATGACAAATCTTTTTTTGTTTTAATTCATCAACGACGTGAGAGAGGATGGAATTGTAATATGATTCTCCTCGTTGCATATCAAACTTTACATTTAGTCTAGAATAAACACTTTCAAACTCTGCTAAGCTTATTGATATAAAACCTTTCCACAGAGAATAGTTTGGTTCTTCCTCCCTTTGTAAAGAAGCAACCTCTGCTCTTGCATGCTCATTTAATGTTTCATCTTCTTTAGCTAATGCGACAAACTCTTGGTATAGTTTCTCAAGGAAAGATACAGAGTTGCGATTAGCGTTTTCGGGGATATCGAAATTCTTGTAGGCATATAAAAGTTTGCCAAATTGGGTTCCCCAATCACCTATATGATTATCCGCCAATACTTTATATCCACAAGAAAGGTAAATTCGTTTTAATGCGTCTCCAATGATAGTCGAACGTATGTGAGCAATATGCATTGTTTTAGCAACATTTGGCGCAGAATAATCAATAATTATAGGCTGGGTACTATTTGTCTGGTCTATACCTATAAAATCATCTTTGGATAGTTTATTAATTTGTTCTTCTATAAAATTAGTTTTCAAAAAAATATTTATGAATCCGGGGCCAACGACTTCTACCTTTTCAAAACACTCTTTTTCTACTAAGGCATTAACTATTTTGTCAGCTATCTGTCGTGGGTTTTGTTTTAATATTTTTGAATGTTGCATAGCTACGTTAGTTTGAAAATCTCCGAAAATTTTCTGAGTAGCCGGTGTAATTTCAAGACGATCAGGGTCAGTGCCTTCAATTTTTTTAAGGGCTTTTTCAAAGCGACTTTTCAATTCTTGAATCATGGCAAATCTCCTCGTAAATTGGAAATGCGGCCAAGCATAATGCATTGCTTAGCTAAAGTCTTGTTATAGAACTGATTTTTAGGAGAAAGTGGTATGAGAATTATATTTTTATATTTAATAATTGGGCAAACATTTGCGGTTTCAAATAATTTTGAGCCTATAAATATAAAAAAAACAACGAACTTAAAACTCTTACAAGATATTTACAGACCGGTTCCATTTATATCTCATGACAATCCGAGTAAAGCCTATGGAACATATTTATCACGTAATATTTACTTTGAACCTATCTCTAAGGTTCGACAATATATAGAACTCCAAAGAAACCTTAAATTAAAACATCGAGGCGAAGCCCATATAACGGTTATAACACCACCAGAATATAATCTAATGAAACAGTGGAATCCCCGTATTAATATGAAGAGTATTAACCATTTAGTGAATTCTCTGGTTCAGCATATGCATTTTTATATTTTAGGTATTGGCAGCTTGAAAGGTCTTAATATCAATAATCAAGAGTCTGAAGTTTTCTTTTTAGTTATTAAATCGCGTGGTCTTAGAGCCATTAGAAAATTAATAGCGGCTGAATGGTCAATTCCAAAACATATTTTTGACTCAATGAAGCAAGATTTTCATATAACCATTGGATTTACAGTTAGTGATTTGTTTCCAAGGTTAGGGTTTGAAGCTAAGAAAGATATTTCTGCAATTCAATCAGACCTGCATGTTAATTTTATTAAGTAATTTTTAAGCAGAAGCCCCGCCATTACAAGCGGGGCTTTTTGATATCCGACCCTGAGTACAATAAAAATTTTGGACTTGGGGTGAGATTTTTTTTATTTTTATCTGACTTCAAATAGATCATATTTTTCAATACATATGTATCTTGAAATTAATCTAAAATGAAGTTTGACTATTAGGCACTAATAATGTTGGTAATGTCAATATTTTAAATATTAGAAATAAATTTAATTGATTAATGGGCAGTCACATTAAAAATACTTACTATAATTTTTATAAGGTAACAAAATTAGATGAATGACCAAGAACTCAAAAAGAATGTTGATAAACAATTAGCTGACTTTATAGTCATGACTTTATTAGTTGAAATTGGTAAGAATGCTGACATATCACCCGAACATAAAAATTTTCTAAGTAATCTTTGCAATTGTTTAGATCTGAATAAAGAAAGACTCAGTGACTTACAAAAATTAGTGTTTGAAGGTGATATTCAAACACAAAATCAAAATAATACTCTAAATCTCGAAATGTTTTTTTCGCAGATTCATGAACGAATTACCCATGAATTTGATAAGCAAAAGGCTGACCATATTACATTAAAAATTCATTACCATATGAATTGCAAAGAACACTATTCTACGGATCAGTTGAAATCTCGGATTTTTAAAACAAATTCTCTAAGACAGGAAAGCACCATAGGTTATTCAGAGAATAAAATAAGTGAATTTATTCAATCCACTAAAGACGAAGAATTTCGAGATCTATTGGTTGAGGTAACTGAAAAAGATTGGGCTGCTGAATTGGATCATTTTAGAGACAAGGTAATCGATTTAAAAGTTGAAGAATCCGTGGGACGAGATATTACCTTAAATCAAGAAAAAGGTCTAAAAAAAGGAGCTTATGTTGGTGGGTTTTTATCGACTATAGTTGGCTTCTTTATAGGTAAAGATTTAATTCTGCTTGCCTCACTAATTGCGATGATTGGTATTTCAATCGTATCAGTTTTTCTTATGGGAGGGGTGGGAGCTGTAGTTTCAGCCATCCTTGGAATAATAGGTGTGACTTTTTATTCCATGGTGCTAATGCCATTGATTGCTAGTGGCAATTTTTTGATAAGTAAGACGGTAGGTATTATTGCTTGTGCCGCTATAGGTTCAATAGTAGGCGCAGGTTTGGGTGTTAAGTTTTTACGTTATAGATTACGTCAAGAACAACCAGAACTGGAAAAACCATACAGAGAAGCTCTTGATTCTTACATCCTAATGCCTAATGATTTATTACGGTTTTGGGAAAGTCGCGTAGAGATATATTTACGAGAACGTAAATTGCGAGTACAGACGAGAATAAGAGAAGCTAGCAAGACAAGAGCTGAGTGTATAAAAATTATTAAAGAATTGAAGAGTCTAAAGAAGGAGCACGATCCAACAACAGAAAATAAACTTCTATATCAGGCTAGTAATATGGCGAAGGTTATTGAAGATGCTCAGAAAGTTAATGCCATATTACAAAAACTTGAGGACAAATTTGCTGCTAAAATTGAAGAGTTGCGTGTTTTGGTGACACGACAAGAGCAATTTGAAAGAGATCAATATCGTCTGCAAGAAATTCAGGGTAAAGTTCGTAAAGTTATTGGTAAATCTGAAGAAATCCGAGAAAATTGGAAGGAAGAAAAATCCAACCTACAAATTCAAATTCAAGGGATGATGAATGCATTTCAAAATCAATTACTTCATACTAAAGATTTTGTGCAAGCAGAAATTTCATTAAAACAACATACGGATTCTAAGATCATTAAACAACTTGATAATAGTCTATAAATCAAAGTTTTGTGGATTCATCTTTTTTGTTGAAATCCCGATTAAAATAAAAGCATATGTTGCAGAAATTTAGACAGTTTTTGACTTGGATTACTGGCGCTAAAAAAGATGAGCAACCATTAGTGTTGCTATGTTTTCTGGCTATTTTCTTGCTTTTAGTTTCGTACTACATCGTAAAACCAATGCGAAACTCTCAATTTCTGAAAGAATTCCCACCAAACTACAAGCCATTTTTTTTTCTAATTAGCGCAATCTTCTCATTATTATTTACGAAGGTTTTTAATTACTTTTTTGTAAGAGTAAATATGCATCGCTTACTTAGTTACACCTTTCTTACAATGATAGGTTTTAAACTTATATTTACCGTAATTTTTTCAATGCAACATCAGCAATGGGCAGTGATTGCATTCTATTTTTGGGCTTCTAGCTATTTTTTATTATGCATATCTATAACATGGGGGGCTGTAAATTATTTATTTAGTCCAGAACAAAGCAGGCGATGTTTTGGTTTTATTGCAATAGGAGCTACATTGGGAGCTTGGATAGGGGCTCCACTGACTAAACTTCTTATTGAAAATAATTTACGTGATTATTTGTTAGTGGTATCTGCTTCGGTGATGTTTTTAACTATGTTTTTCATGGCGAAAGCCTCTAAGTTAACAATGATTCATGAAATAAATAATGAATCAAAATTTGATACTGATGGCGTAATAAATGAAAGCAAAATTAATTCATCTATAGTTAGGGACTTTATAAAATTATTTAAGCATCATTATGCTCGTTGTTTAGCTATTATGGTTTTTGCCTTAGCTGTATCTAATACCATTTTAGATTTTCAATCTGATCCGATCATCGATACTGAAGTAGCTAGCAGAAGTTATCTTTACGCCTTTGAAGATGTAAATACCCTATTAAACTCTGCTGATAATCCAAAAATAAACTCTGCAGGCTTTGATTTTGTATATGGCTATAAGTTTCAAACGGTTGAAAATCGTCCTAAATATATAAGTGATTTTCTACAAAAAAATCCTAAATTAAATGGATTTAGTGTTGAGGAAGTACAAAATAAATTTAAGGAGTTCAAAAGTTCTAACTATGATCAAATGGGGATATTTTATTCCACAACTTATAGTCTTCAAAATGTATTAGGCTTATTTCTCCTTTTATTGGCACGCATTATTTTTAAGTTTTTATCCGTGAGATTTGCAATAATGCTTCTCCCATTATTTTTTCTCGGTGCGGGGAGTCTTCTAAATTTAGATATTGGCTTGGAGATTATTCAAATATTAATGGTTGTTGGTGGAGCACTTAATTATTCTATTAATAACGTTACGAAAGAAGTCTTATACACTCCTACATCTAAAGAGACTAAAGGTAAATTAAAAGCTATTATTGATGGGCCAATGATGCGTATAGGCGATCTCTTTGCTTCGATAGTAAAAATTTTATTAGTTGTTTTTTTGGGAGAAGTTCTTTATGCCAATGCTTTTTTAACAGTAGGTTTGTTAGTTATCCTTATCTGGATTTCATCTGTTTGGTATGCAGCTGGTATATATCAGAAAAGCCAGGCTACGGGCAGTACTCTAACCATTTAGTTTTATCAAATCGGAGACTTTATAAAACTTAAATTAATATTGAGCATGGTTATTACCATGTTTATAAGTTTAATATTGTTTATATCTCATGGAGATATGGCATGTGATGATAGCTATATTCATGATCGAGTAGCTTTGCATATGTCTTTATATGGGCTTCCATATTTTGATCTATCACAACCACTGATGATAAGTACATCTATTATGTGGACATTATTACTATCAATTCTGCATAAATTACCGGGAGAATTGTTTCTTTGGATAGAGATTTTAAACGCTCTGATAGTAAGTATAATTAGTCTTTTGTGGTGTCAACTTAATAATACAAATAACTATAGGGCTTATTGGCTAGCCTTTATTTTCACTTTGTGTTCTATACATATAGCTGCCATTGATCAAATGGAAACACCATTTGCTTGTATGGTTCTATTTCTTTGTTTGTGGATATGTAAGACGAAAAGGTTTCTAATATTAGGATTATTATTAACTATATTACCTTTTATTAGACCTGAATTAGTTTTAATAAGTTTTTTATTAGGAGTTTATTGCTTTAAAAATTATAAACAAACAAGACTAGGTATTCTCATATGTGTCTTTGTTTTAAGTACCATTATTTACTGGTTAATCTATATGTTCGGGACGGTTGTTCCACATGCAATTGAGGTTAAATCTATTGTTTATGACATAGAATTTTCGCAAACTTTGTATGATCTACTGCCGGGCAGAGAAAACTGGTCACTAGTTTTTAGATTATTACCATTATTGGTTTTGATGAAATTATTTAATTTGAATCTTTGGTCTAAACTAATAGGTATTTATATATTTTTATTGTGGGTAGCTTACACATTAAAGGGTACATTTATTTTCTCCTGGTATCCCTCTCTCATTCATTGTCCGCTGCTATTTATAGCATTTAATTTATGCCTAAAAAATTACAAATATCTGATAATTGTACTCTGTTTAAATTTACCTTTTTTATTTGAGTTTTATCTGACTTGCACTAATAAATATAGGTACTCTTTGAGAAGTGCTAGAGTTCAAACTTATCTAAAATTATCTAAAGTTATTTCTCGATATACAGATGAAAAATCGCGTTTGATGGTAGCTGAAATTGGGGCTATCTCAAAATATTATTCAGGTATTATTTTAGATGGCGTAGGTTTAGCTACACCAGAAGCACTTAAATACCATCCTTTAAGAGTTCCTGATCAACGGGCTCATGGCAGTATTGGCGCTATACCAAAAAAATTCTTCGAAGATACAAAACCAGATTTAGTTATTGGCTATGATTTATTTATTCTAGGAATTTCAAAATCAGAAAAACTTCAAAACTATTATGTGATTCCACTCCCATTATTTGCAAATGAATGGATTCATAAGCTAGATAATCAAAGTACATTTTGGGGAAGTCGTCATTTATATTTGTTTATACGGAGAGATTTTGCGAATGCATCTAATTTAGTAAAAGATCTACAGAAGTTTTAAGGAGTAGAATGAGTAATACCGTTTTGATTCCACCTAAATTTATGGAATCTAAATATTCAAGTAGTTTTGAACAATTTGTTGGATCTAAGCTCTATGAATATTCAGTTGATAAAGAATGGGTATATGGCTTTCAAACAGATGTAAATAGGCATCAAAATCAAGGTGGCAGTATTCATGGTGGTGTACTAATGACAGCTATTGATCATATACTCGCCATGCATATTTTAAGACAACCAAATCCTCCAACTCGTATAGCGACCATTCAGCTGAATTCCTATTTTGTATCAAGAGGAGTAGCTGGAAAGTTTATTATTGCTAGGCCAAAAATTATTCGAAAGACTCGTGACGTGATCTTTGTAGAAGGAAGCCTTCTACACGGCAATTATGAATTTTACTTTGCGAGAGGAATCTGGAAAATTGTCCAATCAGATAAATAAATTAGCTTATATTTTACTCAAATTTTGAGCTTTACGGCACCTTCTGTATCTCCAACTAATTCTCGTATAATAGCCGACGAGGCATAAAGCCCAAATAAAGGCGGCATGTATGAAATTGTACCCAATGATGATTTCTTAAAATTACTTCCATCGGTTCGAAGAAGTCGTGACTTATCAACAGGTTCGGGACTAAATACTGATAGTACCCCTTTTCGAATACCAAGTTTATACAGGCGTTTACGAACTGCGCGAGCTAATGTGCAGTTGTAGGTTTTACTAATGTCTTCTATTTGAACTTGGGAAGGGTCGAGTTTTCCCCCAGCGCCAAGACAAGAGATAATCGGTTTTTGGTTTTTCTTAGCGAACTCAATTAGTAAGCATTTAGGTGTAAGTGTATCGATACAATCCAAAATAATATCAGCTTTTAACAAGCCTAACTCTTCAATATTGGCTGGGGTTAAAAATGCATCTACCTCATTAAGTTTAATTTTAGGATTAATTTCCAGACAACGTTTACTCATTTCTAAGACTTTAGATTTACCATCATTACTTGTTAAAGCAATTACTTGTCGATTTCGATTACTGGCTTCAATTGCATCACCGTCAATTAATGTAAGTTCTCCAATACCAGCTCTAACCAAGCATTCGACTGCAAAGCCACCAATACCACCTAGTCCGACTATGGCGACATGAGCTTTTTCTAATTTTTGGATTTTGTTTTGCAATAATAATTCAGCACGACTCAGCCAATATGCACTCATAATTTTTTCCTGTAATTAGTTCTAAGTTACCCCAAAATATTTTGTTTAAATTTTGCTTATCTATATTTCGAATTGATGAAAACCATTCATACATTTCTAAAATATTAGTGTTCTTATCATCATCAGTTTCTAGAAAGATAAAATCCAAATCAAGAGTTTTAAGATAAGCAAATTTTTTTTCATGGATTAAATAGCGATTCATTACTCTAGGAGATAATGATAAATAACATCCAGATTGGATAATTGCTTTTGCGATATGTTCATTAGAATTAAAATCATGATATACCCATGGTCTGCAACGACTACGCCATTTTTTTCTAATAGCCAGACAGTCAGAATATGAACGAACAGAATGAATTATGCATGATAAATCTAATTCTACTGCCATTTCTAATTGAGCAATCATAGCGTTGTATTGTATATCGAAACTAGGACCACGCAATTTATCGAGCCCCATTTCTCCCAACATTAAAGGAGATTTATTCAGACAAACAGATTTAATTTTCTCTAATTGAACTTGCCAATGTTCATCTAAATACCAAGGGTGTAGACCATAACAAATAGGTTGGGAATTTGAGCATGGTGAACTGGTGATACTGAAAATACTTGGGTCATCATTTTTGGTGTGAGTATGAAAGTCTAAATAGGGTAATTGCATGACCCTATTGATTACATTGGTTAAATAGTCGTTTGATAATTCCCAAACTTTGAGACTCTTCGACGCTTTTGATTTTTTGTTCCATCTGTAATACTCGATCAAAATATTTTTGAATTGTACTTTGTTGATCTAGCATTGAAAATGCTAATTCCTTTTTCATTGTTTTAAGACGTTTATGAATTGAGGAGTCGAGTACTTTTTCACGTTGTTTCATCTCTAATAATTGATCAACTGTTTGTTCTTCTAAATCTTCAAATTGAGTTTTAAGTAACCAAATGACTTCTTCAATTTTTTTGTTTTGTTTTTCTAAGGTTTTCTGCAAATTGTTGATCTCTTGTTTTATTTCAGTTTGCTGGTCTTCAATTTGGATGTACTTTGAGTTTGTTTTATCTAAAGAGTATTGAAGTTTTTGTACTTTATTACGGTTATTCCGAATTTTTTGGATGCCCTGGACAATATTTTGTTGTCGAGAATTAAACCAACGTTTTATATCTGAGAATCTAATTACAGGTTGGAAATCTCGTATTGGCTGCATGTAAACCTCCTTTGCCTTTCCATCGGACAAGTGATCAATATTGTCGACAAATTCAGTAAAATTTTGAGCTTCATATTTTTATGACTAGAATCGTCGAAGTAGTACTTTATGAAAGCCAATAATCATTAAATACGCCAAAAGAATTTTGGGAATTGAACTCAACATGAAAGGCGTCATAGCAAGTGCGACATCAAACCAATAGGAATTTGTGATATACGATTGCCAACTTATACCGATCAAATAAATAATCGTGCTATGAATCAATAGGGCGATGATTATATAAAACCAGTGTGTGATAATTCTTTTTTGAAATATTTGACATAAAACAGTCGCCACCCAAAATCCTATTAAATAACCCCCCGTTATTTCAAAGAAATATGATATTCCCCCTCCCTTACTGAATACTGGAAAACCAAAGGCACCTAATGTTAAATATAGAGTTACGGACAGAATACCAAAAGGAGCAGGTAAGCCCAGAGCGGCTAACTGAATCATAGGAACTTGAAAAGTAATTGGAATACCAATTGGTAGTGGTAGTCTTAAATAAGTTCCCGCAATAATTCCACTACATAAAAGAGCAGCCAATATAGAATATCTTAATCTTTTTCGAGTATTCGAAGATTGCATACTTAGGCTGTATACTTATGAATGGGGTTTGAGTCAAGCATGATAAATAGAACA
>CAZYUV010000017.1:0-23510 GCA_964650625.1 uncultured bacterium
TAATGAACCACTACAGTGGTATCGATACCGCCTCTGCGTCCAAAAACTGCCTTTACCTCAAGTTTACGAGGTTTCAAGCTCTCCAGTAACAAATTGGCTATTTCGTTAGTCACAGCTTCATGAAATGCACCTCGATCACGAAAATGCCAAAGGTACATCTTTAAACTTTTAAGCTCGACACAATACTCATCTGGCACGTAATTAACAAAAATTTGAGCGAAGTCGGGCTGACCAGTCAAAGGACATAGGCAGGTGAATTCGGGGCACTCCATCTGGATTTCATAGTTTCTTTCTGGGTGTGGATTTTTAAATGTATCAATGTGTGTTTGAGGTGTAGTTGACATATCGCAAAAATAGGTCATATCAAGTATTAAATCAAGCTCCAATCCATATCATGGTATCCTTATCGTCATGCAAATGCTTTTGTTTAAACTAAGATCTTCATCATCTAAGGGCTTTTTAGCGGCAATGGAGGAATTAAACGACCGTCTTCGTAACAGCCACGGCTTCATATCAGGAATCATCCTGAGATCTGAAAATAGCCCACATGAATTGCTCTATCTAAATATGTGGATGGACTCTGATTCTGCACAAGTGGCCGAAGAAATAGCTAAAAGCCACTTTCGACAAATAAGTCTTGATCACGAATTAGTCGAAGAAGATCGTTTGCTTGTTGAACTTAGCATCACGAGCGAAGGGGATTTCAAACCCGTTGTTAATTGAAATTAGTCACGGCATTGGCGTTTCTGCATCATGACTTGTCATATCCTTAGGTTGTCGAGTCACTTCTAAAACAGACTGCCAAAAAAGAGATTCAGGATGAATTCGTTTACGCGCAGATACCGTATAACTCATCGGCACGTGTGTAAATATTCGACTCCAATAACCGGTTACCATAGCTGTTTTACCTGCCATTGCAGCATGCACTGCGGCCTGCCCTAATCGCAGACAAAATACTGCATCATTGGCACTAGCAGGAAGAGATCGAATCAAGTAGCTTGGATCAACATATTTGATCGTCGGCTTCAAGGCGTGATCACTAAAAAATTTGCTAATTTGCTGGTGCAAAAATTTACCTATATCACCATATTTTGCGTTTCCAGAAGCATCCTTTTCACCAGTTAGGGGCAAATGCCTTTGCCCAGCACCTTCCGCCACAGCAATTACGCAATGACCTTTGTAGTTTAATCGCCGGATGATCGATTCATATAATCCATTTTTACCATCTAAATCAAAATCAATTTCAGGCACTAAACAAATATTGATGTCTGTGGAGGCTAGTGTTGCTTGTGCCGCTATGTACCCAGAATCGCGACCCATTAATTTCAATATACCAATTCCATTTATGCATGAGAGGGCCTCTGCATGGATTCTATTTACCGACTCTCTCGCAGCTTCTACGGCAGTTTCAAAACCAAAAGTCTTTTCTAAGAAATTTAGATCATTATCAATTGTTTTAGGAACACCCACCACAGAAATTTCAAGCCCTTGTCGCTTAATTTCTTCTACTATTTCCATCGCTCCTTTTTGAGTTCCATCTCCCCCGATGGTGAATAGCATGTCGATGTTGTTGCGTTTAAGAGTTTCCACCATCTCCCTTACATTCTGAGGCCCTCTACTACTACCAATGACGGTTCCACCCTGAGTATGAATTTTTGATATTGAATATCCATTTAAAATAGTAAAATTCAATCGATTGCCAGGTATCAAGCCCGCATAACCATAATTGACACCGAGAACATTATTTACTCCGTACAAATTCAATGTAAAAGTAATCGCTCTTATTACGTTATTGAGGCCTGGGCAAAGTCCTCCGCATGTCACTATCGCGGCTGTTGTTTCACTAGGATTGAAAAATATTTTTTCGCGGGGACCTGCTAATTCAAAAGCTGGAAGAGGTTCTCCAAATTGATTTCGGTAAGATTCCATACCTTCCAGCATATGGAAATAGGAAATCTCTGACTGATCGCTGACGAAATTTCGACCCTGCTTGCTAAAAGGACTTTGAAATTTACACTCGCCCAAAGTCTCTATAGAGAAATCTAATTTCTGTCCTCGGGCCAATTGTTTCACAACCAAGGGTCGCTTCACTTCAGTCATATTATTATCCTTTGTTAACAACGCAAGACTACACTAAGTAGTCGGTAAGCGATACAGAAAAAAATAGCCCACACCTATTAATTAGTGACAGCATGTAATACAATACTCAGTCACTCGATTTCCCGAAAGAAAGCCCCGCTAGGGAAGTAATTCAACTTGTTGGAGGACTCATTGAAAACAATCAATCTAGACCAATATGGTATTAATAAACCTACAGTATTTAGAAATCTCTCCCCATCAAATGCATACGAAATGGCAATTAAACTTGAAAATGGAGAAATAGCTTCAAATGGAGCGCTACTCATTAGTTCGGGAGAAAAAACAGGGCGAAGTCCAAAAGATAAACGACTAGTAGAAGAAGAAACCAGTCGAGAGAATATATGGTGGGGAGATGTGAATATACCCATCAATGAAGATAGCTTCGAATTGAACAAAGATATCGCTATAAACTGGCTAGATACTCGACAGCGAGTTTTCGTGCTTGATGGATACGCGGGATGGGATCCTGATTACAGGATTAAAGTACGAGTCATTTGCGCTAGGGCTTATCACGCTTTATTCATGTACAATATGCTGATTCGCCCCGTAGAAGCAGAACTCGAAAATTTTGAGCCTGACTGGGTTATCTATAACGCGGGTCAATGTAATGCGAGTTCACTAGTCGATGGAGTGAGTTCAAAAACATCGGTCAACTTGAATATTAAGAAAAAAGAATTTGTAATTCTAGGTACTCAGTATGCGGGGGAAATGAAAAAAGGGGTATTTACCATACTCAATTATCTCCTTCCTCTAAGAGAATCACTTCCTATGCATTGCTCTGCCAATGAAGGATCAAATGGTGATGTCGCTCTATTTTTTGGTTTATCTGGTACTGGCAAAACCACCTTATCTGCAGACCCTAAACGAAAACTTATTGGTGACGATGAACATGGCTGGACAGAAAACGGGGTATTTAACTTTGAAGGTGGTTGCTATGCTAAAACTATAGACCTAAGTCGCGATAAAGAGCCTGAAATCTGGGATGCAATCCGATTTGGTTCAATTTTAGAAAACGTTGGTTTTGATTCAAATTCGAAAGTAGTTGATTACTCGGACACCTCTAAAACTGAGAATACTAGAGTTTCTTATCCTATAGATTTTATAGATAATGCCAAGATACCCTGCCTAGGCGGACAGCCTAATAATGTGATTTTTCTGACCTGTGATGCGTTCGGAGTACTCCCACCTGTCTCTAGATTGACATCCGAACAGGCAATGTATCATTTTATATCTGGTTATACGGCAAAAGTTGCTGGTACAGAGATGGGTATAACTGAGCCCCAAGCTACGTTTTCGGCATGCTTCGGAGCAGCATTCATGGTTTGGCATCCGATGAAATACGCCCAACTTCTATCGAATTTAATCAAAAAGAATAATACTAAAGTGTGGCTGGTCAACACAGGTTGGTCTGGAGGGTCTTACGGAGTCGGTGAACGATTCAACCTCAAATACACCAGAGCAATTATCGATGCTATTCTGGGTAACACTTTAAGTGACGTCCAGTACGAAAACGATGTGTTTGGTTTAAGCTTTCCCACTAGCTGTGAGGGAGTACCTTCCGAAGTCCTAAACCCAGTAAATACATGGAGCGACAAATCATCTTTTGCCAAGACCGCTAAGAAACTAGCTAATTTATTTGAGAATAATTTTGAAAGTTATGCGGATCAAGCAAGTGAAGAGGTGATAGCCGCGGCCCCCAAATCCTAAAGAAAGAAAGTCGTCAAATTTTAGGCTGTTACTCTTCGGTGAGTAGCAGCCTATTTGTTAACAGGAAACCTATGAAATCCACAAAAAATATACGAACTCGTTTCGCCCCATCACCCACTGGATACGTTCATTTGGGTTCTGTAAGAACTGCTCTTTACAATTATCTTTTCGCAAAACAAAATAACGGTACTTATATTCTTCGAATTGAAGACACAGATCAAACCCGTAAAGTAGATGGTGCTGTAGACAATCTTGTCTCCGTTATGGATCGACTTGGAATGCATCATGACGAAGGGCCAGGTCAAGGTGGGGACAACGGACCCTATTACCAGAGCAAAAGATTAGACTTATACAATAATAGAATCGAACAACTATTGGATACGGGACATGCCTACTACTGTTTTTGTAGCCCCGAAAGATTAACTCGTCTTCGAGAAGAACAACAGGCTCAGAATTTGCCTCTAGGATATGACAAACACTGTCGCAAATTGAGTGCTGAAACTATTCAAGCAAAACTAAAAAATGGTGAAGACTATGTGATACGTTTGAGGACCCCAGATAGTACAAAAGTAGTTTTTACAGATTTAATTAGAGGTAAACTAGAATTTGACTCTGACCTAATAGATGATCAAGTTTTAATAAAATCAGATGGCTTCCCTACTTACCATTTCGCTAATGTAGTGGACGATCATGATATGAAAATCAGTCACGTAATTCGTGGAGAAGAGTGGGTCACTAGCACTCCAAAACATGTACTACTATATCAAGCATTTGGCTGGGAAACTCCAACTTTTGCCCATTTACCACTAATCTTGAACCCTGATCGCAGCAAACTATCTAAAAGACAAGGAGATGTTGCCGTTGAAGATTTTTTAAAGTCGGAGTTCTGCGAAGAAACCTTGATCAATTTCTTAGCTCTTCTTGGCTGGAATCCCGGAACTGACCGCGAATTTTTCACTCTTGATGAATTGATCAATGAATTTAATTTAAAAAAGGTCAGTAAATCCGGAGCAGTTTTTGACAGAGAAAAACTCAATTGGATGAACTCGCAATATCACAAAAAACATTTACCAGAAAATAGATTCTTGGAACTAGTAAAACCATACGCAAAAATCGATCAATTACAATCTTGGAATTCTAACGTACTAGACCGAGTATTACTCACTCTTAGAAATCAAATTGATAAACCAGAAGATATCAAAGAACTTCTTTCTTTCTTCTTAAGTAGGCCTAAGTCTGAAATCCTTAGAAAAGAGGAATGCGCTAAAATACTTAGCATAGAATCAAATGAAGAACTATTTGGGTTTATTGCATCCCAACTTAGAGAACTGGAAAATCTAAGCTCTGAAAAATTACGGGAAATCACTCGGGCAGCACAGAAAGAGCTTGGAATCAAAGGGAAAGCATTGTTCATGCCACTAAGAGTTGCATTGACAGGCGCAACTAGTGGCCCCGAAGTATTTGTATTTGCTGAAGGTTTAGGAAAAGAAGAATGCTTGGCGAGGCTACTTTTGGCTCAGAAGGTTCACGAACAAATCTCATAATGCTTACAAAGTAATACAACTAGAGGAATTCTTATCTAAGTATTTACCGCTAAGAAAATTCAGCGGTAGCGAGTATTTAATTCATAAAAATCTTTTTTATTTTTATACATTCGCTGATCCGCTGTTTCTAAAACTTTATCTGGAGCAATTCCCTCTGAGGAGCTACATAGTCCAATACTGATTCTAATCGGAACAAGTTCAGTTTCACCTTGACTGTCCTCGCACGTCACAAAACTCTCTTGTTCTTGCCTTCTTAATCGATCCATCAGTCGAGATGCCTGATCAAAGTTAGTAGAGGGGCATAAAACTACGTATTCATCACCACCAAATCGACATACGATATCGCTTTTACGGCAAATTCGCATAAGTATTTCCCCAGCTTTAATGATCATCTGATCACCTTGCTGATGACCATACTCATCATTCACTCGTTTAAGTCCATTAAGATCGATTAGAAAAATGGAAAAATAAAGTTTTTGAAAACGCTGAGCATTTTGGATAATACGGTCCAGCTCCCTGCTAAAGTAATAACGGTTAAATGTGCCCGTTAATCCATCTGTATTCGCTATTCGCTCTAACTCCCCAATTAAAAGCTTATTTTCGGTGTAAGCTGATAATTGCTCCAAGAATAAGCTTACAATATCCTTACTTTCGCTTTGAAGCTCATGACCTTTAATAAGAAGCTTACCAATAATACGTTGCTGCTGACCTGTCATGGGTAAAACATTCCAAATCAATCCTTCATTAGGCTTCACAGGAGCGCCCGGCAAACATTCTAAAGTCGCTGGCCCCTTAAGCTTACTATTAGCATCAAGAACAAGTTCTTGATCAAGGTCGGAAATACCAATAAAGCAGGCCCATTGAACTATTCCTTCTCGCTCTCCATCAACAATTAATCCAAAACCCATATCTGGAAAGAGGCCTTTAAGCTGCGAGAGACAATAGTTAAAAACATCTTCAAGATCCGTTTTGTTAAGTCCAGTCATTGCCTCCATCAGCGATCTTAGAATTTTATTTTGTCTTTCGATAGTACGTTTATCTTCAATAATTTCCTGTTGTTGCTTTTCTAATTGTTTTTTTAGTATAAGAAGTTTGAAATCATTATTTAGGTTTTGCAAGCTAAAGGCTAAACATTGAGCTACTGCTTCAATCATCTCTGTTAGTTCAGAATCTATGAACTCACACTGAACTTCCTGCACTGCGGCAGCAGCAATTAATTCCTCTTGATGCCAAACGAAAAAATAAAAAAAGTCATTCTTTAGAACAAAAGAAGGATATTTTAGCTCTGACCGTTTGCAGATATCTGCAAATGGCACATTATTACTCTCAAAATGCTCTATTCCATCGTTATCAGAGCCTAAAGTTAAATTTAATCGATTATTTTCAGCTTTTACAGGTAGTTTAAAATTATGGAAAGACGAATCCGTGGAATACCCATCACCAGAGTAAACTAAATGAATAGTGGAATTCCCACGTACGTTTATAAATTTTAAGATTGCCCCCAACGCCTCCATCATTGCATTAAACTTATCGCCTGAACCAATAACATTAAGAGTGGAGTCGAGAACTTCTCTAATACTAAAAACCAATCCTATATCCTTAATATTTTTATATTACATATAATATGTTATTCCGTAGTCTCGCACAATTGAGCTTGAAATTTCATTTAACAAACAGCATATTGCTATACCGTAAACATAGAAAGGTACTGCTGTGAGCATAAATTTTGATGATTTCGCTGAAATTCTGCCTGACAACGTTCTAAATCTTCTTGAAATGGAATCAGAGATTCAAGGAAAATCAGCTCGAGAATTATTTGAAAATATTTTACGAGAGGGTGCTTGGGCACATTTCGGTATTAAAGATATAGAGAACCACAGCTTTGACGATAAACAGCCCAACTACTTTGTACCCTTTTTTACAGTAAGAGTATGCATAAGAAGTGGTCAACTCGTGAATAATAGTCTTGGAATGGATAGATTCTGAAGACAACCAAGTAGGCTTTCGTAATGTTAGGCCTTCAAGAATGATATACTGCCAGACTGTAATGAACAGTCAAATCTTACGACTCGCGTTTTGCCTACTATTCTGTATCAGCGTAAACTGCCTTGAGGCTTCGGCCAAATCCTCCTCTGGTCCAAACAAACTTTTTATCGGCCGCGTGCCATATAGCTCTCCAGGAGTCGTCTTAATAGCTCATGAGGCGCTTGCCCGATATCTTCAAAAAACTCTTAAATTAAGTGACGTTGAATTCAAGCTTTATTTAGATTATGAGCAAGTATACGGCGCACTCCGTAGAGAAGAAATTCATTTAGCATGGTTAGGGTCCGTATTTTTTGCTAAACAGAAAGAATGGTCTCATCCTTTGGTATGCCCGAAATGGTCGGGGCGAAGCTCTTACAGAGGGCAAATTCTGGTTCGCAAAGATTCACAAATTAATGAGTTCCAAGACTTGGAAGGTAAACGCTTTGCTTTTGTATCACGAACTTCAAGTTCTGGGTATATTTTCCCTTTGGCTCTATTAAGGTCCAAGGGAATCGATACTGACTCATTCTCTGAATTCGCTTTCTTGGACAAGCATTCGACCGTAGTATATTCAATATTAGCCAAGCAATTCGATGCTGGAGCAGCCTATGATGGTGTTCTCAAGGAAGAATCCCTAAGGCAACATTCAAAGAAATTTAAAGTATTGGGAAAAACTGCATTCATTCACAATGAACCAATCGTAATCCATCCTAAATATCGAGATATGTGGGCCGAAAAGATCCAAACGGCTTTGGTGCATTTTAATGCTAATAAAGGTAATTCATCTCCAAAAAAAATACCAAATTTAACTGGCTTTCAGAAAGTAACAAAAGAAAATTATGAAGCTCTACGTCAAATGGTGAGATATGTTAAATAATCTTGGTTTTTTTCAGAAAATAACGCTGGGCTTTTTTGTACTCATCGGACTAATTTCCATCTGCACGGCACTGATAGTGGGCTGGAATCAAGATCAAGCTCTGGAACGCCTCATCCTACAAAATGCCAAAGTGGTAACTCGAGCTATTGCCACGGGAGCTAGAGACCCAATTTTAACAAACAATTTTGAAGTCCTGCCTGGTTTACTGAAACGTGGCGTAGAATCGGTTGATATCGAGTATGCCTATATCCTAGATCGAGAGGGAATATGCTTAGCACATACAGACCTTTCGAGGGTGGGAACCCGTTTCTTTCTGAAAGCCGTAAACAATTGGCGTAAAAACTTTGAAGGCGGGAAGCTCGATGATTCTAAATTTATAATTCCGGAACGCCAAAAAGAAAATGTGATTGAGGTTATATATCCAATAAAAATTTCAGCTATTAAACGCTTTTATGGCGTGGTTAATGTTGGCCTGAAAGAAGACTTTATCAATACTGCTCGAAAGGATTTACAGGCCCTTCTTTTAGGGATATTTATAACCGCTTTCATCTTTGGTTTCGCAGCGATTTCAGTATTAGCAATACAAGCAACTCAACCCTTGCAGGATATGGTAACTCTGGCCCGACAAATCACTCATGGAAACTATCAAATTCCAGATAGTAAGCACTCTTTCATGGAAGAAAAAATGCTCAAAGAGAGTTTATCTGAAATGGCATCTACCATTCAATCTAATATAAATAGTCTCAAACAATCGAATAGCTCCCTTGATCGGAAAGTATATGAGCTTCAAACTTTGATGGATGCAGCATTAAAAATGAATAGTAAGTGTTACAGTAACGAAGTACTAGAGTATATGATGGACCAAGCTGTTCATGCATTAAATGCTAGCTGGGGATCATTACTACTTGCGGACGTCAAAGAAAAAGGTTTAGTGCCAAGAATTGTCAGGGGTAAAAAAGTAGAAGTTCGAGGTACCGTGAGGATTCAATTAGGCGAGGGGATTGCAGGTAGGGTCTATTCTACTCAACAACCTTATATTTCGAACAAAGGCTTCGAAGATCCACTATTTAAACCGGTGGATAGTGATTCAGAACAACGTATTTTTAACTTACTTTGTGTGCCTCTTCTGATTGAAAATCAAGCCATAGGAGTAATCAACGTCTTGAACAAGAAAACTGGCGACTTTGACGACAATGATAAAAATCTATTAGTTTCTTTAGCTAGTCTAGTCGCTCGCTCCATAGAGAATTCCCAATTATATAATATGGCAATTACAGATGGTCTTACTGAGGTTTTTATAAAAAAATATTTCGAAGATCGGCTAATCGATATGGTTCAACAGTCTTTACGCTATTCTCTAACGTTTTCATTAATCTATGCAGACATAGATCACTTCAAATCAGTCAATGACGACTATGGACATGTTCAAGGTGATTCCGTGATTCATATGACTGCAAAAATTATGCTAGAGGAAGCTAGAGATAATATTGATATGGTCGCCAGAATTGGTGGAGAAGAGTTTGCTCTTCTCTTGCCGGAAACATCCAAAGAAGGAGCCTTTAGTCTTGCTAATAGATTGCGAGAGTTAGCAGAATCCAAATTGGACTCAATGTCGGGCCTACCTCGAAAAGTGACTATGAGCTTTGGAGTCGCAACTTTTCCAGACGATGCCAAATCCTCAAAAGAATTAATAGAAAAGGCTGATAGGGCACTGTACAAAAGTAAACAAAACGGTCGCAATAGGGTGAGCGTTGCTTGAGCTGTATAAACTGAAATACTGGATAGCATTATTCTATTTGTTATTTAACATCACCCAAGCGAATTCTAAACCCGACCCGTTCCTTCTACCTTTCCCACTTATTCTGACCGCATCTCCGGGTGAATTCCGTGGTCCACATTTACATGCTGGCATTGATCTATCAACTAAACAAACAACTGGTTGGCCTGTCTATGCTATAGAAGATGGAGACGTTCTACGAATAAAGAGTAAGTATCGCTCAGAGGGGCGAGCTGTATATCTCAAACATTTGGATGGTCGAGTTAGTGTGTATGCACATCTAGAAGATTATTCACCGGCAATTGAACGTCTTGCTCCCAAAAAACGCTACTTTGACATTTTTCCCAAAACTAAACTCACAGTGCGTAAAGGTAAACTTCTAGGCTATAGTGGAGAAAGTGGTGCGGGACTTCCTCATCTACACTTCGAAATTCGTAAGAATATGGGCCGCAGTAGTAAGGACTCCATTATTTTGACGCAGTTCAAAGAGAAATTAGCGCCAGTTATAGAGAAAATTCATTTTGTACAGCCAGAAACAGGTGAAGTACGTTTCAGTGCTTCTTCTCAACAACTTAATCGTTCAAATGGCAAACCATTTGTCTTCATTGAGCCACTCGCAATTGCAGTACAAATGTATGACCGAGTAAAGTCAGACTACGCTCGCTGCAATGTTCCTTATTCACTACTGAGAAACAATGATAAAGTGATTTTTGAAGCTCATATGGATGAAGTTAGATTTCCCAGAGATTATCATAGTTCCATGCATTATCTAACCGAGTTCACTAGCTTTGGACCAACTCGTTTTAGCTATAAGATGTATCGTGATTATCCACAAAATAGCCCATTCATAAAGCAACATATCGATAATGGCTGGCTTAATGCTGGTGATTACAATTTACAGCTTGAAGCATGGGATTATTTTGGAAACCGAAGCATTCAATCGATTCCCATTCGGGTTCTAAGACAGCACATACCTAAACCCAAGCCGGAATGGATGGAACTTGGCAGCTCTAAAAAGTTTGTTCTTCAGTCCGGACCTGCACGCTTGGTCTTTAATACAAAATTCAGTTCGCGGCTGGATGAAGTCAAACTAGAATGGAAAAATGAAGGTTCACCACAAATAAGAATCGGACCTCCCGGGCTCTTTTTTACAAAGCCTGCAAAACTAATCTTACCCATTAATAAGGGTCATTATTGGGCCAACTTGTCTGGGCCTATAGTCTTCAAGAGAAAAGCCAAAAATATCCAAATTGATTTGAGTGGAGCACAGTATCTTTCGCTACTACCAGATAATCAAAAACCATGGATAAGCAAAACAATCAGGACTTTATCGGGACGAAGAAAAGTCCGTCATTATATTCGCGCCGGAGATAAATTAAGCGGCCTAGATAATAGATCAATACAAGCTTTCTGTGCCAATAATCCACGTGACATAGAGTGGGATGTAGACCGACGCTGGTTGTGGATAAATAACCCCTGTCAAAATATGAAAGTCAGCCTTTGCGATAAGGTTGGTTTATGCAATTCTCAAACTGTTAATTTTGCCAACAAAAGAAAACGATATGATTGAGCTGTTAGGTCTACGAAAAGGAGAAGGTAGTACTGTTTTTTATTTGATGACTTACCTTGCTCTGCAATGTTTTGGTACATCTCTAGGAATTGCCATAGCTACTTCTATGCTTCTAGCACAAGTAGGTGCTGACAAACTACCTCATATATTTGTAGGCATAAGTTTTGCAGCCCTATGCTTTTCCTCTATATATCCAGTTTTGATGGCACGCAGAGGAAGCCAATTTATATGCCGTCTTTATGCTGTCTGCGGTTTCTTTACTATTATTGCGTGCAATCTGATGATCCGCTCTGACTGTTTTCTAGGGGGCATAAATTTAGGTGTCTTTCTTCAATACCTAGCTTTTTTCGTCCTGCTCGGATGGGATATCATGCATTTTGGAAATTATTGCCAAACCGTTCTTAACCCACTGCAACGTAAAAGACTATACGGGCTGATTCTATCCGCAACAAAATTGGGTGGCATTCTAGGCGGCATCTCTTTAGGTCCCTTAATTGAATCTATAGGACAAATTAATGTTTTAGTACTTTGGGCTTTTGCATATTTAATCTCCGGAGTCGTATTGATTATTTTCGAAAAAAAGGTTCGATTCAAAGAAAGCCTCTCATCTCGTCGCAAACAAACTAACAACCCTGGTATCTGGCAAAATTTACAAACTGGTTTTAGAGAAGTTCTGGGTAATTCATTTCTGATTTTTTTCTCACTTTTAATAGCTCTGGATATCTGTACCGGTAGTCTTATGGTTTATCAATTCAATGAGGGTCTGGGACAAATTTTTGCCGGAGAAAGTGAAAAACTGAGTACTTTTCTAGGGCAATTCGCAGCTATTTCCAACGGAATTGCGCTTATTTTACAAATCTTTCTGGCACCAAGACTAAGTACCTGGCTAGGAGTTGGCTGGGTCAATTTGTTCTACCCAATTTTTTCGGTGATTATATTGGGTTGCTCCTTAGCAAGGTGGGATCTTGTTATCGTAACAATTTTAATGTTCCATAAAGATTATCTTAGCAGTGTGATTCATCTGCCTAATCGAATTCTTTTCTATAACGCTATTGCACCAGAGCGAAGAACTTTTATTCTAGGTTTTTTAGAGGGTACCTGGACTCATTGCGTAAATTTACTATTTGGAGTTGCTCTTATTGTTTTGGTTCATTGGGGCCCCCAAGCTACCAATTTATTTTCTGAGGGTTTTAGCCAATTTTTTTCATTAGTGGGTTTGATTTTGTTTTTATCCTACTTCTTTATTGCATACAAATTGAAACTTCATTATCAAAGCCAATTGCTTAATGTGGTTAAGCATGAAGATTCTTTTTCATGTATCAAAAACTTTGAACTAAATACTGAGGAAATTCTACAGATAGAAAGCGAACTAAAAGATTCTGCCCTTAATTATCTCGATTTTATACCGAGCTGCATGAATAAAGGTTTGGGATCGCTTTATCGTCAGGCAAGCAATGAACAGAAATGGGCTATTTACATGCGTCACCCCTCAACTCTAAAAACTTTCCATGATCAGCTGGATGCATCGAGTCGCTGGGATTTATTTAAGCAAGGTTACACTGAAAAAATCAGTTCAGAGTTTAGTAGCAATATGACAGAAGACCAAGTTCTTAAAATATTTCAAAAAAATATTAAAAAGAAGAAAACTGTGAAGGCTGTTCTCCATTACTGCTTAATTAATAAGCATCAAGATTTAATCGGAAAGATCAGTACAGATTTATCTAACTTTCCAAAAGCTGTCATACCAGAACTGTGCGATGTATCAAGCTACCTTGAATTATCTCTCAGTGAATCGACTTGCGAATATCTTCTGAAACATGCCTTTCAACTAAATCAAAGAGATCAAATCCGAATCCTGAAGGGGATGTCTTTCTCAAAACTTACAAACATGAGTTCGCGTCTGATAATGTTTTTTGGACTACCATCCACAAGCATCAGAAAACAGGTGGTTCAGACTGTAATAAGAAGCGCTAATGAAAAGAATGTTAGAAATCAATTCCAAGAATTATTCTTTTCAAAAGACTGGTCCTATCATTCCCGTTTAACTTGGTTCGCTCTCTTTGAAGAGTTCCCTTCAAGTGAAAGAGAAGCTCTTTTAAAGAGGATACTTAATATTGAAAAACTGAGATTACTTAACTTGACTCAACTACAAGTTAATCTTGAGAATTCTAAAATTTCAGGATCCCAATTCCTCGACTCTGTGAAAGAAGAACTACGAAATCAATGCAACTTTTTGCTAATTTATTTTCGTTCTGAATTTGACAGAGATTCTCTCGAAATTGTCAGAAAGGCTCTGTTTCAAAAACACTCTGAGAGAAGGTACGAAGCAATTGAATTGCTTTCTAGTACAGGAAGAGCTGAAATCTGTGATCTATTATTGCCTTTTCTTGAGTTGGAACAGGGAGATCAAAGATTAAAAGCACTTAATAAAATAGATGGTTCAAACCTGGTCCAGTGTGATATCAAGGAAAGTATCAAAAATTGTCTACTAGGACCAGATGAATGGCTCCGTGCCTGTGCCCTAGAATGGATTGCAAAACACAAGCAATCTGATTATTTTGAAACTGTGAAATCCTTACCCGCATTCAAAGATTTAGTTAGTTCAGAAATGATTCTACATTGCTTGAATGAATTACAAACCACCTGAATATGTCTGATTTTTATAGAGAAAATTGTATAATGCCAAAATGTTAAACACTGTACAAAAAGTCGAAGTGCTGAAGCATGTTCCATTGTTTGGCGAACTTTCAGGAAAAGACAGGATGCTGATTGCTTTAATCGCTACTGAGGAAGTATTGCCGCCTGAAAGTTTATTGTGCGAGGAGGGTGATTTAGGCGATGAACTTTTTTTGGTGATCGAAGGTAAAATCAGTATAGAAAGGATCGATTCAGAAGGCTCTTTGAAACAACTTGCAATAATTGGTGAAAATTCATGTGTAGGTGAAACTGCTCTTTTCGTTGACCAACCTCGTAATGCAAGCCTAAGGGTATTAGAAACTTCTAGAATTCTATTTATTCAAAAAATCCTTTTACATGAATTAATAAGGGACTATCCACAAATTGCATTAGGCATAATAACCAGTCTGATCTCTCGCCAATGAAAAGTATACATACTAAACTTCTTGTTTTATTCCTGTTAGTCACAATGGGAACTCTCGTTCCCACGTTATTGACCATTCGACACTCTATAAGTAATTCATGGCAACAGAATGTAGCTTTGGAACTGACCCAAAAATCAAACTTGATTAAAACATTACTCAATGTTGAAACGTTGTCGCTGCAGAAATTAGTTCTTCTAATAGCTGAAGAACCTATGCTTAAAATGTCTATTCAGCTTGGTGACCCCGTTACGATACAAGATACGCTAGCACAACTACAAAGTATGCTGCAGGCAGATTTAATCTTAATTACAGATGCAGAAGGTAATACAACAGCCCAAATTCTAAAAAACTCTACTCAGAGTAATTCAAAGCTAAAATCCCAACCCTATCCCGTAGTTACAAATAGTATCGAAAAAGGGGATTTAGCAGCAGACCTAATCCTCGAAAACGGTAATTTTTATCTAGTAGCCTGTCACGCAATAAGCTTTGATGGCAATATAGGCGGTAGCGTTGTAGTGGGCAAAGCACTCGAAAATCGTTTCGCTAAATTTCTCGCGAAACAGTCAGGAAGTCCGGTGAGCCTTTTAGCTAACGGCAAAGTGGTAGCTAGCTCCTGGGAAAATCTAAATATTAGGCCCGCCGAATTCATGGATTTAGTAAACGCAAAATGGCAAGGTTCCTTTTTTGATTTCACGATGCCTGGGATGACAATGCAGTTATTTCTGCAGTCCAGCCTAACAAGACTTGAGCAACGCATCGTAAAATTAGAACAACAGCTCATCATTTTGGGATTTGTAGTATTACTCTTCGCGGGTTTACTGAGTTATCTTTTTTCTGCTCAACTTAGCGGACCCATAGCAAAACTTAAGGAGGCCGCCTTCGAAGTCGCTTCAGGAAACTTTGAAACCGCTGTCACCATAGACTCTGAAGACGAACTTGGCCAACTAGGTCGAAGTTTCGATTCAATGCGTACTTCTTTGATTGAGCAGCGTCAGGAATTAATTCGCACAGAAAGTCTAAAAAAAGATTTAGAACTTGCATCAAAAATACAAGAGTCTCTACTACCACGCCAATTACCAAATATCGAAAGTATTCAAATTGCTTGTAAATTGGTCCCATCGAATTTGGTAGGTGGCGACTATTACGGATTTCTCGAAGAGCACAAGGCCAATCAATTTGGCTGCGTAATTGCCGATGTAGCTGGCCATGGAACGGCCTCAGCAATACTAATGGCAATGGCTCGCAGTGTAATTCAAGCAGAAGCAAAACGCATAGATGATGCTGCCCAATTATTGCGAAAAGTAAATGAGATTCTTTATCCAGATCTTGAAGAAGCACAAAGCTTCATAAGCATGTTCTGTTTTCACTATGACGACACTAAAGGTCTACTAAAGTTTGCAAATGCCGGGCACAACCTACCTCTATTATATAGAAAATCTAACAGTAGATTTGAAGCTTTGGATGCTGACGGAATGTTAATTGGTATTCTTGAAGATTGCGATTATGAACTCCGCGAGGTCTCTGTCCAAAAAGGCGATTTTCTGGTATTGTATACGGACGGACTCATCGAACCGCAAAACAAGCAAAAGCAGCAGTTTTCCTTGGAAAGAATGAAGTCTGTATTGACTAGCAATTTGGAGCTATCAGCACATGATCTTGTGAGCAATCTTTACGAAGAAGTCGAAAAATTTGCAGGCGAAGAAGCATTTTCAGATGATAGGACTTGCGTATTAATATATTGGTAACAAGATAGGAAAATTAATGCAAATCGAATTATCAGAATTAGATGAGGGTATTATGGAGATTCGCCCTCGAGAAAATTTGACCGCAGCAAATGCGGCTGAATTCAAGATTCTGGTTCAAGAAAGTTTGCAAAAACCTGATTCGTTACGAAGCTATCTCTTCAACTTTACTGATTTAGATTTCTTAGATAGCTCCGGAATCAGCTCCATCGTTTATCTTCATCGTCAAATCAACAAACTAAATAAAAGTCTAGCTATCGTCTACGAGAGTGACCAAATTGAAGAAGTTTTCGTTTTAACCAAGTTAAACAAGCTCCTTAATTTGTTTCAAGATTATGAAGAAGCTTTGAAAGAACTAAGCGACTGAATAAGCCTCCAACTATTCTTTTTTTCTCAATTAAAAAGTAATACTTGATCGAATTCTTCTGGTGGGCTAACTTAATATATCGACAAAATATATCTAAAAAGTTAGTTTTTTGTATGACAAAAAGTTGTTTATTAATCGTTTTATGTTTAATCTTCTTTCATCTTCCTATTTATGGAGAGGGTGAAGAGTCTCTTGTTGGACCTACGTCCAGTGAATTATATTCACAAATCAGTAGCGATGATGAAAACGCAGAGAATCAAGAGAAGAATACTGCTCGAGACGCAGCATCAAATACAAATTTTGCACTACCTATTCCTAAGGTCAATTTATCCGTTGAAGATGATTTAAGTCCAAAGCAATTAACTTTAGGGTTGCGTCTTGTTGTATTGCTAACGCTGATAACTTTGGCTCCCTCTATTCTAATTATGATGACACCTTTCACAAGAATAGTGATTGTACTCTCTTTCACAAGACGAGCTATTGGTACGCAAACGCTACCCTCAGACAAACTATTGGTTTCATTGGCTTTGTTTCTGACTATTTTTCATATGGCACCTATATGGAATAGGGTTCAAGAAACTGCCATAGAACCCTATGTCGCAGAAGAAATAGGTTATCAGGAAATGTTCACAAGAGCTTTAAAACCTTTTAGAGAATATATGCGTAAAGCTACCCGTGAACAGGATCTAGCCGTTTTCGTGAAGCTTTCCCAAGGGAAAAAACCTAAAAGTTTCGAAGAAGTTAGTACACTAACACTGATACCTGCATTCATTATTTCTGAATTTAAGACTGGTTTTCAGTTTGGAATCATTCTTTTTCTACCTTTCTTAATGTTAGATATGGTAATCGCCACTACCTTAATGTCCATGGGGATGATGATGCTTCCACCTGCCATGGTCTCAACTCCCTTCAAGATATTGCTATTTGTTTTGATTGATGGCTGGGCACTCATCATTAATGCACTCATGAAATCTATTATAGTGAGCTAAATATGAATGAAATCGTTGCTATGAATTTGATTAAAGATACTATGTTTATGGCAATGATCGTAGGTTTGCCACCATTGCTTGTAGGTCTTGTCGTTGGTTTATTAGTTACAATTTTTCAAACTACTACTAGCTTGCAAGAGCAAACATTAACATTCATTCCTAAAGTAGTTGCCACAATGGCAACGGTCATTTTTTTAGGGCCATGGATGATTAACAAAGTGGTCACCTGGACGATCAATCTAATTCAAAATGTGGAGCTATTTATTAAATAGCAATGGACTCCACTTTACTAATTTCAAACTTCTTCCTCTGTTTTCTGCGCTTTATGGGCATGGTTATATACATGCCGCTACTTTCAAGTCCTAATTTTCCAGGCAAAATCAAGCCTATTGTTGCTTATTTTGTAGCCATAGCAGTTTTCTTAAACCTGCCTATGAGCAATTACGTCGAAATAAATCACGATCACGAATTGCTAATCTATGGTTTGAAGGAATTTATTGTCGGATTAATTATAGGTTTGAATGTAGCCATGGTAATGGAGGTTCTTTCCTTTGCGGGATCCATAGTTTCCACACCCATGGGGCTAGCTATTGCAACTGCTATCGACCCCGCGTCGGGAGAAGCATCGACTACTATGGGGCAATTTAACGTGACCCTCGGAACATTAGTGTTTCTGATAATCAATGGTCATCACATCGCATTTGAAGCTTTCATGAAAAGTTATGAAGTCATTTCATTCGGTGATCTAGCATTCCAAGCCGAAAAAATTGAACATTTTATAAGAATTTATGGCGAGCTTTTTGAAGTATCTTTACAGGTTTCAATGCCTATGCTAGTGGCATTATTACTGGTGCAATACTCACTTGGGGTAATTGTACGAACTATGCCTCGTCTGAACATTTTCATGGTCGGTATTCCCATTCAAATTTTGCTTGGAATGGTCACGTATGTCATAACCATGCCTTATCTAGTCAAATTAATCAAAATATTATTTGATAAATCATTTCGTGAGCTAGAAATGATCTTGAAGTTTTTTCAATAATGCCTACATCTAATAACTACAATAAGTTTTATCAACAGCTCGAAATCGAATTCGAGCTAGTGCCCTTTGACCTCTTACAATTTGAGGAAAGTAGTGGCGAAAAAACTGAAGAGCCCACAGAAAAGCGTAAATCGGACGCCCGAAATAAAGGGCAAGCTCCAAAAAGCCAAGATTTAACAACAGCAATCACTTTAGTTTTTGTGACTTTATTTATTTACGCAATGCTTCATCAATTTTATGAAGCTGTTGCTGATATGTTTCAAAAATCTGTACTTATGTTTTCAGTACAAAATATGAGTAATCAAGATATGTGGGTCTTTTTTGTGGAACTTGTAAAATATTGGTACATAATGATGATACCGCTTTTTTTTGTAGTCATAATAGTAACTTTAGCCGCGCAGATTGGACAGGTTGGACTATCTATTTCGACGGAAGCGATGATCCCCAATCTCGAACGATTTAATCCGATTAATGGCTTAAAGAAGATTATGGGGAAGGAGGCACTGGCAGAATTAGTAAAGTCATTGGTAAAGCTCGCTATTCTTAGTTATTTTCCGTACTCACTATATGTAAATGAATATCCAACCATGACTAGTTTATTTTTCACACCGGTTGCCGCATCTCTCGATTATGTTACCTGGTTGATGGTCAAGCTTATCATCCAAATTGGAATAGTTTTACTCATCTATGGATTATTGGATTTTACATGGACTAAATATCGTCACAACGAACAACTTAAAATGACAAAACAGGAAGTTAAAGAAGAACGCAAACAACAGGAAGGGGATCCACAGATTAAACAGCGTATCCGGGTGAAACAGCGGGAGATGGCCCAACGTATGATGATGGGTGAAGTACCAAAAGCGGATGTTGTAGTCACTAACCCGGTGCACTACGCAGTGGCTCTAAAGTATGTAAGTGGTGAGGACGAAGCGCCTAGAGTAGTCGCTAAAGGTCAGAATCTAATTGCTCACAAGATCAAGGACCTAGCACGGGAGCATAAAATTCCTATTATCGAAAATAAACCTTTGGCTAGAGCACTTTTTCGCCAGGTACCTCTAGAAGCTGAAATACCAGAAGACCTCTTCAAAGCCGTAGCTACAATTTTGGCGCAAGCTTATCGAATGCGAAGAAAAAGTCGCTAAAAATTTAAATCATTAGAGACTTTACGAGCCAGCTACTTAAACGGTTTATGGTCCCGCGAAAAGTATTCATGGGTCTGATTTACGACCACTCCGCTTAACAGCAATACCGCCAGTAAGTTTGGAATTGTCATGAGACTTAACGCTATATCTCCAAATGCCCATACGATATCCAACGCCGTTATGCTTCCGATGAAAACAAATACAAGATACAGAATACGATAAATGAGTAAGTAACGCACACCGAAGAGATACTGGAAGGATCTATCACCGTAATAACTCCAGCCGATTATAGTCGAAAGAGCAAAAAGCAAAACCGAAAAATCCACAATCCAATCGCCCCAGTTAATAAGCGATGATAAGCCTATTTCAAAAGCTTTTGCAGTCAGATTAGCGCCCGTTAATAAAGCTTTTCCAGTCAACGTAAAATCTCCCTTCGGAAGCATTAATTGACCTTTCTCCACAACTACGGTTCCCGAAAATGATTGCCCGTTGAGCTTGAGATCATGTTGGTCAATACTGGCATGATTGTATTCAAATACATTCTTCTGAAGCACTCCATCAACAAATTGAGCATTTCCACTGTAAAGAACAGGGGAACCGCCTACAATTGAACTGGCGACTTCTAGATTTCGATAGTCAAATTTCTGCTCAAATTTCTGATTCCAGACTCCAGTCACCAAGATTGTGGATGCCGTCAGAGTACAAATTATTAGTGTATCAATCAATGGTCCAGTCATCGCCACAAGACCTTCGCGAACTGGCTCATCTGTTTTAGCACTGGCATGTGCTATGGGCGCCGAACCTTGTCCGGCTTCATTAGAAAACAAACCTCGTTGCACACCCTTGAGCATGATTGCTGAGAAACCAGCCGCTGCGGTTCCTCCGAAAGCGCTCTTCGTGCTGAAAGCGTTTTCAAAAATTGACATTATTGCAGCGGGAACCTCACCAAGGTGCATCAAAAGAATTACGGCACAACTACCAAAATACAGAATTGCCATTCCCGGTAACAGTTTATCTGTAACCGATGCGATACGTTTAACGCCACCAATTATGACTGCACCTACTACAATAGCAAGGATCAAACCTATCAAAGCGGGTGCAATAATATCTTTGGATACACTAGCTATTGTATTGGATTGGGCCATATTACCGGTTCCGAAAGAACAAATCACCGCACAAATAGAGAAAAATATAGCTGGCCACTTTATACCCAGACCCTTTTCTATGTAGTACATAGGTCCACCAGCTGCATTGCCCTGATCATCAAATTCTCGATATTTAATAGCTAAAGTGCACTCAGCGTATTTCAGGGCCATTCCAAAAATAGCGGTCATCCACATCCAAAAAATCGCTCCCGGACCCGCCCAGTGGATCGCGATCGCCACTCCCGCAATGTTGCCAACACCAACAGTAGCGCTCAAAGCAACGGTCAAAGCTTGAAAGTGAGTAACATCACCTTCGTCTTCAGGATTGTCATATTTTCCTGCCACAACATCTGAAGCGTGCTTCAGTCTCCTAAATTGTATAAAACCTAAGCGAAGAGTAACGAAAATTCCGGTACCCAACAAAAAAGCTACAAACCATGGAAATTGTTCAGGCAAACCAGTTAAATAGTGATTAAATGTGTGCAAATATGATTCCAGGTTCATAAAAGTTCCTCACTGTTTTACAATGGCGTGCACTTTAGCACATTTTGTATGAATAGGGGTTTTTATGCATCGCATTACAAAGGTCTATACTCGAACTGGCGACGAAGGTAATACTGGACTAGGAGGAGGTCAGAGAGTTCCTAAAGATTCGCTCAGAATTGAAGCTTTTGGAACCGTCGACGAACTCAACTCTATCATTGGAATAGCGCGCGCAAATTGTAAGGATGAACGACTCTCTAATTGGCTCAAATCGATTCAGAACGAATTATTCACTCTAGGTTCAGATCTTTGCATCCTAGAAGAGGACAAAAAGAAGTATCCTGTCGCGGGGATCGAAGCTCATCATGTTGAAGCACTTGAAACAATGATGGATACCTGTCAGGAAGAATTGAAGCCACTAGTAGAATTTATCTTGCCAGGAGGTACTGTATTCTCATGTTTTCTGCATCAGGCCAGAACCGTATGTCGCCGAGCCGAACGTATTCTAGTGGCTTTACGAAGAGAAGAAGTCACCTCAGAATACGTACTTCCATATCTCAACAGACTATCAGACTTCCTATTTGTTTTGTCTCGTTACGCTAATCTTGTTGAGGATAGTCCTGAACACTATTGGCAAAAACCCTGAGTGAGTTGCATCTTAAACCTAAATAAAGATGTTCTACATAATAACTGGAATATCTTAAATACCTATCTTCGTGAGAGAGGCTTCAGTATTACAGTGGTGAGCAAAATGCTGCAGTCACACCCTGTCTTGCTAACATGTCTAAAAGAATTAGGAATTCGACGCATTGCAGACTCACACGCTGAAAACTTAAAAAAGGCCAATTTTACTGAACATTGGAATCTTTGTATTCCATCCCCACAAGATGCGAAAAAAGTGATTCAAAGATGCCATCTTTCAGTTCATTCCAACTTTGTCACATTAAAGGAATACAAGCTTGCCTGCAGACAAGCTGATTTGACACATGAAATTCTACTAATGATTGATATGGGTGACTGGCGCGAAGGCTTTCCCGCCGATTTACTGTTAGACAATATAAAAGAATTGGAAAATCTTGAACCTCTCAAATTCCGTGGACTTGCAATGAACCTGAGTTGCTTTGCCGGAGTTAAACTAGCAGATAAACATCTAGAAAGCTTTGTAAAAATTGCCAACAAAATTCGTGAAAAAAAAACCTTCAGTATGCTATCCATAGGAAACTCATCGGCACTACCTTATCTTGAATCATGGAATAAATATAAGCAAAAACTGTGGGAAGGGGTCGACTGGAATGTCAGAATAGGAGAAGCTCTATTCTGCGGAACATTCCCAGGAACATCTAAACCCATGCTAGGTTTAAAAAATGCTTTTCGGTTGAGTTTACCCATCGTAGAATCATATAAAAAAGAGCACTCCCTTGATTCTGAAGACCTTATTCCCAACAGCTTTGGAAAACTTTTTGATACGCAAGTCAAAGGTAGTATGCAACGAGTTATCTTAGGAGCGGGTAGAGTAGATTTTGACCCGCAGTACATCAACTTTCCTGAACATTTAGAATTGATAGGCGCAAGTTCAGATCTAACTGTTTTGTTAAATAATCAAAATTCACTAAATGTTGGAGAATATATCGATTGTATCCCTAATTATCATGCCATAATGAATCTAGCACTATCACCTCGCTTAAATTTACAAATCTTGTAATTGTGTTATTCAATTTTTAAAATACTTCCATGACACAGATATATGATGTTCGTTCCTGGCTAGGCCAAGGTGAATTTCCTTCCGGCCCTAAAAACTGTATTACAGATGTACCTGGAATAGCTGTTGGCCATCATAAGGTAATAAAGGATAAACCA
>CAZYUV010000018.1:0-21791 GCA_964650625.1 uncultured bacterium
TTGTTAAGTTTACGTTAGAGAGAGCTTTGAAACCGCCCGCATAAATTTTACTCAAGTCTTTTATTTCAAGTATTGCAGACATCTCAAACCTTCAAGTAACGACTAATCTTTTTTCCTGCATATAGAATCTTTTCGATTATGGCACCAAATATCAGTCCACTAAAAATCAAACTCAATGATTTTGCCAGAAAAGATAGCCAGGGTTTACTAACTAGTTCCTGTTTTAGGACCTCAAGTAAATGATGAAATACCGGTATTCCATGCACTATGATTTCGGCACCTACCAACAGCATAGCTGCCGTACCAATAAAGCTTAATATCGCAAGCACGTATGGCATGGAATGAACTAGACCTCTACCAATGGATTTTACAGTATCTCCACCGCCTGGTTTTTTGGCGAGATATAATCCGAAGTCATCCACTTTTACAAGACATGCAACAAAGCCGTAAACAACAATAGTAATAAGTATCGCCACGCACAAAAGTACCGCAATTTGGTTAATGATTGGGTTCTCAAGTACCGTAGAGTATGTGATAGCCACAATTTCGGCGGAAAGAATAAAGTCTGTTCTGACTGCACTTTTGATTCTTAACTTTTCAAGATCTTCAGGAGAAATCTCATCTAAAGTCTCTACAGCTAGATTTTTGTCACCTTTGGATAAAAAAATATCATGAACTTTTTCATAGCCCTCGAAGCATAAAAAAGCTCCCCCAATCATCAGTAAGGGTGTTATTACCCAAGGTGCTATAAAGCCCAAAATCATTACTACAGGACTCAAAACAAAAAGCTTGTAAAATAATGAACTTCGAGCAATATGAAAGATTATAGTCAATTCTCTGCTTGGGTCTAAACCAACGACATATTTAGGCGTAACGGCGGCATCATCAATCACAATCCCAGCTACTCTAGAAGTAGTTTTTGCCACCTGCGTAGGAACATCATCCAAACTTGCAGCAGTCGCTTTCAAAAGGGCAGCTACATCATCCAATATTGCTAGCAAGCCACTACTCATGCAAACCTCTCTTCAATCAAGAAAAAACGAATCCGTAAATCATATTGGCAAAATAAGATCTGAAAATTATTTAGTACAAATAAAATATACGGGTGGGTCAACAAGAGTTTTATAATGACTGACAAAAACATCGACATTAGAAAAATAGGGTTCGAATATACTAGCCAACTGATTTTCTGTCTCAAATTCATTTTTATGCTGCCAGTGACCCGGAAGGGATTGCAACGGAACCAGTATTGTATCTCCAGCCAACACACCCCCTGGAGTTAACACCTGGGACACCTTATTTGCAATATAATCTTGCTCTTCTAATGTAAAATGTTCAATCGCGGCACAAAAGGTAACCACATCATAAGGTCCCATTTCTTTTATTTTTTCCCATGAATCATCTGAAAGTACCGACAAGTCATATAAATTGATCCCCTTCGATTCAAGTTTCAAATCTTCATGCAGCTTACGAGATGCCTCACTATTATCTATACAATCTATTGTACAACCGGATTGTAGATAGCAAATTTGAGGTAAATACATGTCCCCACTACAAAGGTCCAATACTCGACTACCTGGCTTCATATAGCGTTTATTCACTAAACCACGCTCTAGAAATTGCATCTTAATGGGTACTTCTACCTCAGGACCAAAGTCTCTCCGATGATCGTAAAACTGTTGAGGGAATTCTCTAAGAAAAGCACCCTGATCAACACTAAACCTCTCTAATTCATCTTGGCTAATATTTTGTAAATTTTGCTCGGGATACTTAGTCAGAAAATTTTGAAGTGCTTCAAAAGTACTACTGGAATCCACAGTAAATCGAAAATTAGGCTGAAATTCATTGATATATTTACGAAGAAATCGTTTGCGTCGAAAGCCCTCATTTTCCAATTTTGCAATTCGATACTTTAAGAGTAAATTAGAACCTTCTTCAAGTTGACCTAATGGTTCAACTATATTGCGATAATATATTTCAAATTCAGTACCGGGCGTTTCATTCACGCTGAATGAATAATCAATATCTTTTACGGAAGCCACCTCTCTATAGCATGAGATAGCATAATCTGTTGGTGATAAGAAATCCTCAGCTACCAACTTCATGAAGTGCAACCATTCTGTTTTTTTCTCAAAGACTTGAGTAATTAAATCAACGTGAGTAGATTCAGAAGAGTGTTCAATGCATTCAATTCCGTAATTTTGGCATAATTTTAAGATTTCTGATCTGACCTCTTCGTGAGAATTTGGGTTATCGGTCCAATATAAACTAAGCACTGATTCACCATCTAAGCTTGCCATTCGACAAAGCCGAGCTTCCAACAAGGTCTTGGCGTACTGTGTACTGCTATCCATCATTTTTGATTCACTACCAGTCCAGTTATTCGGGAATTGTAGCAACAGCTGAAAATTCATTAGACCTCCAAAATCGAAACATCATTTTACTCTGATCATCAATACCTATCGGTTTTAGAAAACAAATATGATAACTAGATATTTTAAATCCAGTGAGAATTAATATTGAAAGACTGAAGCATAAATAGAGAGTGGTGAAATTCAAAGACGGAAATCCGAGTAGTCAGTATTTAAGGACGAAGAACCGCCCACTTTAAGGTGGAAAAATTTGACCCTGATTACTAGGGTGAATGATTAAATTCGTCAAAAAAGTGATATGACTCTGGAACTTCGGCGTTTTGCTCCTCTGATTCACAGTTAGAAGATGAGAAAGACCACCCATCCTTAGCAAAATAGACTCCGCTTTTGAATAATTGCTGGTTGGCCCACCATTCGGTTTTATCTTTCCAATGATGTGAATTAGTTTCTATCTTATCGGGAACTGATAGGCTTTCGTCTTCAATCCATGGCGCAATATCTTGAGCGTCTTCCCATGCTTCATTTCTTAGATAATGTATTGAAAAATTGCCGAATCGACTGTGACCATCTTCGTTTTTCCAGTTCTTTAAAACAAATCCTTTTAACAAAGCTGTGGCTGAATCTCGATTGACCCCATAGCGAACAACCAGCGCATCGATAACTCCATCAATATTACCAATTAAACTATCTCCCATTTTCACGTAATCTGCTTTGTTACTAGCTCTCATTTTAGATTTTAAAATGGCATCCATTAGATCGAGAGTAATGTGCGTATTAATAGCAGTCGAGAGGACAAAAAGAGGATGGACTTCGAAATTTTCAGCATACTCGAAATACTTTTTCCATTGAGGCTTGAGAAGGTTCTTATCGGAAGGCTCTTCGCCAAAATAACCTCTTAAACTGTTCAAGTAAGTCTTAGCGAATTCTACAATTAATCGACGCATGGCAGTAACGTCTTCAAATGTGCCTTCTTTATCAAGCTCTTCAAGCCCACCTTCTGTAACTACAGCATAAACTGTTGCGAAAAGCCCTCTACGATCTTGAGCAGCTACAAACAAATCTCTGATTTCCTCTATCCTTACATCAAATTCTTCAACATCTGTATCTCCGAGGGTTGAAATATCAGCGAGTTCAAGAATTCTACTGATCTCTGCAGAATCAGTGGATAACAAGCCACATGGACTTGCCCCCAATACAACCGTGGACGAAATAATTAAAAATCCAATTGTTAGTAGAAACTTCACATCAATGCTTACGAATATTAGTAATTATATGTTGCGATGCATCGAAATATAAAATCCGCTTTATACAGAATTACATCGCAATAGAAAAAAGCCACAGGAACACTTCGTTCTTGCGGCTTAAAAATCGGGTTGACTGGATTCGAACCAGCGGCCCCTCGCCCCCCAGACGAGTGCGCTACCAAACTGCGCCACAACCCGATACTCCAATAGGGCGAGGATGCTAGCATAAGGTATCTAAGATGACAAGCTGCAGTGAGGCTACCTGGTTAACGTACAAATTATTAAAATATGATCTACTTTTGTATTACTTAGAAATTAATTAATGCAGAAGTTAAAATAGAATACGCTTGCCACATTCCGTTTGAGTATTACAATTTAGAGCTATGATAAGATTAGGGATAAACATTCTGCTTTCGATTTGGGTGGGAATGGCTGGCCTAACCAGCGCCTTTGATCCACTACCCGAAAAACCTGAGCTTCCTTATTTTCAGCGACTCTATCACATCCAACACATGAATTATCTCATTTACAAGGATTTAGAGAAACTTAGAGAAGAATATCCTGGAACCATAGTCGCCGAGTCTATTAAATTTAGAGTGCGCTGGATGATTCTGAAAAACTATTTTCAAGATGAGCAAATTTTATGTATTCGAGGTACAAACAATTTACTCAACGCATGGATTGATTCTCAATACTTTCTGAAAGAGGAACCCGAAGTAGGGATAAAATTACATCGCGGTTTCAACAAAGCTGCCAAAGAAATCCTTCCCACAATCAAAGAGCTCCTTGACCCCAACCATAAAGTAGTTATCAGTGGTCATTCAATGGGCGGGAGTATGGCCATCATTATCGCAATGTATCTTGAGAAAGAAGGATATGATATTCAATGGATTGTAACCATGGGCCAACCAAAAGTAACCGACGCTCAAGGCGCTAAAACTTATAAACATTTACCACTTTTGAGACTGGTCCATCATCTTGACTTGGTACCAAGTTTGCCACCTCCTTTGGTTACAACTTATAGCCATTTCGGATCCAAACTTTATCTTTTAAAATCTGGCTTTGATTATCAAGCGGATCCTATATTAAAAGTAATCCGAGACAAAGGCTTAAAAGTTACTAATCAGCTATGGAACAGTATACGAACTAGAGGCTCCAAGGAGCTCAGTGAGGACTTCAGAAAGCTATATGATATCGAAGATGAAACCTCACAAACCATTCACCTACTAGGCGATTCATGGTTTTTTGGTTTACAACACAAAATGCCCGTATATCGTCAAAAGATCAGAGAAATTATAAGATCATGGAAAGACAATCTGCAGCTACGTAAGAAAGATAATTCTGACAAGAAGCCAAACCAATAAGTGCCTAGTTAAATTTGGTAGTATTCGCGAACTATTTCGCCTAATACTGGTAGAGGCAAAGCCCCATGCTCCAGTAAAACCTTGTGAAACTCCTTTATCTTGAATTCAGAACCTTTATGCTTACGTACTGTATTACGTAAATCTAGTAAATAGCGCTCGCCGATTTTGTAGGATAATGCTTGCCCTGGCATTACGATATAACGATCTACTTCTACTTCGATATTTGATTGACTTAGGCCCGTATTTTTCTTCATATACTCAATCGCTTGCTGCCTACTCCATCCAAATGCATGCAATCCTGTGTCAACAACTAGTCTGCAAGCTCTCCAAACCTCAAAAGAAAGACGGCCAAATTTTGATTCAATTTGATCATAGAAACCCATTTCTTCAGATAGTTTTTCTGTATATAAAGCCCAACCCTCAACATAAGCCGTCTCGCTACTATGTTTTCGAAAAGATGGCAAATGCTCAAGCTCTTGTGCTAAAGCAATTTGAAGATGATGACCGGGCACCGCTTCATGATAAGCAAGAACTTCGGCATTATGTCGTCCTCTAGTACTTGGTTCATACGTATTCACATAGTAGACACCAGGTCTACCACTAGACAGATTACCTGGCATGTAAAAGGCATCCGGAGATTCTCTTTCTTGGTAACTTGGTAGAGAATGAACCTCATAAGGATTTTTTGGTAGAGTTTCAAAATAATCGGATAACTTTTTGTCCATTTCATCAAGTAAAGCTCGATGATGCTCGACAATCTCTTCACGACTCTTGTAATGCAATTCCGAATTATTTCTAAAGTTTTCAAATAATTCGTTTAGATCACCTTGGATACCTAATTTTAATTGTATCTCGCGCATCTCTTCGTGAATTCTATCCACTTCCTGTAAACCAATTTCATGAATTTCTTCAGCACTCAAATCATCTAGAGTTGTATTATCACGTACATATTCAGCATAAAGTTCTAAGCCATCAGGCAAAGCGCAAAGTCCTACTGAATCGCGCGCTGAACTAATATACCTAGTTGACAAAAAATCGATTAACTCTGCATAAGCCGGAATTAGCCGATCATAAATAGCCCTCTTAATGGACTCCCAGTCTTCCAGATTTTCCTCGATGATAGTCTTGTTTTGATTGGAAATAAATTGATGAATACGCTCAACAATAACTTCCTTTTTATTCAAACCCTCAAGCTGAGCTATTACAAGATCCACCACTCTGCGAGGTAATACCCAGCCTGTCTCTATACCCTCCTCTAAATGATCAATTATTTTCTTTAACTGAAAGGAGTGAGCTTTGACCCTAGACAAAAAATCTTGAAGATCTTTGCTTACGCGAAATGGATGAACCTTAGCTATCTGATAAAACGACAAATGCAATCCTGTCATTTGATTTATTGCTAGGTAATGCGTCGGAAATCTGTCTATACGCTCAGAGGAGTCGATACTCCTTACGAGAATTCTTCGACTAATTACATCGTCGTGATCAATTTGATCTTCAGGAATCGTCAGAATCTGCTCACGAAGTTCCGTCATCCATTTCAAATTTTGCTTCCAAGATTCGATACTTAAATCTTCTAGTCTATCGTTGTAATCGTTAATACCACAGAATGTTGCATACGAAGGATTGACCAACATTTGACGATCCCAAAATTTTTGGAAGAGAGATTTTAAAGTATATTTTTCTGATTCCTCAGTTACAGTCATTATGATCTCCTAAAATTTGATGTAAGTGTCTAGTAGAAATTAGCGAATGAACAAATAATGATTCTCAGAGGAATCTTGTTCACTGATCTGATAGCCTTCTCGTTTGAACTCCTTTAGTTCTCTAGGCTCAGTCAACCTTTCTCGAACAATGAAGTCGGCCATCATGCCACGAGCTCGTTTAGCATTAAAGCCAATCATTTTTAATTTCCCATCTCTTCTTTCTTTAAAATCTACTTGTATTACTCTGGAGCCTAACTCTTTGATTTTGATGCTCTTGAAATATTCCTTAGAAGCTAAATTAACTAAAGGTTTTCCGCTGAGTTGAGTACTAATTTGACTAGTTATTCGACTACCCCAAAATGCATATAGATTTTTGCCTCTATCATTTTCTAGGGCAGTACCCATTTCTAACCTGTAAGGCAGAATCCGATCAAGTGGTCGAACCACTCCATAAAGCCCGCTAAGTATAAAACCGTGTTGCTGAGCATATTCGAAATCTTCAACCTCCCAATCATCCGTTTTTATGTTTTTGTAAACATCACCATCAAAAAGGGTTATCGCCGGATGGGAAGCTTCATTAGCATATGGAATATTGAAAGATTGGTAGCGCTGATAATTTAGTTCAGCAATAGCATCGCTTACACCCATCAACTGTTTGATATCTACGGATTCTTTTTGTCTCATTATTTTTATTAAATGAGCTGTTTCTTCGAGTAGTAATGGTCGATAATCTGTTTTCAACTCCCTACAGTCAGAATTCAAAGACTTCGCTGGTGATAGCACAAAATACATATTAGCTCCTGTATTCTTTGGGTTGCTTTTATGGGAACAACTTAACTACCATAAGGTTTACCACAAATACGAAAAGCTTTCAATTAGGCACAAAAACCGTGTCACATAACCATTTAAGACATTTCTGGTAATTATCTACATCATATAGCTTTCAATGATCGTATTAGAATTTTTTTCCGCGCGCCAATGATAACCTGCCTAATTTAAACGGGAAGCGAATAAATACAAAAATTCACAATCAGATGGATTACAGTAACTAAAATATTGATAATATTTTCGAATGCATTCAATCTTGCATTAGGAGCTTTTGAAGCTCAACTGGTATATCCAGGCGAACTGGACTATGTTTGAAAATTTGAATAATCTCTTTCTGTTTATATTCCTCAAGAGCCGATATAAAATTAGGTATTGTTTGCCTGAGCAAATCTTGAATCTGACTCCAAGAACCTAAAGTGGCTAACACTTTTAATTTTAAGTGCCATAGACTTGGTGTCCAAGAATATCTTTCTCTATAGCTACTAATTACTTGATTTGCAGTTTCCAAATCCCCCTGACTTGCATAAAGGAAGGCCAATCTCAGGGCTACCTCAGAACGATAGCGTGTTGGATAGGAAAGCTCTGACTGTAACCACAAACCATTAAAGAGTTGTATCGCGAGCTCAGATTGTTGTTCGAAAAAACTCTTCCTCGCAGATTGCAAAAGAAGAGCTGCGCTGCCTGGGCGCTTGTTTTTTAATTCTTGTTCAATCTTTCTACAAGATTTAGGATCAAAATCCATATACCAATAGTATAGATCCTCAATTAATCTCTTAGAGCGTTCCGATTTTATTTGTTTTTGGACATTTTCAAGAGCCTCCCTTATCCAAATCTCAGGGCCCCAATGCATTGATGTGTAATAATGAGTCAAATCAGGATCTCGATGACCATTTTCCCACTGCTGACTTAAAAGTCTACTGTTACGAATTAACTTGGCCTCTAGGAGATCATCTGCATAGCCTAGGTGGTAAACAGGGATATCCAAATGAATAAGCTCGCCTCCGAGCTCTTCTATGCTTACCATCGGGTCTTCATGCACGGCTCCACGATAATGAATACCAAGTCCATTTCGAAAACAGACCATACGAATCTGCCGATTTATTTCAATCGGCTCTTCTGCAAGCCAATCAGATTTTTTAAGATTAACATAATTAACTGTGATAGCTGCAGCGTCGGTTTCTTGAAGAACTTTTTTAAAGGTCTTAATGTCTGCAGGTCGAATCCGATCATCCACATCAGCAACAAATATCCAGTCAGATTTAGCCTGCTCGATGCCATAATTTCTAGCTCTGCTAAAGTGGTCACACCATTCAAAGAAAAGGCATTCGATTCCTTTATCGCGAATTATATCTAAACTGCCATCAGAACTACCCGTATCTGTTAATACCCATTCATCTGCAAGATTTTCAAAACTATCCAAAAAATCAGGCAATAATTTCTCTTCATTTTTGAAAATCGTACAAATACTTATTGTTTCCGAACTCACACTTTACCTGTTTCTATACCTGCATCCTCGCAAAATTTTGCAAGAATCTCAGCCTGGCCACGAAATTGCATAATACTTAAAAAGTTTCGTAATTCATAAAGCCGTTCAGGAAGCATCTCACGCAAGTTTTTAGGTGGATTCTGGATTTCGTTTACAAAAGCACCATAATTCTTTTGTGCAAATAGGGTTTTAAGAAGTAAATGATAACTACCGGGGGAACGACCGAAAGCAAGCTCCCATTCACGAAAGCTTTCCAGTGCTTTTTCCAAATCTTTTTTCATAGCATACAACAAACCTAATCGCTCAAGAATCTCCTCCCTAGGTAATCTCTCCAGAATTTCAAACTGCATTCCTTCATATGCTAGCTGATAGCAAGCTAACGCTTCATCAATTTTTGATTCAGCAAAGAATTTTCGACCTCTTCTAAGATTAACGATTCCACTTCGGGGGTGAATATTCAGAAGTGTTTGTTCCAGAGTCTCTTCATCTGATAAGGCGACACCCTTATCATCCATCCATTTAAGTATTCTACTTGCCGCATTGTAACGCTGATGACTTGACTCTGAATTGAGAACTTTGCGTAATAAGTCGGGAACTTCTGGATCATCCCAACGCATTGCACAATAATTGAGAATATTTTCAGGTTCTGAAGGGTTTTCTAAGTAATTAGTTTGAATTAATTCTGTATTTCGAACTTCCTTCAAACTGTTCAACTCTTCCGCATAACCAATATGATAAACAGGCGCATCTACAAAATCGAAAGTACCCCCCATTTCCTCCACAACATTTTCAATATTCTCATGCACCGGATTTCGATAATGAAATCCTCTATGATTTCGAAAAGCAACCAGTCGATTCTGAACCGCTCTAGCACTTTGCTTAGAATCTCTCCAGGTTTTACTAGTCAAGCTAATATAAGGAACATAAATTGCATCCCGATCAGTACTTTCAATTTTCGCTTTAAGCATCTCAAGACTAGCTAATTCGATACGATCATCCACATCCAACATTAGCAACCAATCACTTGTTGCTAATGATAAGCAATGATTCCGAGCTTTACTGAAATGATTGACCCATTCAAAGTAATGGGTTTCATGGCCTCGATCATGAATGATCTGAAGACTTTCATCTATTGAACCTGTATCGACAAGCACTAACTCATCAACAAAATTCTCTAATAAATCTAGAAACTCGGGTAAAAACTCTTCCTCGTCCCTAAATATTGTACACAAACTTATCGTGGCCATAGCGTCACTTATTTTGTATCACATTATCGATCAAATCAAAGGAATTAAGGAAATAATAATTCTGAATCCGAATAATAAAGAATAACAACATCACAAATACCATGAATAAAGACCTGCTATAACAAAAAGATATTAGAAATAAAGACAGACTTTAATGCTTAGTAATAAACTAAAAAACGAGACTGTAAATATTAAAACTGAGCAACAAATCGAGTAGTAGGATTCACATGAAGCATATATAAACGCAAAACGCTGCACATTACAGTGCAGCGTTTACAAAATATATAATAAATATTTACTGAATTTAGCGGCTATTGTTTGCTGGTTGAGCAACCTCGGCCTCTAGAATCACTTGTTCTCCGGTAGCCGCTGTATCGTGCTGGTAAGTTTTGCCCACATAGTTCCAATCTAGGTCACCCCACCATTTCTTCTTGGCTTCATAAAGTTTGAACCAAGCCTTTTCCACACCCAATTTACGTTTTTGCTTTGTATGGATCTTCGTCTCTTTCTTAATTTTGATGTTAATCACTTCATGTATTGTCCCATCTATATTAACGTCAGCTTTAGTCCCTTCAATCAATTCAGGTATAGCCAATTTAAGTTGAGCCAAAAGCTTGATCTCGATGGTTAATTCTTTTTCCATCGAAGTAATCTCATCTATCACCTCATCTTTCCAATAGGCATAGAGGAACTCACGATTTAACTCTTCCCCTCTACGGTAGGTGTAACCGGGTTTTGCATATCCATAGCCTGGGAAATATTGTTGTGATTGCAATTTAAAATCGCTACGTTCTTCTTGAAGAAAAATTTGACTAATAATCCCCTGAACTACCAATTCCAGATTTTGCTTTCCTGTATCATCCAACGTTTTATAGTAGTCTGAGAAAACTTTCCAATCCCCTGCTTTAATCAACTGCTTCGCTAATAGATTGGATTGTGATTCGAACTTATCCAAAGCCTTTTGATAAACTTTAGCCTCGTCCTGAGATGTAGCTACTCGATTGGAATTGTCGCGTACTTCCCAAGCCATTTCGTGTATGGCTCGCGTCTTTTCAATCATCTGTGCCTGAGGATAAGAGTAGATTTTAGTTAATAAAATCGCAGCAAGCACAACTGCACTTAAATTTTTAATTGCGATCATCTAAGGTTCTCCTTTTTTATTTTAACACCTAAAAGTCACTACTAAAGCGACATAGTAAGATCGCTTCACAATTGTAGGGACACTTTCAAACCCGTCAACCCCTAATGAGCTCTGCGATACATCTTGCCTTATTATTCGGAAAAAGATAGGTTATCAAATATGTTCAGAATCTTTACTCTAATGCTCATCTGTATTCCACACAGCGCTGCATTTGAATTCAAGAGTTCTGAATGTATTAAAAGCAGCGTACCCAAAATATGTCAGCTCACAATTCTTAGACGAAAGTCGAAAGACAACGGCTCCATGCCGGTTCAAATCCAAGTCAAAATTAATCGTCCATTCGAATGGGTGCCAATAGGTCAACAAGACGTTATTGAACGCCAAGTAATCGCTGCCAAAATGCGCCATCAGCAAGGCAATTTATATGGTATGGATCAAAGTACTATTGCTCTAGTCCAGCTAATGTCGTCCTTAAGCGATCAGCCCAAATCATTCGAGGAAGCTTACAGAAAACACAAAAAAAGGCAGCTTGATAGATTTGAGTTTTTCCGTAACAATCCAGCTCAATATTCCAACTGGGTTCACGGTAAGACGCAAGCTAGATTTGCCACCAATTATTGGGAAGATACCTTAGAAATCGAAAAGTTTCTTCTACCTGCAGTACAATTTATATTTTACGGAAAAAGAAAACTTAAAGCCGTGCTTCGTAACGAAGATGATGGCTCCTGGAAGCTACTTCAACCGGGTGGCAGCATTCTGAGAATCGGCCGTAATTCTCGTGGTCCAAACACATCCGTAGAGCTGCTATTACCATTTCAGCCACAAGAGTTCAGTCTTAGCTTATTGGACGAAGAGGATAGGGTCTTAGATCATCTTGGGACTCAACACAACTTTTCTCACAGAGGTGCTTACCTCATTTTGAACAACTTCGAAGTCCTCCCAAGGGTCAAATTTTCTTCACTTCAATAAAGAATCTGGTTCGATCAAATGATCCCAAGATTGCGTGGCATATAAGCCTACTGATATTCTAGCTGGCCAATGAGTCAAAAATTAAAACAAATCACACAACCTATTTTCGCGAGTCTCTGTGAGGTAAACGATATAATCGATAGAGAATGTAGTGCAGTAAACTCTGCTTATCTACAAGAACTATTAAGTTACTCGTTTCGTGTGCGGGGAAAATTACTGCGTCCTACTCTAGCTATAAGTACAGCTGGAATTAGCAGACAACAGTGTACTCAAGAAGTCCTATGGATTGCTGCAGGCCTAGAAATTCTACATACTGCATCTCTAGTTCATGATGACATTATTGATAAGGGATTAATGCGCCGCGGTCAGCCCACTGTTCACACAAAATATGGTGTAGGAGAAGCTACATTATTAGGCGATTGGCTTTTGGCCAAATCTTTTGAATTAATGACACGTGCAGGCAATCCTGTAATCAGTCATGAAATGACCGTTCTTACCAGTGAATTAACTGAAGGACAGTTTCTGGAAATGGAAGCTAGCAGAGGTAGGCACTACGACCAATCAAGTTATATGCGAATGATCGACCTAAAAACAGCCTCGATCTTTCGATATGCCTGTAAGTTCGCTTGCTTATCAACTCCAGGTCTTGAAGACAAAGCTGAACAAATGCATCAATTCGGTACAAACTTTGGAATTATGTTTCAAATCATTGATGACCTGATTGATCTTTTTCAGAAAGATCAAGAAGCCCTAAAAACAACGGGCAGAGATTTATTAAATGGTTTAACAACATTACCTATTTTTATCGCGCTTAAAAATGAAGAACGCCTGGCGAAAAAACCTTTGCAGGAAGCCCTAAAAAATAAGGATCTCAAATATATTCAGGATGAACTACCTCAAAATTTGATCCGCTCAGGGGTGTTTAAGCAGTGCATTGAAGTAGCCGATGAATATGCCGCAAAAAGTTTAGATTATCTACCTAAAGAAGAGAGCGGAGGTAAAATTCTGGCAGAACTAGTGAAATTTACTTTGTATCAAGCTAAATCTGTAAATCTAAATATTTAGTCTTTCGTCTCATCACATATAACAATACGAACAGACTGAATCGATAGGTCGTTCATTTCAATGATTTCGAAATAAAGGTTCTCCAAACTGAAGCTATCACCTTGACTTGGTATTCTTTCGAATAGAGTTATTAAATATCCAGCAAGTGTATCAAAACCCTTTTTCTTCAATGCTAGTCCAATTTCTTCATTGAGGTCATCTATATCTATTTCTGCTTCCACATGATATTCATTATTACTGATCTTCTTTACAAGTGGCTCAAAGATTTCATGCTCTTCAGCGATCTCACCAACTAACTCTTCCATGATATCTTCGATAGTTACAATACCGTCGCAGCCCCCGTATTCATCTACCGCAATCACAATTGTTTGGCGATTTTTCTGCATCCTATAAAATAGTTTATCTATAGCTAGAGTATTCGGTACATAATCCACAGGTTGTACAAACTCCTCTATGGATTGATCTTCATTTACGCTATGAGCTAGTACGTCGTAAATATTGACATAACCTGTTACTTGATCAATCCTATCCTCGTAAATTGGATAACGAGTAAAGTAGCTCCGTCTAGCAAAGGCAATCAAATCAGCTACTTTTGTATTAATCGATGAAATTGCTCTCACCTGCGTCAGAGGAACCATGATCTCTTTCACAACCGTTTCACGAAATTCAATAGTAGACTGGATCATTTTCTCGGTCTCTTCTTGTACTTTGCCTGAGTCTACAGACCTCTTCATCCAATGAACAAATTCTTCTCTAGATATCGACATAGAACCTGAATCTGAATTAATACCAAACAAGCTTGAAATAGTATTAGAACAATAACGAATTACCCTAATTAATGGCCGCAGTAAAAAAGTCATTAAACGAAGAGGACGATCAATCAAAAATATTAAATCGTTGGCATATCGCCTGCCCAAATTCTTAGGCACTATTTCAGAACAAAGTAAAATCAATGGAGTTACCACTATGGAGGTTATTATCGGAATTGAGTTTTCTAAGTCGGGAATAGAAGTTAAACTCTTCGCAAATAATAAGGTAGCCAAGGCTGCGCAGCTAGTGTTAGCTACGTTATTTCCAATGAGAATTGCTGATAGGGCTGTCTCTGAGTTAGCAATCAAGTGAAGTACTTGAACAGCTCTTTGAGAGCCCTCTTCTCTCAGGTGTTCTAACTTAATTCGATTTGCAGTTACTAAAATAATCTCTGCAGCAGAAAAAAAAGCTGATACCAACAATGTTATAAAAACTGCAATTAAGATCGTACTCAACTTTTCACCTCTTTAGCTACTAAAAGATTGAGTTTTACCCATAAAATTCTGCGATCCTCCATTTCCAGAACACTTATCACAAAGTTGTGATCTACTAATTCATCACCAACTTGGGGAATTCTATTCAGTTGTTGTACTAAAAAGCCTGCTATTGTAATTCCCGGTTCTAACTCCTCATCACGAAAAATATCCTGACCTATGTAAGTATTTATCTCTCTACACGTAACCGAGGCATTTATTTTCAACAAACCAACTTCGAGAGCTTGTATTTCCTCCTCTTCTGAGACCTTTTCCGGATTTCTCCATTCACCAAAAATACTTTCTAAAACTTGCTCAAGGCTTATGATGCCTTGGGTATTTCCGTATTCATCCAAAAGAACGGCTAATTTAAGATTTTTTATCTGCATTTCCTGCAGCAATTTATCTAATGGCTTCCGCTCAGGAATTAAATACACAGGCTTCATGATTTCTTCCACGGATTTCTCTGGAAATAAAAGAAAGTCTTTGACTTGAAAATAGGAAACAATAGTGTCTAAATCTTTCTCATAGACAGGCATTTTAGAATGGGGGAAATCTTTTAATTTTTCCAAAATTGACGATCGAGATTCATTAAGCTCGACAGCCAAAATGTCCGGTCGAGGTACCATTCGTTCAACAGCATAGACTTCGTGAAATTCAAATATTTGTTCTATTAACTTTTTTTCCCATCCATGGAAAATACCTTGTCTTTCGCCCAAACTAACCATGGTGGTTAATTCGTCAGTAGATAAATCACCGTCTTCATTTTCCTTCTTTTTACCAAACAGAACATTGAGAATAGCCTCGCTAATTTGATCAAGAATCTTAATCAAGGGATAAACTGTTCGTTTCAAAAAAACAAGAATTGGAGCTGATAAAAGAGCAAAGTTCGAAGCGTTTTTTAGGGCAATTGTTTTAGGAGTGATTTCCGAAAAAACTATGAGCAAAGCGGTTACGAAAAAAACAGAAGGTGCAAGCCCAGCTTCACCAAAACTCTGCATTGCTAATTGTGAAACTTTCGAAGATAAAAAAACATTAACTATTAGATTGCCAACCAAAATAACAATCAATGCACTAGATTTATTCTCCAGAAGGTTGCGAAGGCTTCGTGTAAAAATATTTTGCCGCGATTTAATGCGCTGCACCTCAGTGTCACGAAGAGAAAAAATTGACACTTCAGAACCACTGAAAAGAGCAGATAAAAATAGCAAACTAATTAATAAAATCAGATCAGCCAAAGACATTCTCCTCAATCTGGCACTTCAAAGAGATTTCCCAGGAGATAACTATAAGACAACTATTGCAAAGCTTTAAATTTCTCAGCATAATCCTTCGACAGATACAGGTCGCCCTTTTGAAAGTAAAATTCAGACAAGGCCAAAAAAAGCTCAGCGCTTGACTGTACTTTGTCAGCCGCTATTTCAAGATTTTTAGAGGCCTCATCCAAGCTCCCTTGCTTCATAAGAACTCTTGCTTTTAGTATATATGCATCCGCATAATCAGGTTCTATAATTAATACAGTTTTGACTTGTTCCATAGCAAATTTTAAATCTTTTCCTAATAAGCCTACGCGACCCAGTTCTACATAAATCTTGGGCTCTAGTGGATCAAGCTGAGAAGCCTGAAAGAGCAGTTGCTTCGCATCCTCTAGCTTTCCAGATCTAATTTTTAGAATAGCCGCGCGAACAAGGCTCAGTGCTATCTTATTAGATTCATCCACTTTACTACTATCATAACGAATACCCTGACTAACTCGATAAAGTACAATATCTTGAGGTCCAGGGTCCATATTCCGTTGATACAATCTTGAATTCATCCAAAGGCGATAATTTTGAAGCTCCTTACCCAAGGTAATTTCATTTAAAACAACTTCATTCTGCTGCCTCATCTTAACTGCATTGAAGGCCTTTTTCCTTAATTCTCTAGCACGATGAATTGAAATTAAAAAAACTGTCAAAAGCAATACGGCGAGTATCGTCACAACTATCATGATCTCTACAACCGTATACCCTTTACGAAGGCGATTCATAACTTCTATTGTGGACTAATATGCTTCTGTTTCCAAGAAATTCCTGGAGGATGCTGTTCATGATTCGCGAATGCATCCATAAGTAGCATTCCAGAACGCAAAATTGAATCACTAAAGCGAATAAAATAACTTTTACCATCCGCTAGATAGTTGAATTGTTGCTGACTGGCTTGAATCTTTCGCTTGAATAATTGCTTCAATTCTTCCTCTGTAAAACCTACTGAAGCAATTTTAAATTGATCATTTGAAACCGATGTTGATTCTAGCTTATAAACAGGAAAATATAGATTGAATATTGGTCCATAACGAGTATTTTCAGACTCATCAGGTCGGTAATTGAAGTCCATAATTGGATGAATAAACACTTCTTTATCCCTGCCGTTAGGTGGAACTGCTTCCCAATGAAGAATACTACCTAATTGTGCTTGCCCAACTAATGGACGAACCCCTGTTGGATCTCCTATGAATCCATAGCCGAACCCAACCCATGTGGAACCATATTCATGTTCTATCATTACTGGGTGAATTGGTTTAGCTTGAATAAATTTTTTCTCTGACATCTTCTCAACATATTGTAATTCTGAGAGATCTTTGGCACTCAATTTAGCTAAGCTAGATTTGTCTCCGAGTAATCTCTTTTTAAGAAATTTTTGACGTAAAGTATTGTACTTGTACAGTAAGGCTCGTCTTGCCAATAAAGCCTCGACATCGTTATTAGGCATATATCGAGAGATCTCGTTAATTAGCTCTAAACCTCCCTGGCCTTTCTGAAAATTATCGCGTTTTTTAAGCCAATCATCGCCTATACAGATTCCCAATGTCGTTCCAAAAAATGTGGGACTTGGGATCGGTTTTTCCCATACTATATCAACTATGTTTCCACCATCACTAACCTCTCCGCTCAGACTATGTAGAATACCTTTAGGAAGTTTCATTGGGAATTCACCTCTAGAGTTAATCGGCTGTCGCTCTAGGGGTAAAAATGTATCTCTTAGAACTTCTTCTACATCAGGCTTAAAAGATTTAAGGAGGTCTTTACTAGTTACGAGTATAATATTCGTACGATCCTTCATTAAATCGTAGACCAAACCATAAACACTTCTATTAGTAGGACTGGTGGAACCCATGCTCGAGCTCATAGAATACTCTTGAGCTAAATCTTCCAGGTTATAATGTATCGAATAAAATCCATCATCAAACAAATTTGTATAAATTTTCTCGGCATATTTCTGTCTCAATCGGAGCTCATAATCCAATAGACAAGCCACCCTCTTATACTCTGGAGAAATCTCTTTTAAAGAGCTATCAAAAATATCAATATGATCTGCTATGTCAACTCTAATATCCTTCAATTTTGTATCCTTAAAAATATGAAGACATTGAGACGTTGAATTTTGAAATGCTACCTTGAAGCGCTTAATTAAATTAGGGAAGTGATCTTTCCACAAGAGGAATAAACTTTGAACTTCCTCAACATAAGTTTTTCGATTCAGTTTTTCGGAGTTCTCGTCATATTCTGTGATCCAATCTTTTAAATAAAATTTGTGTCGATTTGAATCACGCTTATATTCCTCTAAATGGGAATAAATCTTGTTAAATAACCCGTTCAATTGGATAACTTCAGACATCATATAGAGTCTAGTCTTACTAAGGTTTTCTAAGGAATCCACCAAATAATTAATATCCTCGGAGGAGATACCTTTTCTGGCCAACACAGCCAAAAATCTTGCTAATTGACCACGGTTTTGAAGAGATTTTAATTCTATCTTTACCCCGTAGGAGCTCAATAAATCTCCAATAGAAGATTTCAAATCTTGAAACGACTGCTGATATTTTTGAAGATTAGAATAGCTCTGGTCAAACTTTTTTAATAACAAAGAACCTTTACCACCACTCTGTTGAATTTGAATTCGGTGATTTTCCAAATATGGCCAAAAAATTGATTCTATATTGTCTTGAACTTTTGCTAAACCCTTTGTCTCAAATACGCTATTCGCATGAATTAATGCTGAGGCTATGGAGCTTTTCACTACCTTACCTTCAACCATAAAATCCCTTTGAAGATTCACCCCCTGAAACATAGTGGATAACTTACGACGCTCAATTTCATTAAATTGATCTTTTAAATTTTGACCTTCTCCATTATTTGAGGAACTAATTAAAATGTTTCGTGTCATCCAAATAGAGATCGCAAAAACCAATCCATAATGATATGACGAAATATTCTCATCATTGTTTGATTGGCTTGCAAACATAATTAAATGATCCACACGGTTTTGTAATTCAGAGCCTATCGATTGATTCTTTAATGAACCTATATCATCAAAATCAGCATGATTCTTATAGCTTAAACTTTCATCATTTAACTCCAACTCATTTTGTAAGGCCTCAATAAACTTTAATAAAGAGGCTTGATCATTTTTGAAATCAATAAAATCATGATGAATCGCCCATAAACTGAAAGTTGTACCCTTTTCAAGCGATTGGGAAATCCATTGATCGGCTTTGCTTAAATCAACTCCCGATTCAATCAAAGCGTTTGTGAATGGCTTTCCTAATACCAAGTTGTCCAAAAAATTCGATCGCGTAGTCTTATTGAACCTCTTAACTAAATTATAATTTAACCCTGCATTTCTAGGATCTTTTAGAAATGACTCGAACTCACGCGCTGAATCTTCCTCAGTTAATGCTTCCAACGGGAAATAATTGTAATCATGATCTGGAGTTATGACGTTAGGTGGCCTCTCCACATTATTGAACTCAACTGACACGGTAGGCTTTTCTGTTTGATCATCTCGTGTCAGGCCACTCAAGTCAGGAGATGAGTCTGCAAAATTAATTGTGTAAAAAATAACAGAAAAAGCAAAAAGCAGCCTGCTAATCCTAGCTAGGCCGCCTTTCACAATAATCATAATTTATTCCATAAGCGTCGATCTAAAACCGTACGCCCTCCAGTAGCTTAGTAAATTCCCTCAATTTTGACTCGATATCCTTAGGTGTGTGTATCTCACGATTGGCCCAATTCTTTTTCCAACCCCGCAAAGCATGCCCACCACTAGGTCGTTTAGGTTTGCTATGATATAAAGATTTAGGCTTACCATTGGAATCAACTAATTCCTCATAAATTACTTTCAACTGGGGTGCTAAAGGCTCTGATGGGCGATGCGCCTGATCATAATGCATGGCACCCTTGATTGCCTCATCCAACTTTACAGCCAGTTCTGGCTTGATACTAATCTTGCGTTGCCAATTCTGATAATTGTACAAAAGGCTCTGATCATTTTTTGGATAACCCATCAGTCTTGCTGAATCTGCAATATCAGTTAATTCTTGGGCCGTTTTGCTCTGCCATTCTTGGCCCTTGATGCCCTCAGTATCTTGACTGTAGTTAGCATCCATTTCTTCCACTATCGACTGTAGAACTTTCATATCCTCAGCAACAGGAAGGGTATACAATTTATCCTTATCCAAAGCTGGCCCTCTCCAACTTGTTTCACGCTTAATTGAGCGTAATCTAGCTTCTCCGCGTTTATTCACATACAAATCGTATATCTTGTTATATTCTTCACTGTATGAACTCCCAAAATAAGAATCATGATTTTCCACACGTTCTTTATTTTCTTTCAACCAGTTAATCATGGACTCATTAAGTTTTACGTTTCTGTAACTTCCATCGGTAGAAAAAGAAGACAGAATCCCTTCTCCTTCGACAGTAAATAGATCGTTAGTCCCTACCTTTGGAGATTCACCGGATTTCTCAACTGCAAATAAATAATCGTTTAGCTGACTTTTAGAGTCGCTGTGAGTGGCTGGATAACCTACTTGGCCCGACTGAGAGTCTTGGTCTGCATCTGATTCAGAGTTTGAGCCCTCAGATTCATCATCACCTGTTTTTAAGCTATCATCAGGACCCGTTGATTCCTCACTTGCGGAATCCGCATCTGATGATCCTTCAGCCTCTGATGTAGAATCGTTAGAATCTTCGTCAGTGGAACTATCTCCTTCATTTTCATCTTCGCTAGTACCGTTGCTAAGATCACCGTTAAAAATCTCGTTCCACTGTTGTAATTTATTCCAGTCATTCTGAATTGCTGCTATAGCTTCCAAGTTCAGGGAAAATTTAATCTCTACTCTTCGAGATCGGTCCATATCTTCTGCTCCCGAGTCGTCCTTAACTGGTCGAGAAGTTCCATATCCCTTTCGTTCTACTGCTATTGAAGTCTGTGATTGGAAATCATTGAATGATTGCGCGCTCGATTCAGATGCGCCTGACTGATTCCAATAGTTGAAAACGGCATCCGCTCGATCATCAGAAAGTCCATCATTTCCTGTTCGACCAGACTCCCCTACATAATTTGGAGCACTTCGAGAGTCTGCATGACCCTCAATTGCTAACTTGGAGATCAATGGAGATGTATGATCTCTACCAAGTAAATCAAGAAGAGTTGGTAAACTATCCTTGAGCGCGGTCTGACCTTCCGGCTTAACTGTTGCTTTCAGCGTATCAAACAAAACCTGTGCAGGAAATCTGAAAGAAACACTGTCATGTTCTGTTTGCTGAACTGTAACCTCATTTTCGTTAGTCCATGGAGACAACTCTTCAATATCTTTACCTTTTTTCCTAAACTCAGACTTGAGGTACTTAATGAATAAAGCCCGGAAGTTATCTACAAACTTTAAGAAACTACCCATTCCTTCATAAATACTGAAATCATATTTTTCGGGTATTTTTACCGAGTGCTTATCCGTTCCCATAAATTTATAGATTGCTGACATTGAAATAGCAAGACTCGGCGTATCTCGTCCGTCATCAAAAAGCTTCACTTGCTCATTTGAAGAGGCCTGTTCTTTCATTATCCACTCGTAGTGAGCATAGCAGAACAATCTCTGCTCAGCTTGTTTTTCAAGAGTATCTACTGGCACATCCAAGGATGCAGGATTTTCAGACTTAGCTATCTTTAAGTCCTCCAAAGATACACCTTTGAGAAGACTAAGACAGCTCGTAGTAATCTGGGAGGAAAATGGAATATTTAGAGAATCAAATCGCTCGGCATGCT
>CAZYUV010000019.1:0-21630 GCA_964650625.1 uncultured bacterium
TATTAGCCTGCTTCTTTTGGATTTCTATTGTTATACTGAGTTACCCTTTCGTGAAAGAGTTAACCCAATATTCTTTTGATGAATCGAAAGTATGGTGGTTCATGGATTCTTACTGTTCTCAGAGACCAGAATCCTACCTTGAATTGCGTAAATTAGTAGCTTTGAATGAGTTTAGGAAGGCAATGCAGCCATCAAATTCAATCGCGATTAGCAAAATTTCCAACAGTTTAGAGGCCAATACAGATGCAGATGAGAATTCCACGGAGTCAAAGGATGCTGAGGTTAGTATGGATCAAATTCTTGCAGAGCAAGAAGATGCTGCCTCTCAGCAGAAGATGCTTTATGAATTTCTACAAAAATACCTTTCGGGGTATATGCAATCTGTTTCATCTTCCGTAAATTCTTCGACTTAGAATCAAGGGTTTAAGTCTAGTTTCTTTTCTAAAAGTCTTACAAGTAGGTAACTTAGTAAAATAATAGGAAGGGAGGCAGGCCAATCTTGAGGATAAACAATGATCCAGAGAAGTAGAAGTAGAAAGTAGCAGTCTCTCCTTCTTTTCCACCCTTCTATTTTTTTTCGTTTTTGCGGGCCAAGATGATCCATGTGTTAAGGATACCATTAATGCGCACTTTGAAGTACTTGACTTGGCTTGTCAGTATAGTACCGGATAGGGTACCGAATAAAAAAAAGATTGAAATTCAAAGGCAAGTATGGACAACATTGCCAAATGGGTTTTTGATAGATTGTGTTTTCAAGGGACATTAAATGAGTAAAAAATTAGTTATAACAGAGAAGCCAAGTGTTGCTAGTGACATCGCATCCGCTTTGTCTATAAAGAAGAAACATAAGGGATACTTCGAAGGTGAAGATTATCTAATCACTTGGGCGATCGGCCATCTTTTGGAACTACAAGACCCGGAGGACATGGATAAAAAGTACAAATCTTGGCTACTGAAAGATTTACCCATAATTCCCAAAAAATTTAAATGGAAAGTGGTTTCTCGAACTCGAGATCAATATCGCATTATTCAAGGTCTTCTTAAAGACGAAGATGTAAGCTCCGTTATAAACGCATGTGATGCAGGTAGAGAGGGCGAACTTATCTTTAGAGAAATAGTGGAACGAGAAAAGGTTAAGAAGCCTTTGGAGAGATTATGGCTTCAGTCAATGACTCATGAAGCTATCAGAGATGGTTTTGACAAGTTAGCGCCTGGTAGTCAATTTGATGGATTGGCAGATTCCGCGAAAAGTCGCAGTGAAAGTGACTGGCTTATTGGTATCAATGGTACTAGAGCTATAACAAAGCGACTTCAATCTCGCGCCAAACGCACGGTGTTTTCGGTGGGCCGAGTACAGACTCCGACTTTGACGATGCTGGTGGAAAGAGAGCTCGAAATAATCGCTCATCGACCAGAAAAATATCACAAAGTGGAAGCTTCATTTAGCGCTGATGATCATGACTATATGGGCACTCTGCACTTACGGGATAAAGCCAAAGATAAGTCAAACCCAACTAGAATCTTCGACGATTCGATGCTGGAGGACATTAAGAATCAATTGAGGCAACTCCAAGGAAACCAGGCCAACGCATCGGAGACTCGAAAGATATCTGAACAAAAGCCGCACATACTTTACGATCTGACATCTTTGCAAAGGGATGCGAACAGAAGATTTGGCTTTTCTGCTCAGCGTACTCTTCAAGCGGCTCAGAAATTGTATGAGCAAGAAAAGTTAATTACTTACCCTAGGACGGATTCCAAGTATCTACCGGAGGATTATGGTCCTGTTCTTCAGGGGGCCGTTGGAAAACTGGGTGATCTTCCCACATATGCTTCCTTTGCAAGTCAGATTCAAAGTAAAATTCAAGGTAAAGACCGACGATTTTTCAATAATAAAAAGGTACGGGATCACTTTGCCATTATCCCGACTGGTGAATTTCCTTCCTCGAATTTAGGGAATGATGAATCTAAGATATTTGATCTAATTGTCAAGCGCGTTCTCGCTGCATTTATGCCCGTTGCAAAATGGGAAAATGTCGAACGTGTTTCTGTTCTTGGGAATTTCGAATTCAGGAGTAAGGGTAGATACTTAAGAGAGAAAGGTTGGCAAGCGGTTTATGGTACGGTCAAGGATGAGGGGCAAAGTTTACCCCCATTGCCAGTTTCAGCTGATCAAAGCTATCAGGTAACCTACAACGACTATGAGGTAACTGAGCAGATGACTCGCCCACCGACCAGAATCGGCGAAGCAAAGTTGCTCGGCTTGATGGAGTATGCAGGCAAATCTTTGGAAAATGAGGAGCTTATGGAAGCCATGCAAGGTAAGGGTATTGGTACTCCGGCGACTCGAGCTGACATCATTGAAAACTTAATCCGAAAAGAGTACGTCCGGCGAGTAGGTTCAGGTTTAAAGGCTACTTCTAAGGCCATTAGGCTAGTGGACGTTATAAGGCGTGTAGACGTTAATCGTCTAACTTCTGTTGACCTCACGGCTGAAATTGAAAGTAAGCTACAGTCTGTAGAGCGAGGCGGCATTAGTCGAGACGAGTTTATGAAGACCATCAGCGAATATGTGGATGAAGTTATTCAACAGATTCGTGATTTTCAATATGAAGAGTTATATCAGGAAGAGCCCTTAGTTGAATGTAATAAGTCAGGCCGTAAGTTTAGAGAAATACTTTCTGGATACGTGGATACAGATGATGAAAAATGCATCATTCACAAGGAATATTACGGTAGGTATATCGATCGAGGAACCCTGCTTGATTTACTAGAAACAGGAGAGACTGGGGAGTTGGAGCTACTTTATTTTGATGGAAAGCCATTCAAAGGTAAACTGGTATTAGGTGCAGACAATGCACTTGAAGCGTTAGCTAAAGACGATGATGGAAGTTTTAAGACAATTCGAAGTAAGTCGGCTAAAGAGCTCCAAGAAGCTGAGTCTGTTGAGGAAGAAAGAACTGCCGATAGTGATTATATGAGTCAGGAAGGTACTTTCAGGCGTACTAAAGACGCTTATTATTTTGAAGTGCCAGCCTTTCCCAAGGCATTGGGTAAAGCTCCCAAAAGTGTAGGCGATGGCCCCTTTATAAGTCGCCTGCCTGTGGAAGTCTGTCAACGTTCGATAACGGAGACAGAAGCTCTGAGTTTTTTTCAGAATGGTAAAACTGAATTATTAAGCGATTTCATTAGTAAGCGGGGTAAAAAGTTTAACGCTTATCTATATGTAAAATCTAATGGTAAATATGGATTTGAATTTGAGAGTAGATCTAAAAAGTCCAAGGGTGACGTATCTAAGGGTGAAAAAACCGCTTGAGACTTAAAGACCCTCTTTTTTTAAGCGCTTTGCCCTCTGGTGTTTACGTTCTAAGTAATCCTTTGATTTAAGTGGGGTAGGGTGTGAGTCAAATTCACCTACTCTGAATACGAATTGGCTTATTTGAGCTTCGGGAACACTTTCTTGTACCCGTTTTAGAAATTGTTTTTCGATCAGTCTGGCCTGCTCTAGAAATAAACCTGAGCTGGCTTCTATAACCAATTTTGTTGCTCGAAAGCTATGGGGTCTTAAATAGCGAACCAAAAGGGGACCACAAATATTTGACCAATTGTCTTGTATTTTCAACATCCATCGAAATTCTGCACGTTTGTCATTTGGGATTATTTGCTCTTCAAAGTAGTCAGCTACCTGATTTAATGCTAAGTCTCGAACACTACAGGTATCGCTTTTTCGGTTTCGCTTACTTTTCCGTTCACGTCTTTCATTTTTCTCAAAATCAGAATAGAAATGGCGTTGTTTTATATATGCTTTCGTAGGACTCAAAAACTATCTCCAGTTGCAGACTTCTTCTCAACAAGGTGATCTTCGTAAAATATAAAATGCTGATTTAGCATTTGACTAGAAGGATATACTAAAATGGTCTCTTCTCCTTGTATAAATTTATCCTTTGGCTTACCTAGACTCATTTCCACCTCTTGTATGCTCATTCCCAAGCTAGTTTGCCCCATTTTAATTAAATCCCAATTTGCATTGATTATCTGAAATGATTTTTGCGGATTATGGAGGAAGAGGTATCTCTCTAGGCCATTATACGGCGGTTTACGATTTATCCCACTGTAGTTTATATCAAGAAAGCCTGGGTAACCATCCGCAGTTTCCAAATCTATTCTAATTGAGACATTCTGACTTTTTGGTGCAAGATTTACTGCGGTTATCTTCAACTGGCAAAAGCGAGGCAACTTATATCTAACAGCTTTACCCTTTGCATCGCGACTATAGAAGAAGTGTTTCCGGCTCCAAACAGTTTTTCCATTAAAATTTTTCCGAATATCCAATAAATCCTTAAAAAATACCAATTCTGGAAAATATCCTTCAGAATCTACTTTGCAGTAGATCTTTTTATTTTTCTGATTTATGAGCTCCAGGTTTCCACCTTTTAACCACTTGTTTGCGGTGAAAAGTTTACTATTGAGCTTAAAATAGTTGGCTTGCATAAAGAAGTTAGCATCTTCAAAACAATCTTTGTAAAAGTTAGGTTCCTTATTTTGTGGGTACCTTGTTAGATAAAAACCTAGCCCGATCCACTCAGATTTTGGAATATGGAGACCAACTATTTCTTGTTGAGGGTTGGTGAATCCAATAAAAAGAATGATCTTCAATAATAGTACACAAAAAGTTTTTTGTATCATTGCGCTATGGTACCTTTAGGTGGTCTATGCTTCCAAGTTCTAATGAGATTTTCGATGTCTTTCCGGCAGATGGCCTGCCAATTTTAATTAGTTCTCCCCATAGCGGCCAGCAGGTTCCTGATGATATTTCTGTGATGATGACTCCTGAGGGGTCCAAATTACCTGATACCGACTTGTTTGTTAATGATCTGTACAGTTTTGCTCCAAAACTCGGCATTTGCTTGGTCAGTGCTAAGTTTAGTAGATATGTAATCGATCTGAATAGACCATTACCTAATGGAGAAGCGCTTTATCCTGGACAACGCGATGATACCCCTGTTTGTCCGATGCGAACTTTCTGTGGGAACGAGATCTACCTTAAAGAATTTAATCTTAATGAAGCCGAGCTTAGTCGTAGGATCCAAAAATTTTATACGCCCTACTACCAGGCATTAGAGCTTATTTTGGAGAATTTGTTAGATAGTTTCCCTAGGGTTTTATTATTTGATGCTCATAGCATTGCAAGTAAATTACCAGGATTTCCAGGTTCTCCATTTCCTGATTTTGTGTTGGGTAATCGTCAGGGACAGACTTGTCCTGAGGAACTTTTGAATATTGCTACTGATGTATTACGATCAAATGATTATAGTGTGTCCATTAACGAGCCTTTTCAAGGTGGACAAATAACGAGATATTTTGGTGAATGGAATCCTAGAGTTTATAGTTTTCAACTAGAAATGAGTCAACACTTGTATTTAGACGAAACTACTAGGCGAAAATCTAAAGATTTTGAAAATGTTAGTGATTTACTCAGGTCTTTGATTGAAGAATTTGCAGATTACATGACTCAAGTAGAGAGTAAGCAATGAAAAGCTTTTTTGTTGAAAAACTTTTTGATGGGGAGAATTGGCATCAGAACATAATTATAAAGGTAAGTTCGAATGGCTATATTGAGTCAATTGAGAAAGGAGTCAAAAGTGATTCGGAGTATCAATTAGGTTTGGTTATTCCAGGTTTCCATAATGCTCACTCGCACGCTTTTCAGAGGGCTATGGCTGGCTGGTGTGAACGGCGTCAAGCGGCCCAGGATAGCTTTTGGTCTTGGCGTACACAAATGTACAATTTGGCGAAAAATATAAGCCCCGAAATAAACCGAAAAATTTGTCAGTGGTTGTATGTGGAATGTTTAGAGTCAGGTTTCACCTCTCATTGTGAATTTCATTATTTACACAAACCACATTGTGTTAGTACAAATAAAAAAGATCAATTAGTAGCTGCCCTGCAAATGGCTAATTCGATAATCGATGCAGCTAGAACGGTTAAAATTCCTCTATGCCTTATGCCTGTCTTATATCAACAATCGGAACCCTTTAAAGCATGTACAAAAGAACAGGAGCCTTTTGTATTTGATGAGATTGATAATTATTTAGAGCTTGTAGATTCCATAGAAGGTACGAACTTAGCTTTTGGTTTGCATTCTTTGAGAGCAGTAAAAGCAGAGTCCTTGGGTGTATTTAATAAAGTTTTATGTGAACCGCGCTGGCGAGAACTACCTGTACATATTCATATTTCTGAGCAGCCACTGGAAATTGAACAAATTCAATTAGCTTATGGAGCTCGCCCTCTGGAATATTTAAGTTCTCGCGTTAATTTGGACTCGCGTTGGAATATGGTTCATGCGACTCATTTTGACAATGTTGAGTTTCAGATTGCTATCAAAAATCAATGCAATATAGTTCTGTGTCCAATTACTGAGGCTAATTTGGGTGATGGTGTGTTTAGGCTTAAAAATTTTCATGAGGGCGGTGGTCGTTACACAATAGGGAGCGATTCGAATGTAATGATAGAACCATTTCAAGAGCTTGCGACTCTTGAATACGGTCAGAGATTAACCAGTGGACAAAGAGTTACTATCTCAGATTCCAGCAGTGGCTCTTGTGCAGAAGCCTTATTTAGTAGGGTACAGAAATCAGCGGAAGCCAGTTGTGGAATTAAGGTAGGGTTGTTAAAAAAAGGATATTTAGCAAATTTCTTAAGTCTCAAGAATGATCATCCGTCTCTTTTGGAAGTTACCCAAACTAGCTTACTGGATGCGATCATCTTTTCAGCTGGAAAATCTTGTATATCAGAGGTTTATGTAAATGGTGAATGTCTTGTTCAAGATGGTAAATATAAGATGCGAGAAGAGCTTTTTAGTGAATACAAAGAATGTATTAAATCCTTAAGGGGTAAGAATTGAATAATTTCAGATCCTGGGTCGAGGTTGATGCTGCGGCGATCCACCATAACTTAAGGTCAATTCGCTCTAATTTGCCAAGCAGTGTGGCATTAGCTCCAGTTATTAAAGCGAATGCTTATGGTCATGGGATCGATTGTCTAGCTCAAATCCTACCGTCTGGTCAATCTCTATTGTGTGTCGATTCTTTGGATGAAGCTCAAAAGGTTCGAGAGTTTAGAGGGCTTAATGAGCCTATTTTGATCATGGGTTACATTCCAGTGGGAAAATTGGAGAGTTTAGATACAAACATGCTGCCCGTTGTTTATGAAACCGAGCATCTCGAAGTTTTAGCTGAGTTCCGTCCTAGTCAAAATGTTCATGTGAAAATTGAAACTGGGCTAAATAGACAAGGAGTAGCTTTAGATGATCTGTCTGATTTTCTTCAAAAAGTAGACGAGTTGGGACTTAAAATAGTGGGTGCATATACTCATTATGCCAATGTTGAAGATACCTTGGATACCAGTTTTTTTGAGCTACAATATGAGATGTTTCGAAAGTCTCTAAAGCTGTTTTCCACCACAGTCAAAATTCATAGTTGTGCAAGTGCAGCAGCTTTATTGCACCCTAATCATGCTGGCGAGTTTGCGAGGGTAGGGATTAGTATGTATGGACATTACAGCTCATGGCAGACTTATCTGAGTTTGAGAGAACGTGGAGTTCATTGTGATTTAAAACCTGCCTTGAGTTGGAAATGTAAAATAGCGCAAATTAAAAGCGTTAAAACTGGCGACAAAGTGGGTTATGGATGTAGTTATGAGGTGTTGAGACCGGGTAAAATTGCAATTTTACCCGTAGGTTATTATGACGGCTATAGTAGGATGTATTCGGGTAAGTCTGTCGTACTTGTGAACGGTCGGAGAGCGCCTGTAGTAGGTCGAATTGCTATGAATATGTGTATGGTCGATGTGTCGCACATTGATGGCGTTAGTGCTGGGCAGATAGTTACACTTTTGGGACAGGATGAATCCTCAAGAATTACGGCAGAGGAGTTGGCTGAGATTAGTCAAACAATTACCTATGAAGCATTAACGAGAATAGCGAGTCATCTTCCTCGCGTGATTACCAATTTGGAGTCTATATGAACCGGTGGTTTTCGAATTTTTTCTTGGGCTTTTTAATGTATTCCAGTCTTTATTGCGAATCTGTAGCAGAGCTATTTTTAATGCATCAACGAAATCCTAGAAGCACTAAGGTTTTGTATTATCTTGCGAGTAGTTATTTAAAGGACTATGAATTTAAAAAAGCTCATCAATCTTTTATGAAGTTAAGAGCGTTAGATTCTAATTTTCAGAACTTATACGGAGGAATTGCTCATTCATTGTATGGACTTGGGGAAATCTACGATTCGTACCAGACCTGCCGCACGAATCAAAATCAACTGGCCTGTGAAAAGTTCCTCGATTTTTTTCGGGAGAAACATGCTAAACGTCTGAAGCTTTATCAGTTCTTATATAAAATACGTGTAGAAAATATTTTCGAATTAGAAGAGGCGGAGTTTCTTCTGCAATCAATGCCTCGAGATATGGAATTGATTGAGGGCTTAGGTTTTTATTTTCTTAAACAAAATTTGAGTGAGATGGCCTTTGACTTTTTGAGATTGGCTCCCGATGTTTATGCCAAAGAAGCAATTCATTTTCGACGAATGGTTCGAGACTTGAGGCGTCAATTTCGCAAAATTAAATTTGAGGGCGGAGACAATGAAAAGTTACACTACCTAGCTTATTATCTCTGGAAATTTGCGCCTGAATTCGGTGAAGATATTAAATCCCCAACTGTAATTGAATTGATGGATTTTTTTAAGTCTAAATTGTCTCAACGCACACAAAGCCAATTCGAAAATTACTATCGTTTAGCTTATCTGCAAGCTTTGGAAGGGCTCAGACAGGAAGCAGAAAACACTGTCAGATTGGCTTTAGATGTATCTCCCAACGCAGTGTTTTCATTTATTCTTGAAAAAGTTGTAGAAAAGCAATTAAAGGTGAAAAAGGCCGTACAAATTGTGTCTACAGATTTGTCCAAGCTTAATGCATCCAAAGAAAGTTACACGAGATGGAGAAAATCTGTAAATGATCCAAGTTTTCAAGTTTCGAAGACTCAAAATAAGTTTTCAAAATTAAAAAGTATTGAGCAGATTAATGGATTTTTTCTTCCAGAAAATAAAAGCGAGTATCAAGATCTCATCTCAATGGCTGATGGTTTTATCTTACTTGAATTTTGTAACCCTTCTCGCGAAAACTGTAAAAGGGCTATGAAGGATGTTTATACCAAGCCAGGTCTAGTAAAATTACTGGCTCGATTTCAAAAAATAAGAGTAAATCCGCAGACAGAGCTTGGGAGATATTTGCGCCAGCAGTTCCCTTTGCGAATTCAGCCTCAGATCTACTGTTTGAACTCGAATTTTGAGATTCAAGGAGAGTTTTTTGGTCTGAGTGGAGTTCAGAAATTAGGAAGTAAGTTGGAGACTTTCGTTGAATAACTGAGGTTCTTCTCTTGCCTCTATCAAACCGTCGGATAACCTTTTTCGTACCAATAGCCCATTCCATTTTCATCAATGCAAACTACATTTTTGAGACCTGAAGCATTTAAAGTATGGTAAGCCATTCCCGCTCGTCCACCCATTTGACAGAAAACAATTACGCGTTGGTAGTTTTTTAGTTTTTCCACCTCATCTGGGTTGATCGAATCATGTGGCAAATTTAATGCGCCAGAAATGTGTCCGCCTCTGAACTCCTCCTCCGTGCGTACATCAAGCAGTAGGCATTGGTCTAATTCATTTTCGTTGATAGCTTTAAAAACATCTTCCATATTTCTCACGTTTGTGACCTCCACATATTTGATACAATACTAGCGCAGAATAGAATGTCAGGGCTAATGTATTTTAAGGCTTTTGCTTTATTGTTGAGTTTTTTAATTTAAAATCACAAGGGGTAATTATGGATCACAAGGTTGACTGGTCACAAGCAGCTTTTAAGGTTACGTTGGAAAATATCAATCGTTCCTATTCTCCTTATTCCGGTTTTAAGGTCGGCTCTTATTTGCAAACTGAGGAAGGTTCTGGCTTTTTTGGTTGTAATATCGAAAATGCTAGTTATGGAGCAACAATGTGCGCAGAGCGAGTAGCCATTTACAAGGCTATATCAGAGGGTTTTACTAATTTTCATGGTATTTTAATTATGGCAGACACCCTAAAACCAACGCCACCGTGCGCTCTTTGCTTGCAAGTGATGGCGGAATTTTGCCCTCCAGATTTTCCGATCGTATTGGCAAATTTTGAATCTATTCTTTGCGAACATCGTTTCAAAGATTTGTTAACTCATCCTTTTGGACCTTCTTATTTGACAGAGAAAGAGTCTTCATAGTGAGTAATCAAGACTCTATTAGTGTTGAATCAGGAGCTAGAGGCAGCCTAAAGACTCTTTACCGTGGCAAAATCATTCAATCGTTGAATGACGACCATTGTGACTTTTTCGAGGACGGAGGTCTTTTGTGTCAAGGAGATCGTATCTTAGGCTTTGGGCGCTTTGATCTTCTAGAATCTGAAGCACAGCGGATTTATGAATTTAGAGACGATGGTGGTCTGCAAACTTTATTGCCTCCCTTTAGTGATATACATTTTCATTGGGTACAGGATCGAGTGTCATCTATGGCTAAAGGTAGGCTTTTAGATTGGCTCGAAAATTTTGTATTTCCAGAAGAGCAGAAATTTTCAGATGTAAGCTTTACGCGGCAACGAGCCTTAGAGTTTTCAGAAAAACTTTTTCGTTGCGGAACATTGAGTGGCGCCGTTTATTCTTCTATTCACAGCAGTACGTTTAAAATTGCGCAAGAGTGTTTTAGAGGTCATTTTCTAATCGGTAATGTAGTGATGACACATAATTCACCTCAGGAATTAACTCAATCAAAATATGAAATTTTTGATGAACTAAAGGAGTTTTTAGAAAATCCAAAATATGCTCTCACTCCACGTTTTGCCTTAAGTTGTGATGCTGAAACATTACTTGGCTTGAGGGAGCTCGTTTCTCCTGAGCGCTTTGTTCAAACTCATCTTTCTGAGACAAAAAGAGAAATTCAAGAGACATTGAGTCTGTATAGAAAGTGGCCGGAGTTTTGCGATGCAGATTCATATTTAGAGATTTATCAAAGAGCTGGTTTAATTCAGAAACGTTGCATATTAGGTCACTGCATTCATCTAACTAGTCAAGAATGGAAAATTCTTGCAGATACTCAGGCAGCGATAGCGCACTGCCCCACTTCAAATGCTCCCCAAGAAGAGCATGGGCTAGGTAGTGGCTTGTTTGAGCTTGAGCGGGCGCGACGTGAAGGAGTTAGTTGGGCTTTGGCTTCTGATATTGGTGCGGGGCCCTATTTGAGTATGCTTGATGTGATGCAAAGTTTTTTGAGTCAGCATAGGTCAGCAGGTAGATTTGTCAGCGCGAAAGAAGCACTTTACAGGGCCACGGTTGCTGGAGCTCATATTCTTGAGGCTTATCAATTAACTGGTTTCAAGCCTGGGAATTTGGCGTCATTTACCGTTTTTCCGAGTATAAATTCTACCGACGCAGAAGAGTGCCTAGAGCAATTATTGGCGCATTCAAGAGACAAATTCAATGACCTAAGTCGTGCGGTTTGTCATGCAGGTAGATTGGAAGTGTTTGAGTAGCATCACGAAAATGGGTATGACAGCAATTACCGCAATTGCTGCAGAGTATTCAAAAAGTTCGCGCAAACCGTAATACTGACTCATCCATCCAGCGCCGTTCATGCCCACAACACCGCCTAAGCCATAGCTCAGGCTAACGAAGAGTCCCACCCCGAAACTTCTTCTCTTTTCGGGGAACTGGCGTTCTATTATTCGCATTGCGGCTACTTGGTAAGTACCGAAGCTAAAAGCATGCAAAGTCTGTAGAAAGATCATAGTTTCCACAGAAGAACAATGAGCTGTATACCACCACCTGAGAGCATTCAATATTGCGCTAATAATAAACACCCATTCCTCTTTAATTTTGCCCCAGATTCTTTGGTAGGAGAACATTACTAGCATTTCAGCTAGAACACCAATAATCCAGAATAGCCCCACCCAATCCATAGGGACGTTGAGCTGTTCGTTTAAATAAATTGAGTAAAAAACGTAGTAAGTTCCCTGGCTAATCTGATGAAAAAAGCTGAACAGAAGAAATAGGAGAATGGGTGTCCAAAAAAGTTTACTTGGAATGTTAGATGTTTTTTCCACTTCGGTAGTTTGTGGAGACTTTTTTAAATTTTGTTTTAGTGAATGGGCTGTAACGATTTGCCCAACTTGTAAGATCGTATAGGCTATTAAAAATGGAATTAGTGGTCCCCAAGAGAATAAACTCCCACCAAATAAACTTGTGATTATAAAGCCTAGTGATCCGAATAAACGTAATTTTCCATATTCTTCTCCTGAGCGCTTTATATAGTCTAGACAAGACGCGTCTACCAGTGGACTGATTATTACCCTGAATGGTGCATGAATAGTTAGACAGAGAATAAGTATTGTTAGTGATTTTCCCAAGAAAAGGGGAACTATTGATAACAAGCTACCCCAGGCACACAATACAATTAGCTTCTCGCGATTTAATAAGCCTTGACTAACCCATTGACCTACTAAGGCCGGGGCGAAACATAAAAGTATTGGTTGCAGGCTTTGTAGAAATGCAATCAGTGACGATCCACATCCATAGTTTTTTAAGAATACTGGAAAGAATGGAAGAGCCAGCCCAAGGCTACCATACATGAAAAAATAGTTTAGTTTGAAGCTTCTGGCTTCTTCGTTTTTATTCTTCGTTTTCAAGTCCGCTCGATTGCATGTCTTTTAATATTGATTGCAACTGCGGATTGTACATGGCATAGGGGTAATTTTTCATGGCTTGTTTCAAAAGTCTTGCAGAAGGCGTTCCTCCTTCTAAAGCTTCTATGTCCGATTTCTTCAGTTCCATAAACATGGTTTTTTCGGATGGGAATAAAATTTTCACCTCTATATTGTTGAGTTTCGGTTGTGATGGTGTCTCTAACTTTCTTCCAAGAGCCGCAGACATAACGGTCTGGCTTAATTGGTTGCCCATGGGGTTGTTGATTCCCACACGCGAAAAAGGTCTCTGGGGTACGCTGATAAGAAAATAATCGAGATCTTCATCGAGCACTTTACCAGGTTGCACCGAATTTTGTGTAAGTTCCATAGGCGCCATACTTGGAACTCCCAAACTCTGTATATTTGTCTGGAATCTTTGCCAAGCGGATAGCGTTCCATTCGATGCTGTGGCGATCTTTCTAATTTTAACTTGTATCACAAAAACAGCGATACTAGCTTGAACTGGCTGACCATCGTAATCTGGAGAATTTAAGCTTTCGGGAGTGATATTTTGGACCGCTTCAATTGAAACTTCGTTTTTGTACCAGACGCTCATATTCTGGTTTCCTCTGCGATCATCAACAGGGTATTTGCGTCGAAGCTTGTGTTGCGTAATTTGCATCGCGGCATTCCAAGCTTCGGGTGTTTTTTCCCATGGATACCTGTAGTGCTTAATAGTTTTGTCGGATTGGGGTGAGATGGAACTATCAGAATCGGTTTCAGAGGTTTCTGAAATATCAGAAACTTGTGGCTGTTCAGTTGCTTGAAACGATGTAATCTGGGCCAATGTAAAGGTTAACAATATTATCGTAAATTGTAAGCGCATAAAACCTCTTTGCATTTATCACTACGAAGGGGACGGTTAAATGTTGCGAATAGGGCTTAGTGAATCAACAAAGAAGTTTACGAAAGTGTTCGTCTTGCTAGAGCTATTGACTATTTTTCTCTGTCTGATTTTTTCATTTCTTTGGTAACAATTGACGAGGTGGTTGCCTCCACCAACCATGACTTGTCATGGAGCGAGAAGGTAAACACAATTTTAGACGCCCCACTAGACCCTCTTATTTTCTCTACAGACCATTCCAACTCTCTTTCCAAGCGGGAGCAACGGTTACGTTCAGGATGGTCAGGCCTGTAGAGTTCTAGGAAGCCTTCATAAATATCGTAGATGTGTTTGCGCTGAATAGCCTTTGCCTGAAAAAAACTTAGTTCCTCTGGTAGAACAACTTCACGATGATTAAAAAGCCAGAAATATTCTGCCGCGATGAGTAGGCGAATATTGGCATGATGTGGCTGAAATCGTAGACTCTGAAAAATTTTACTTCTTTCCTTCGATTTTAAAAATTCACGATAAATGGCGTGTGATGAAGTCATACCGCTTAAAATTCCCGCGGTCCAAGAGGGCCAATCCTCTGCGGGTTCGAAATGCCAATTGACTTTCTCTTTGAGTTTGGCTCCATAAAGATCCCATAAAAACTCTTCATGTAAGCCTGGATCTTTATAGTTTACATTGTCGATTTCATCGTGCGTATATTCCTTAATCACAAGTTTTTTACTTCGCATCCCACTTGGGGTAAATTCGTGCACTCGCTCCTCTCTCAAATTAATCGTATATTCTGTACATTCGATGATTTGATTGAGCGAATTGTCCGAGAATTGAGCCAGAAGTTGCTTAGCCCCCATCATTCCTCTAAGTTTTTCACATTCCCAGTTACGTCGCTCTTCGGCACTCACTGTCAATCGATACAGGTGATTTTCTGGTAGTAGTTTTAAGAATTGGTCAGCTATTGTGTAAAGGTAATCTTGGATTGCCACCTGCATTTCTGCATTGGTCATTTTTTGCGCCAAGTTAACTTCCCTTTGATTCATAATCCAATAAAACTCCATGGCAATTAAAAGATTTATAATTCTATGATGTGGTTGGTATTTAATGTCCTCTCTACTTATAAAGGTTCGATTTTCATTGTCTTTGAATTTTTTGAATAAGGCAGATGTTCGTCGCATATCCCTAATTACGCCCCGCACCCATGAGGGATAGCTACCCACAAGTTCTTCGGGTTGGTCATGTTCTTGACTTTTAGAGACTACCCATAATTCTTGCAAGAAGTCTTCGCGTAAACCTGGATCCCTGTGGTTTGGGATTGGACAGTAGTCAGTTTCTGACTCGGGCTTTTTATGGTTTGATCTAGATTGCTTGGAACCCTCTTGCTCGTTCTGCTCATAACTCAATTCAAGAATAGTAAAGAGGTCATCACCATTTTCCAATAATAGAGGAAAGTGTAGTTGAATCACTTTTTTGAGTAACAGCTTTTCCTTATCGGTTCGAGGGCAGTAGGGTTTGTAAATGGCGTGACGGTAATTAATCGAGTAATTGAATACTTGTTGAATCAAGAGAAGGATGAAGGATTCACCTTGCTCTGGTTTAATTTTAAGAGAGGCTTCCAATATGATTGGATTTGTTTGCAGTAAGTTTACTAGCGCTTGCTGAAATCGTGTCTCTCTTACATGAGCATTGCCTACGAAGAGAGTGGCCAGTTGTTCTTCTAGAATGGTTAGATTTTCTGTGTTTAATTCCAAACCAGTGATATCCATAATTGTAAGCATAATACAAAGGTGGATTGTCAGCTATGCTTAAGAATTAAAAGTTGTTAAACTACTCCCCAATGTTACGTAAACTGTCAATTTTTCTACTGTTATTTTCAATTCTCATTGAGTCTAGCTTGTGTAAGAGTGGTAACCAGCACTTGTTGGAAGCATTTCTACGCTCAGGCAATCTAGATCAAGCGGAAAAATTTATAAAAGTTTTTCCAGGGGAGGGTCCAGAATTCAAAACCTTACGTTCGGTAGTCTCTTACTGTCGCTCTGAGGAGGGGGCGATTCAAGATTTGAAGGAGGCTTGGTTGGAAGTAGGACATTCTTTCAAAAAAAGAGCTTCTGAACATTTAATTAATTGCTTGTCTGACAAAGAGCCGGAAATGGTTAGGCTAATGCAGTTAAAACAGATTTTTGGGGATAAGATTACTTCCAGTGAATCTTTCCGTAATTTCTTTATAAACAGCTTACTATTTCTGGGTGAGTTTGAGGAAATTCGAAAATATTCAGGGGGATTGGATACTGTCTCAATCATAGAAGCGTTTGTACAGGCGCATCAAGGCGAGAAATTCAGAAAGCAATTGCTAGAACGTTTGTTGCAAGTCCCCAAACAGAAAGGTGCGATTGTGCAGAAAATCTTACAATCTTTGATTGAGATGGGTGAAAAAGACTTAGCCTTACAGTCGTTCGAAGAACTGCGTTCTCGACGCCAGCCTTGGGTTGCTGATATTTATATTTATCTGGGTGAAGAGCTGCAAAATCATCAATTTGTGGTAGAGGGATACCGTCGTAGAATCACCTTGAATCCACTGAATTTTGAATCTTATCGTGGGCTAGCAACACATTATTTTGGAAGAGAGGAAATGCGCCTGGGAGATGAAGTTCTACTCAAGTATCTGCGAAAATTTCCTCACAAATACCAAGGAGCAAAAGAGATTGCTCAGGTCTTGATCGATTTTGGTAGATTTGAAGAACTGATGATGTTCGTTGAGAATATGCGTCGACAGCTCAAAGACAAGCGAGCTTTTGTGGATGTTGTTCTATACGCCTATTCTATAAGGCTTCAGACAAAAGAATTTTTGGGCGAGGTGTTTCGCTTAGACCCCTCGATTAATACTCAGAACTGGGCTCGGCGTATTGTGGACAGTTTTCAGATCGAATATCTGCCTAAGGTATACGAGGAGTTCAAGAGTAATTTTTCAAAACGATCAATAACGAATTTGCAGTTGATTTTGAGTATGGTTAGATATAGTAAAGCGGAGGTGGGTAGTTGGATTGATTTAGAATTTTCGACTTTTTCAGCCTCCGATGTTGAAGCAGAAGTCAAAAAGTTGTTGTCACGATCTCAGTTTGAAATTGCCGATCGACTTCTTAGGGCCGCAAAAGGTAGGTCGTCGGGCCTAACTCAGGCAGAGAGGAATCTTTTTGGTCAAGTGCTTTATCGTACGGGGCAGTACAGTGAAGCCTACCCTTATTTGGAATCTATGACTGAAGATTACGAAGGAAGCGGTGAATTGTATTTTTTTCTGGTTAAAGTCACCGCAGGCGCGACAATTTGGAGACAATTTTTAAAACGTTGGTTAGGGAAATTGAAATTGTCTAACTATTGGAAAAAATTATCAAAAATTGATAAGTCCTTCGTTCACTACACTCTACTGGAACAGCAAATTTTTGAGATTGGAAATCTTTCAAGTGAAGAAAAGTCTACTTTCATGTTCAATCTTTCTGGCGAACAGAAATTGGTATTGCAGATGATAGAGGATTTGCTGCGTAGCGATGAAATATCATTAGACGGCACTCTAAAAAGGATGAAGAGTTTTTTAAATTCAGAATTGTCGGCTAGTAAGTATCCTATGGTGCAATACCTTTACCTACAAATGATAGATCTCAAAAGTTTTCATTCAGAGGATTTCTGGCGAGCGTTTTTAGAGGTTATGAAGGCTAGTTTGTCAGGCGGTGTAAAAACTCTGGAGGATAAAATCAAAAAGCTGGAGGATTCTATAAAAGACCATCATGCTGAAGTACTGTTCAGAGAAACATTGATAGCTTACCGATGTTTTTCATTTCATAGGTCAATGCATCGCGAAAGAGAGGCAGCGGTACCAGAGTCACGAATCGTGCATTGGGAAAATGCTGTTTCAAAACTATTTGAACAATTTCCACAGTCCCTTTATACTCCAATAGTGATGGAGCAGCTAGTCCTATATTTGGATACGCGGGACCTTAATGAGCGTAGGAACCAATGGATTAGACGTTACATGCTACAGTATTCTTCAGACTTATTGGCCCAAAAGTTTCGAAATAAGCTTCTCTAGAAGTTGTCTAAGGGGAATTATGAAAATTCACGAGTATCAGGCGAAAGAAATCTTAAAAAAGTATGATGTACCCGTACCGGTTGGTTATGTTACGACCAAACTGAGCGATGTTAAAGACCTTGTAAAAAAGTTACCAACCAAAGTAAGCGTAGTGAAAGCGCAAATACATGCTGGTGGTCGCGGTAAAGGTGGCGGGGTAAAAGTAGCTAAATCCTTGAAGGAAGCTGAGGAGCATGCACGCAGTATTTTGGGTATGCAATTGGTTACCCATCAGACTGGACCTGAAGGTCAGAAAGTGCGTCAAATACTAATCGAGCAAGGCATGGATATAGCCAAAGAATTTTATCTTGGCTTAACTCTTGATAGATCAACTAGCAAAGTTACTATGATTGCATCTACGGAAGGGGGAATGGAAATTGAAAAAGTCGCTGAGGAGACCCCCGAGCTAATCATAAAGACTAGAGTCGATATTGCTGCAGGATTGACAGCGGGTAACATAAGAAAAATGACAGCAGGCCTTGGTTTTACTGAGAAGACTGTGCAAAAAAAGTTTGCGCAATTTTGCAAAGCTTTATATGGCGTGTATATGGATTTGGACTGTAGTTTAATTGAAATTAATCCTCTTGTTCTTACAGGACAGGGCGATCTTATGGCTCTTGATTGTAAGATTAACTTCGATGAGAATGCATTGTATCGACACCATGATTTAGCTGATCTACGTGATGAGTCAGAAGAGGATCCTACAGAGCTTAAAGCTGCAAGCTTTGGATTAAACTTCATTAAACTCGATGGCAACGTTGGTTGTATGGTCAATGGTGCAGGGTTGGCTATGGGTACGATGGATATAATCAAGCATTACGGGGGTGAGCCTGCCAACTTTCTGGATGTAGGGGGTACAGCCGATGCCGATCGAGTGGCTAAAGCTTTTAAAATAATAACATCTGACCCTAACGTGAAGGCTATTCTAGTGAATATTTTTGGCGGGATAGTTAGATGTGATCGAGTGGCTAATGGTATTGTGGAAGCGATGAAGAAATCAAAGCTTAAAGTTCCTTTAGTAGTTAGGCTAGCGGGAACAAATAGTGAAGAGGCCCGTAAAATCCTTGAAAACTCTGGTGTGGCTATTATCCCAGCAATTGGAATCAAAGACGCTGCAGAAAAAGTAGTGGCGGCCATCAAATAGTTTAGGAGTATGTGATGAGTATATTAGTAGGAAGCAAAACACGTTTGATTGTTCAAGGAATCACCGGTAAGGAGGGGCAATTTCATGCTTCTCAATGTCAAGAATACGGAACAAATTTGGTGGGAGGGGTAACGCCAGGAAAAGGTGGTCAGACAACCCTAGGTGTCCCCGTATTTGATACCGTTCATCAGGCGGTGGTTGATACGCAAGCTAATGTAAGTATGATCTTTGTACCACCAGCCTTTGCAGCCGATGCAATCATGGAGGCTGCTGAAGCTGGAATAGAATTAATTGTTTGTATAACGGAGGGCATACCAGTTAATGATATGGTTAGTGCTATTCAGGTGGTTCGGTCATCAGGGGCTCGTTTAATTGGTCCTAATTGTCCAGGTATCATTACACCCGGAGAGGCAAAAATAGGCATTATGCCAGGTTTTATACACAAGCCAGGTCGGGTTGGTGTCATATCTAAATCAGGTACTTTGACCTACGAAGCTGTCAATCAGCTTACAGAATTAGGGATAGGGCAGAGTACTTGTATCGGTATTGGTGGTGACCCTATTATAGGTAGTGCCTACATTGATCTTCTATCACTTTTTGAAGCCGACCCAGGAACTGATGCTGTGGTTATGATAGGTGAAATTGGGGGTAGTCTGGAGACAGATGCCGCACAATGGGTTCGTGACAATATGACTAAACCGGTTATTGGTTTTGTTGCAGGCAGGACTGCTCCTCCAGGTCGACGAATGGGTCATGCTGGAGCTATAGTTTCTGGCGGTGAAGAGACTGCACAGGCAAAGGCAGAGATCATGAAGCAGTGTGGATTGTATGTTGCAGAAACGCCTGCTGGTATTGGAGATCAAGTAGCTAAAGCACTTAGTGAGAAACGTAAAAAGTTTTCCGGTCCAGCTGAATTATCAATGGTGTATTAGATTGGATACTCCAGATGAGCTTCTGACAAATCTGAACCCAGAGGAAATACCTTCTGAGACGGCGGTCTTTCCTCTCGCCAATAGCTTGCTTTTCCCCCACGCCGTGCAAGCTCTTCATATTTTCGAGCCTAGGTACGTGGCGATGGTAGAAAATGCTTTAGAAGGAGATCGTTGCATTACGATGGCTCTTTTAAAGCCGGGCTACGAAGCCGATTATGATGGTTCTCCAGAAATCTACTCTACGGCATGTCTTGGTAAAATAATCGATCATAGACGATTGCCAGAGAATCGTTTTCAAGTGGCTCTTCAGGGGGTAATAGCTGTCGATTTAAGTAAAGAATTAAGAGATGATAAGGAATTTAGGTCTTTTTCGGTTTCGGTAAGAGAATTTGAACAGGATTTAAGCAGCGCTCAACAATTTACCTTTCGAAAACAGTTTTATAACTTGCTAGAAACCTACTTTTTACTACAGAGCGGTATGAGAACTGATCCAGAGAGTCTTTGCGTAGATATGAGTTTTGCGGCGTTATTAGATAATCTTTGTTTTTTAATCCCGTTGGATAGTGAAAAGAAGATGAAGCTTTTGCGTTCTTGTAAAACCTCAGAAAGGTGCTTTCTGTTTCAAAATTATCTTGAGCTAGAGATTGGCGAAATGCAGCGTAGAGCTAGTGCAAATTCATCTTCTGATGGTGGTGGTCCCGGACCTTTTTACCCTCGTGGAGGTTCTGGTGGTGGACCTGTAGTTCACTAATTAGTGTCTAGCATTTGTTTTGCTCTGTGGAGAATTGTCTTTTTTGCGTGCTCAAAACTGCAATGCATTAAGGCACCTGATGCATTACGATGTCCTCCACCTCCCACTGATTGAGCGAGCTCACAGACGTCTATGTTTCCCCGGGAACGGAAGCTTATCTTAGTCAGGTTATCTTTTAGAAACTTAAATACCACAGCCACTTCTAAATTTTTTATATTGGAGATTTGGTTGATCAAGTTCTCCGTTTCCTCGAGATCTATTTTCGGCGATATTTCTTCATCGATATCAAGTGTGACAAGCTTGCCACTATCATGTTCTTGAATTAGTGAATATAATTGACCTATGGTCCTGAAGTCCGAAAAATTGTTATGCCTGTAAAGTGCTGTGTAAACAAGCCAATGATCGGCTTGAAGTTTTAGAAGTTCAGAGGCTATTTCAAAAACATAAGGATCTTTTGAATACGCAAATCTGCCCGTATCGTACATTATGCCCATATATAGAGCAGTTGCCATAGTTGGTGTAATTTCTATTTTCATATGCTGCAGAGCCTCAAAGACCAAGGCACAGCTTGCGGGGCTGCTAGTTACTACTAGATTGTAATCAGCAAACAAATCATTACTAAGATGATGATCAAGGTTTACTAGCACATAATCTAAATCTAGAAAGTCACTAGGAAGGGCGATTCTATCAAAATTCCCGCAGTCAAAAGTCATTATACCAACTTGCCCCTCGATATTAGGCAGTTGATATTCAAGATACTGATGCTCAGCCATCACTTCATAATAGTCGCGTACAGGTTCATTAAGTACGTAATGAATTTTGACTCCCTTAGACTTTAAGGCTTCGCCCATGGCGAACATTGCACCTAGTCCATCACCGTCGGGATTTAGGTGAGATGTTAATATTAATGTATCTGGGATCTTACTTAATAATGTCTGAAAATCTTTAGGCAGAATCGAGGTCATAGCACTCCTACAACTACTCATCATCAAAATGAAAAGCATTCATTATGTCTAAAGTGCGAGAAAATAGCAAGTATTTCCAT
>CAZYUV010000020.1:0-21367 GCA_964650625.1 uncultured bacterium
TATCTGGTAAAGTATTCTTGATAAGCTATCAACCCAACTCATAATCTCCCTGCAATTTCATTGAGTTATACTGTATATAATCGGCATTACAGTATTGCTTTAATATCTTATTAAGCGAGTCCCTATAATAATTGAGTCCCTACCTGTAGTAAAACTAAATCAACACCGAATCAGGAAGGCAATTATTGGCACTTCTTTTTTTTCGTCGCGTATATATTCGAGACCAGTGGAGTACGCACCAAACAAATGCTTTGATGTAATCATTACGTCCGCAAAAAAATTCTTTTAATGCAAACAATGGGAACTTGAATGAGTGGTGAATCCAGTGATCCTTGTCGTTGCAATTCAAATAAAAAAATAGAAGTTTATTGCGACGATTAATCAGATTAATCCAAGATTTATTAAATCTAGATATAGTAGCTTGGTTTTTGTGATAGGTTATAGCTTCGGGGATGTATTTATTCTTCCAACCTCTTTTAGAAGCTCTGTAGGACAAATCAGCATCTTCCCAATAAAAGGGTAGTAAAAGTGGTTCAAATCCACCAATTTCAATAAACTTTTCACGGTTGTATGCTCCAAGGCATCCAATGACGACAGTGTGGCTTCGTTTCCGTTGATCTATCATGAAATCATGAACAATCCAATAGTGGCCGTATTTGAACTCTAATCCGATAAGTCCTCCCTGATATTCTCCATTGCTCTCGTCAAGGCTCATTGGAATTACCGAAAACAGATCCTTATTATTGTCTCTGAATTGTTTTACAATGACTGAGATGAATTGTTTATCAATCCATTCGTCGTTGTTTAATAGAATAATTACTTCGCCATTAGCGACTTGAGCCGCTGCATTGTAACTAACCAAGACTCGATTTTTCCTGCAAGAAAACCAGCGTAATCCTTCAGATTTATAGTTCATGATTACGTTAAGTGAATCGTCAGTACTGCAGTTATCTACTATTATTAGTTCTCCTTGTAGCGGGCAATCCTTCATTACACTCAATGTATGTGGAATTGTTGACTTTAGTAGTTCAGCTCCATTGAAATTTAAGATAAGAATTGAATAGTCCATTACTTTTATTCGAGGGGTAAATTAAAACCTAATTTTTGTTTTTCTACTGTTGATATTGAACTGCCAAAATCGAAACACTGGTTTAAGTCTTGCTCAATGGATTGACTTTTTAAATAAAGGCTTCTCATTCCACTATGCTGAGGACGGATCTTTCCATATTTTTCATTGATTGGAAATTTTGAACAATAGTGCCGATTAGTTAGTCCAAATCGATTTAAAACTACCGTTGCGAGTTCGTGGACAGAAATACTTTTAGAGCTACTGATATGGAGTATTCGATTTTGTCTTTGCTGCAAAATAGTAGAGGCTACAGTTAAACTGCTTACAGGGCTTATGGTTTTATCATTAAAGAGAGTTAGCCGACTGCCTTTTTGACTAGCGGATAGAATTCGATTAACAAGTCCCACAGGATGGTGTTGTAATTTAAAGCAATGTAGTAGGGGCGTCCATCGCAAGATAGATGAGTTGCTATAATTCGAACATGCCATTTCACCCCAATATTTTGACTTTGAATAATGACCTTTAGGGCTTGGCAAAGTGTGTTCATGATTTCCGTCCAGATTACCCTCGAAAACAAAATCTGTGGACAAATAAATCAGGGGAATTTTTCTCTGTTTGGCCCAGTTAGTTAGGATTCCAGAACCGATAGAATTGACCATATAAGTATTATGAATTTTTTCTTCACATTGATCTACATTGGTCGAGGCAGCACAATGTACTAAAAGATCTATATTTTCAGGAATTTTTTGTAATTGATTGATTAGTTTGAAATCTGATGAAAAGTCCAGAGGGTAAAGTTTATTTTTTAGAAAATCGGGATGATCATAAGGAGTGTGGTATGAGCCTTCTACATGATGACCTTTGAGATGAAAGATACAAGCTAGATTGTAACCAAGCTGCCCTAAAACTCCAGTCAAGAATATTCTCATGATTAACAAGATGCGCCTTTGAGAAAAGTATTTCAAGTGATTATTACTTGAAAACACTCAATAAGTATTTAGATTGCTATAATGTGCCGAGCTGAGGGGGCTACAAATGTGTAATCAATCGGAATCTTCAATTCAGACTATTATCAATCCTCTTAAAAAATTACTCAAAGAATTTGACTTGCGAGAGAGTGAGGGTCGCAAAGAATATTTAGGTTATCCATTTAAGGATTATAAAGAATTAAATAGAATCATATCTGGTATTAGAACTTCCAATCTGACTCTATTAGCGACATCTTCAAATAACCTTCGTTCTCAATTTATGTTGCAAATCGCAATTTCTATTATTTGCGAAACTAGAACTCCCATACTTTATTTATGTTTTGAGGAATCTCCTGAGAATCTTCTAAAGCAGATACTGTCGCAACAAACCGGGTTGTCTATCAATACTATAGAACGTAACAAAATTAAGAGTAACTTAGACCTGAAAGAGTCACTTAAGAAAGGTCTCGAAAAATTCGCAAAATTCCAATCTTATTTGAATTTAGTTGCTTGTTCCCAAAATGACACCATGGAGCAATTGGAGATTCACTTGAGGTCATTTAAAGAACGCTATAAATCTGAGAAAGTTATTTTGATGGTTGATACTTTACAGAGAATTCCAAGTTATAATTATTATTCTTCAGAAGTAGCCCGAGTTTCAGATATTGGCAATCGATTGAAGTTGTTAGCGCATGCTCAAAGAGTTGCAGTATTTGCGGGCTCTGAAATTACAGTTGAGGGTCAAGAAATTGATGCAACAGACAATAAAGATAGAATTACGCCAGAACATTGTTATGGAAATCCTAATTTAGACAGGTTTGCGGATGTTGTAATGACTGTATCCAAATCTTGGATCGATAGTACTGAATTGAAAATCTTGCTGCAGAAAAAAGCTGAATTTGCTGGAATGAAAGGGGCAAATATTCCCTCTATGGCAGTTCTCGATTTGTATGTAGATAAATTGCCGAATAGTCACACTAAGCAGAGTTTTGTGCAGTTTTTAGCTATGTTAGATAATGGCCTGTTGACGGAATTAGGTTGCTTCGACGAAAAGGTTTTGCTTCGACAAAATAGAATAGATAAGGCTTTATCCGCTTTAATAGAACAGAAAGTTGTAGAATTTTTACCGAAAAATTTTGAAAAAAGTGCCAGCCTGGGGTCTTCAGATACAGCCGGTACAGGCTCATTAACCAATTCGTTGGAATCTACTGGCATGCAAGACCAACAAGAAAAGAAAAAAATAAAACCGTCTATCAAACTCAATCGTTAGTGGAGTTTAATTCTAGTAACCTGATTGTATAAATACCATTTTGAAGACTGTCTGAAACAATATCCTAACGTCTAGCATTAGAGACCAGTTTTCAATGTAATAGAGATCATAAGTTGTACGGTCTTCAAGGCTAGTTTGTCCACGTAATCCATTGCATTGACTCCACCCCGTTAAACCTCCGCGAACTTTGTGGCGAATCATATATCCAGGGATGTTTTCTTTAAAATCATTCACAAAAATAGGACGCTCTGGTCGGGGACCCACAAGGCTCATTTCACCTTTGAGAACATTCCATAGTTGTGGTAATTCGTCGATACTCGTTTTGCGAAGAATAGTTCCCATTTTAGTCCAGCGAGGATCACCTTGAATAGCCCACATCGGACCACTTTTTGACTCAGCATCAACGCGCATGGATCGAAATTTAAACATCTTAAATGTTTTTCCATCTTTTCCTACTCTGTCTTGGCTGTAAAATATTGGGCCTCCATCTTCGAATTTAATCAAAATACAAACGAGTAAAAAAAGAGGGGAAAGTGCTATTACACTAAGTAGGGAAGCCATGAAATCAAAAATATGTTTAAAATTCATTTGCATGCCATAAATGGGTAAATTACTCCCTACTGTCATCACTGGTATTCCATGAACTTCACCAATAGTGACCTGTCTTGTGACAATTTCAAATAAATCTGGTATCACAGCAAATTTTATATTTCTATTTTCGCACTCCTGCACAATGCCCATAGCTTGTTTAATGTTGGACTTAGGTAGTGCGATGATTACCTGATTGATAAGGTAATCTTTGGTCGTATTATTGAACTCCCTTATTGGACCAAGGTAATTGACCTTTGCTGGAATATGGATAGACGGGGGTCCTATCATAGATAAATTCAGTGACTTCTCACTTTTTTTCAAATTTTCATAGATCTTTAGAGCACGAGGCCCAGTTCCTATGATCATTATGTTGTTAAGCTGAAAACTGAGAGGGGCGACAGCGCGTATGATGCGATCCTTAAGTAGATAGAATAAGTTCAACAACACAACTGTGAAGAGCAGTGCGACCAGAAACGTGACTCTTGAGTAATCTTGAGCTCTATAGAAAAAAGCTAGAGAAGAAAGAGTCAAAAAACCAATAAAAATATTCCGGCTTAAATACCATGAGTTTTCTGCTGAGAAACGAAATCCACGTTGATATTGTCCTGAGAAACTGAAGATGAAGAACAACATTAAGGAAATCAGCCAAAATACATTGGAGTAGCTATCAAAACTTGGTATTCCTTTGGATACACTAATCCATTCACTGTAAAAACGAAAATAAAAAGATAGTGTTAGAATCAGGTAGGTGATCGGGATATCAATTAAAGCACCAAAAAACCCGCCTAATGTACCAGGTACAATTCTCATAAGAGGCCGGATTATATCAAAATCGGGCTTAAAAGGAAGGTCTTTTTATGCAGCAATTAAAACTCACTTTTAATACGAATGGTAAGCAGCTTTTGGAAATAACAGAGACTATTAATGGAGAACTCCTCGATCTAATAGTTCCTAAAGTTGGTATGCTAAATTTATTCATTGGGCATACCTCTGCCTCTTTATTAATTCAGGAAAATGCAGATCCCTCAGCTAAAGTAGATTTGATGGAGTTTTACGAAAAACTGGCGCCCGATAATCAAACTTGGCATCAGCATACTTTAGAGGGATCTGACGATACAACTGCGCATATGCGAACCAGTTTAGGATCCTCAAGTTTAAATATTCCAATTACAGAGGGGGCTATGGCTCTCGGTAAATGGCAAGGTATATATATTTTCGAGCATCGGAAGGGGGCTCATCGTAGATCAATAACAGTCACAATTTGGTAAAAGAAATGCCTTTAGGTTCAGGGAAATATGGAAGAAATGTGACAAATTCGATAGAATCGGCGAAAATTTGTAGTAACAAATCCATTCGTTATGAGTTTATCAGTTCGACAACAACCACATAATCAAGTTTTGCGTGAGCGTTTTCTAGGAAATCAACGCAGAATAACCTTCTCATTTGTAGCGGTTTTCAGTTTTGCTTCGGCACTATTGTTTTTATATGTCTTTCAGCACATGCAATTATTAGAATTAGTAAATCGTAATGAGCATTTAAAAAGAAGAATCGCAGCTCTTGAAAAATTATCTGATAAATATCAACAGGAAGAGGTAATGTTATCCTCTTTACAGCGGATTGAATTTATTGCTCGAGAGCAACTGGGTATGAGGTCTCCGACTTCCAGAGATCGTCTCTATCTCAATCGTGAACAGTTTTTGAATGGAGATGATGGTGTCATTTTTCGCAGAGGTGAACTAGGGCGTATTGCAGCTCAACTTAGGGATTCTTCTAGGGTATCCGAGTAATGTGTGTTAAGAAGACTTTTCATTATCCTGTGCTGCACAGAGAGGTTTTAGAAAATTGTCCGCGAAATACTAAGTATGTTTTGGATGGTACCTTTGGGCATGCGGGACATGCCAAATATTTATTATCCCATTTGCCTTCAATAGAAAGTTATATAGCGTTAGATCAAGACCCTGACGTTATCGCCGATTTCGAAACACTAAATTTTGATGGATTCTCTAAAGTTCAATTAATTCATGCAAATTTTGCTGATACTCCTATTTATGAAAATCGAATAAAAAATCAACTAGATTTTATTCTAATGGATTTAGGGACTTCCATGTATCAGTTGCAAAATGCAGACAGAGGTTTTTCATTTATAAAAGAAGGCCCTTTGGATATGCGGATGAATAATGGAGAAGGTATTCTTTTAAAGGACTGGATAGATACAGCAAGTCAAGAAGAGATTTCTCAAGTATTGAAAGAGTATGGAGAAGAGAAATTTCATCACAGAATTTCCATAGCGATCAGCGAGAATAGGCATAATCTAAATTCAACTCTTGACTTGGCAAATTGTATTGAACAATGCCTTCCCAAATCCTATCTTCGACAGTACAAGATTCATGCTGCTACTCGAAGTTTTCAGGCTTTTCGTGTAATGTTGAACAAAGAATTGGAAAGTTTGAAGAGAGCACTTGAACAACTTTTGCCCTATTTAAGTCCGGGCGGACGAATGGTAGTTATAAGTTTTCACTCTTTAGAGGATCGTATTGTGAAAACAATTTTCCGAGAATGGGAGCGATCGGATAATCCAATACCCGGATTTCCAGGGGAACTTAAAATTAGTTTAGGGAGTTGTAAACCGCGTAAGGTAATTCGCCCTTCTACTTTGGAAATTGAAGAAAACTCTGCCTCTCGGTCGGCTCGTATGCGAGTTTTTGAAAAGGCGACCGATGCGTAGTCTAGATCGTAAGATACAATTATTTTTTTGGATTGGCAGCGCAGTCTTTTTTTCTGTGACGGTTAAACTCTTTTTAATTCAAGTGATTGATCATGATCATTGGATTCAACGTGCTAAAAAACAGCATATTGTGAAGCGCCGAATTGTGCGCAAGCGTGGAGCAATCTATGATCGACATGGAAACGTGTTGGCCTATACAGCAGCAGTTAAGCACCTCATATGTGATCCCTTGAGGGTTGAAGACCCTGAGGTAACTTTGAAATTATTGTCTACTTTTACCAGATTACAAGTCTTACCTTTATTGGAGAAACTTAAGAAAGCTAAGTTACGCAAACGACGTTATTTACTTCTTAAAAACGATGTAACAATGGAAGAATATCATAGGATCCGCGAGCGAATTCAGTTAGAGAAAGAACAACTTGAGTCACGTGATTCTGTTGGTGTTCTTGCCGGTTGCGTTCATTTCAGAGACTCCACTCGGCGATACTACCCATACAATATGATTGCTGCGAATGTTTTGGGTTTTGTAGGCAGAGACGGCAATGGTCTGGAAGGAACTGAGCTACACTATGATGACATTTTAAGTAGTAGAGATGGTTTGAAGATTTACGAGCGAGGTTTGAATGGGTTTGTGTTACCTGATAGTGAGCGCATTCTTAAAAAAGCTGAAGGTGGGACGAGCATATATCTAAGTTTAGATGTGGTCATTCAGTACATAATAGAGAAAGCTTTGCGCGAGGCTTATGATACACATAGGCCTAAAAGTGCCGTTATACTTGTAATGGACCCCCACAATGGTGAAATTTTGGGAATGGCTTCAGAGCCATCATTTAATCCTAATTATTTCCCTTACTACTCAGCTTCTGATTTTAAAAACCGAGCAATTAGTGACCAATTTGAACCAGGTTCTACCTATAAAGTATTTACGGTTGCCGCAGCTTTGGAATCTAACGCGATTACAGTACATGATCTTTTTGGGTGCATGGGTTATATCGAAATGTTTGATGTTTTTCGAATTCATTGTGATGGACGTCAGAAGCATGGTCAAATTTCAACTTCTACTATCCTTAAAAAATCTTGTAATGTAGGTGCCATCCAGATAGCGCAGAGGGTAGGTACTAGAAAATTATTTGACTATTTTCAACGTTTTGGATTTGGACAACTCAGTGGTATTCAATTGCCCGGAGAAACGAAAGGAATTAATAGGCATCCTAAAAGATGGTCGGGGCTCTCTATTGCAGCTAAGTCAATTGGACAGGAAATTGCGGCCAATGCAGTTCAAATGACTAGAGCTTTTTCAGCAATTGTGAATGGAGGAATACTTTTTCACCCCAAAATCATGATGAAAACTAAACGACTGGAGGGTCAGGAAAATGAAGTAATGACACGGCCGATTCGTCGAGTAATATCAGAAAACACAAGTAAAATAATCATGAAAATGCTAAAGAAAGTGACAGAAGAGGGCGGTTCTGGTCGTCGTGCGAGTATCAGTGGCTATGATGTTTTGGGTAAAACAGGTACAGCGCAAAGTCTGGCAGAGATGAAGAAAACCACTTCGGAATGGATCGATGGTTTAAATCCAAAAGTTGTTGCTTCATTTTTGGGTGCTCTACCCGCTGAGGATCCAAGGTTAGTAATTTATGTCATGCTAAATGAGCCACAAGGAGAAAAATATTACGGAGGCCAGGTTGCCGCGCCAATTTTTTCGTCGGTAGGCCAAAAAATCTTATCGTATTTGAAAGTGGTTCCCAATCGGCAAATTGGTGTTGATCAATCCAGTAGTGATAGCTGGGTTAATTTAAATCCAGAATTAAATCCTGAAACGATTCGCAGAGAGTCCTCGCAGGAAGCCTCTCCGCCCGCCATTGTGCCTGATTCTCCTGCGGGTTCCTTACCTATGGCACATCGTGAACAGATTCCCGAATGGCTAAGGGTCAGTGATTCATTCATTCAGAATCAGCAAATGGAATCCAATTGGTCTCAGAGGGGGTATCCTTATCGAACAAAGTCAGCGGATATGGAAATAATGCCAGAAGACCTTGTGGATATGTTGACGGAAGACGAAGGCGTGATTTGGGAGTAGTTCTGGAGGTTAATTCTCAATTAAATGCAGCCAAGGCTCTTCGTAGTCATAGCGCTTGTGTTAAACCAGGTGATTGGTTTTATGCCATGGGAGATTCGGCCACTATGGCTCGTTTTATTCCAGAAGTGGAACAACGTGGTGCGATAAGAATTGTAGCTCAACATGATTGTATATTGAATACTAAGATTCCTGTTCTTAGAGTAAAGAATGTACGTTTACAGTATCTATTAGATTGCAGTAAGTACTATAAATCTTTGTTTAAAAGTTTCCAAGCTTTTGGTGTCACAGGTACGAAGGGTAAAACTAGTATTGCCTATGGTTTGCACAAACTTTTTTCATTACTGGGAAAATCAAGTCTTTATATTGGTACCTTAGGAGTTTGTTATGGTCGGGGACTGCATACGAGTAGTAATACCACGCCTGGTTTGTGGCAATTAATTGAGATATTACAGGAAGCTAGTCGACGGGGCATCACTCAAGTTTTTATGGAAATTTCTTCTCAGGGTCTAGAGCAGCATCGAGTGCCCTGCCAAATGTTTGATCAGCGTGCTTTTACTGACCTTTCTCCCGAACATTTGGATGCTCATAAGACTATGAAGAATTATTTTGATGCTAAAAGCAAGTTTTTTGATTCTCAGTATCCGATCAAAAATCAAGATTTCCAAACATATTGTCTCGATAGGAGTTCATATTTTCAAGTTCTGGAAAGTATTTCTGGTCAATCTGTTTTAAGCTATGGGCTTAAGCGAAATCACAGCTTTGTTCTATCTAATCCTAATTACGAGTTAGGTAAATCTTCTTTTAGTTTAATTAATGATTCCAAATCTTATCGTTTTGAATTTCCTTGGACGGGTTTTTTTAACCTGGAAAATTTGGCTTTGATTCTTGAGATAGCGATTTCTAAGGGTGTTTCATTGGAAGAATTAGAGAAAGTATCACCTCGTTTGGGTACTCTTCCTGGGCGAATGCAAGAAATGGAAGGTCATCCTGCGGGTCGTATTTTCATTGATTATGCTCATTCTTCGGAAGCTTTAGAATTTGTATGCAAGTCAACCAAGCCGCTTGTTGATGAACGTTTAATAGTCTTGTTTGGTTGTGGTGGTGACCGTGATTCACTAAAGAGGCCAGCGATGGGTAAAGCGGCGTCGAATTATGCAGATTTATTAATACTGACTGACGATAATCCTCGTTTTGAGGATTCTGACAAGATAATTGAACAAATCCTTGAAGGGGTGCCAGAAAATCAACCCTGTTTGAAAATCCCCGATCGAGAAAAAGCAATAAATACCGCGATAAATAGCTTAAATGAGGGGGATGTGTTACTGGTTTGTGGTAAAGGTCACGAGTCTAGTATGACTGCTAAGGGAAAGACTTGGGAATCTGACGATCGTCAGATTGTAAAAGAAGCTCTTGGTGAGGCTCGATTGCGGCAGGTACACTCTGTAAAAGATCTCCTTAAAATCCCCGAAACTATTTTGATTCAGCAGGGTTTGGAAAAAGGATGTAAGGGTTTCCACTTTGATTCTAGGCTTATCAAGCCAGGCTTTGCTTTTGTTGCTATGGAAGGCGAGTCTAAAGATGGACATCTTTTTATCGACTCGGCTGCATGCAATGGAGCTTCACTAATAATTGTTCAGAAACCCATAGAAAGAGTCAAAAAAGAGATAACAGTAATTCAGCATCCTAGGCCTTTGGAATTTCTTCAAATCGCGGCACGTCGCTATAGAGATTCTCATCCAGCCTTTTTTCTAGGAATTACCGGTAGTGTAGGAAAAACAACCTGTAAAGATTCGTTGGTACATTTCATGGGTCCTGAAGCCTATGGTTCACCAGGTAATTTTAACAATACCTTGGGTCTGCCAATAAGTATTCTAAATATGCCTCCAAATAAACGATTTGCAATATTTGAAATGGGTATATCGATACCGGGTGAAATGAGTCAATTGGCGTATTGTTTGAACCCTGATGGAATGGTATTTTTACCCGTGCATGGATCACACGAAGGAAATTTTGAGTCGCGAGAACATCTTTTTAGCGAAAAATTAATAGCTTCTAAATTTTTGTCAGAAAAGAAACCTGTTTTTGTCCAATCGATGCAATCTGAAGAACTTGAATTAGGTTTAAAGAGAGAGGTCATTTCCTTGGAGTTTGATTCCAGTGATTTAAATCATTTTGGTAAAGGACCAGCCAGAAGTATTGGCTTTGCTCGAGAAATAGCAATTAATCTGGGGGTATCTCAGAAGGATGTGGAAAGTCGTTTGAAATGCTTAAAATTATCTCCCTTACGCATGGAGAGGCGCGAAAAGGGTGGTTGGACTTTCTTGCTTGACTGTTACAACGCGTCTCCCGAGTCTACTCGGATGTTTTTAGAGAGTATCGAAGTGCCAAATAAAAGTGTAGTGGTTTTGGCTGATATGCTAGAACTAGGCGAACAAGCTGAAAATCAACATAAGAATCTATTGCGATTTGCGCTTGCAAAGAAATTTAATCGATTATATCTATTAGGTTCTCTGTACGCGTCAGCTTGGAAATTCTTGAGAAAAGAATTTCCAGATGCTCATTGTGTCAGTTTTGATCAAAAGCGTGATCTAAAGTCGAAACTTCTCGAACAGCGTCCAGGTTTTTTAGGGCTAAAAGGTTCTAGATTTTTTGCATTGGAAACTTTGGTGGATTCACTTGGAGAAAAACAAGCATGCTAGCGGAATATATAGATAGTATAACGATGCGAACCATTTATTCACTGGTTATTGCATATTTAATAACCCTGTTCATGGGGCCCTACGTAATTGCTAGGCTGCGAGAAAAAAAAATCGGACAAACAGTTCGAGAAGAAGGAGTAGAGGCTCATTTACAAAAATCAGGGATTCCTACCATGGGCGGCATAATGATGATTGTTGCAATCACCGTGGCTTCCCTCACTTGGGCAAAGCCAGCTTTCAATACGCTATTGATTCTAGCTGCCTTGCTATGGATGGGTTTTTTGGGCTTTTGCGATGATTTTTTAAAGCTAACTCGTAATAATACGGCCGGTTTATTAGCTCGTTATAAGCTTATTGGTCAGATGTTTTTTGGTTTTGGAGTTGGAATTTTTCTACATCTTCAAGATTGGTGGAAAAGTGAATTATTTGTTCCTATATTGAATCAATCTTTCGATTTAGGTTGGTTCTACGTAATTCTAGTGATGCTAACGATTGTTGGATCATGTAATGCCGTAAATTTGACGGATGGTTTGGATGGCTTGGCTAGTGGAATACTCTTTATCGTTACAGGATGTATGGGCGTACTAGCGTATTTAACTGGTAACATAATTTATTCACAGCATCTTTCGATTCCATACCTCAGCGGTAGCGGAGAATTAACTATTATCTGTTTTGCTATGGTGGGAGCGTGTCTAGGTTTCTTATGGTACAACGCTTCGCCAGCACAGGTATTTATGGGTGATACAGGTTCTATGGCATTAGGAGGAGCTTTAGGCACTGTTGCTGTTCTATGCAGAGCGGAGCTTTTTCTGATTGTTGTGGGAGGTATATTTGTAGTAGAGGCTCTTTCGGTTATTCTACAAGTTGGTAGTTATAAACTTCGTGGAAAACGAATTTTCAAGATGGCTCCAATACATCATCATTTTGAACTGATGGGGTGGGCTGAGAACAAAGTGGTGATACGCTTTTGGATTACTACCTTGATTCTAGCTTTACTGGGAATGAGTGTTCTAGGATTGAATGGGCGAATTTTTTCGAGTTGAGTTTTGACTCTTTTCTTACTCTGAGTATTCCAAGTGAGTCTATTAATCGACTTAGCTATTCTCTGATAGAAAATCGATCAGCTCCGCTTGTCCTTTTTCAGGTTTACTGTTATCAATGGTGGTAAGAGTTTTTTGCTTGAAATTACCTGCATAGCGGTGATCATAATAATTCAGCAAACATTCAGATATAAAATCCTCAAGTTTTTGCTCTTCAAGTAGTCTCCGCATAATTTGGTAACGTTCGGCGCATAGATATCTTCGAATTTTTTCCAAATCTCGTTTAAGTAGTTTTAGTCCAGATTTATTTGTGCCTACATATTCACGATAAATTCGAGCCACTCGACTCTCAAGACTTGCGGTAATTTCGATAGTGTGTGAATCAAGCATAGCCTCAAAAAGGGCGGGTGGAATTTTGCGATGTCCGATCTTACGACTTTCTGATTCGATCAATACTCCCCCTTGGGCTGCTGGTACTTTGTTGAGATATAGTTGACTGAAGATGCGGTCTTCAAATAATTTCTGAGATGGTATTGAGTACTCTTTCTTCAGTTCGTAAGGAATGCTACCAAATGAACTGGCACAATGACGTGCGCTGTACTCCAAGTCAAGCACGCGAAAAGTAGAGGATACCTTCTGGAGTAATTCCGTTTTACCTACCCCCGTCATTCCCTTCATTACAATTAATTTGGGATAACTTGTTTGATAGAGTTTGTTATGTACCCATTTACGATAGGCTTTATAGCCACCTTTCAATCTCGAAATTCTTTTGATCCCTGCTTTTCGAAGAGCTTCAAACACAAAAGCAGAACGACCTCCACCTCTCCAACAATAAATTAGCAATGATTTTTTGGTTTGAGTAAGTTCTCTTAATTTCTCTAGTTTGGGATTCCCAAAATCAAGAGCTCTTTGAGTGGCAATTTGTTTGCCACGATGTTTGTAGAGTATCCCAACTTCTCGTCGTTGATAATTATCTAGGATTTCGAAGTTAATGGCTTTTGGAAGATGACTTTCCTCGAATTCTGCTGAAGACCGAACATCCAATACCAGATCATATGCTTCTGGATTTGAAAAATATTTAGCAATAGATATGAGATTCTCGGGAGGGCCTTTAGGCGCTACTTCTTCAAATGTTGGGCCATTTGTTGAGGAGTATAACTGATCAGCTTCTAGCAATATTTCTTCCTCCGATCTTGCATCGGTAAGAATCACTCCATCTTTGCGCATATTATCTAGTGAAAATATCATTTATCGAGTGAGACAAGCGGAGATTGACCTTTTTCCAACGGTCGACATTCTCCTATCAGGCTGGTTTTAGGGTAAAACTTTTGAAGACTTGATAGCATCTTTTGAGCATCGGAAGGTTTTACAGTTATTAGTAAACCGCCTGAGGTTTGCGGATCAAAACAAATCTGTTGGATGGTATTATTAACTCTTCCGATTTCCGTAAAACCTTCTGTGTACTTACGATTGGATTTATCACCACGGGTTATATGGCCTTCTGCCGCGGCTTCAATGGTACCCGGCAGGATCGGTAGTTGAGAAGCGTAAAATTTGAGTTTTATGTTACTGGCTTTTGCCAATTCCATGCCGTGACCCATTAAACTGAAGCCCGTCACATCAGTCACACCGCCAATATCAAAGTCTTTTAACAAAGCTCCAGCGTCATTGTTCAGGCGTATCATACTTTCAATGAGTCCATTATAATCCTCTTTTGATAGCTGACCACGCTTGATTGCAGTATTTAAAATGCCAGTGCCTAATCCTTTTGTAAGGATTACAAGATCTCCAGATCGAGCACCATTGTTGTAGCGAATTTTATCAATCAGACCTTGCCCTGTGACTGCGACCCCGTACTTTAATTCCGGAGCGCTGACCGAGTGACCGCCTATTATAGGACAGTTTGCTTCTCCAGCTTTGAAAGCGCCGCCTCGTAAAATTTCATGAAGGATATCGACGCCAAGATCTTCGGGGTAGCAGACCAAGTTAAGTGCGCTTAGAGGGGTGGCACCCATTGCATATATATCGCTAAGAGCATTAGTCACGGCGATTTGACCGAACAAAAATGGGTCATCCACTACGGGGGTGAAAAAGTCTGTGGTTTGTACCAGAGCCTCTGTTTTATTTAATGCATAAACACCGCAATCTTCATTTCCACTCATATCCTGAATAATCTTTTCATTAGAAGGCCACTTAATTCCGTGTATGGCTTCTGATAGAAAAGCTGGTGGCAATTTGGCGGCGCAGCCTGCACACTTAACTATTTGGGTTAATTTGACTTCTTTCATAGCTTTGAGATTTTAGCTTTTCCATATAGGCTCATCAAGAATTCTTGATGAGTATTTGGGAGGTTTGTTATTTAATACCTTCTATGAGTGAAGCGGACAAAATTAAATGGGATCTAAAGTTCTCAAAAAAAGATTTGATTTTGAGCAATTGTGAGCCTGCTCTTAACGAATTCCTAAAGCTGAAGCCAATAGCACCAATTTTAGATTTTGCGTGCGGCGATGGTCGACACAGTATACCGATGGCTCAGCAAGGAATTGATGTATTAGCATGGGATTGTTCTTCCGTTGGACTTGAACGACTCCAGTACTTTGCAGCTAAGCGAAGCTTAGTAATAAATACTTTGAAAACGGACTTTGATCAATTATCCGAGTTAGAACCTGAGAGTTTTGGCTCAGTTTGGATCAGTCACTTTTTACCTAGTTCGGAGCAACTCAGATGGCTTTTCAATAAACTGCCCAAGGAAGGCTTAATTTGTTTGCTCACTTTCAATCATTTTCAGGTTGATTTTAATCCACGGTTTTGCCTTACAAAAGACCAATTTGTTGAAATTTTCGGCTCTATTCATCTGATCAAGTACGAGAGTCGTTTAGACAATGGCTTGAATCATGACTTTTACATCTGGAAGAAGTAGTCTTGTGATATACTTCGCCACCTAGATTTTAAGGGGTTTCGGCCATGTTTCAGACCGTTTGTTTTGATTTTGATTCCACGCTCACTTCGATCGAGGGTATCGATGTTTTGGCAGATTTTCTGCAAGTTACTGGAATTGAGGAAATCACCAATAAAGCTATGAATGGTGAAATTTCGACTCGCGAGGCTTTTGAGAAACGCATTGAAGCTATTGCGCCGACTCGCAAACAACTATGCTATTTGGCCGAAATTTACAAATCGAATCTGCTACCTGGGGTGAGAGATCTTTTCAAAGTACTTAAATTCTTGGATAAAAAATTAATTATTGTGAGCGGTGGGTTCCAGGAAGCTGTTGAACCTCCAGGAATTGAACTCGGAGCAGATGAAACATGCGCACTTCAGCTAGATTTTGGTGAAAATGGCCGTGGAAGACTGTTCGAGTCTCTACTTAGTGAACGCGATGGAAAGCCACGATTACTTAAATCTCCGGGAAGACTTTCGGGAACAAGCGTTTTCATTGGAGATGGAGTTACAGATTATGAAACTCGTCATGTGGTCGATAAGATGGTTCCCTTCTTTGGTGTTGTCGAAAGACCTTTTGTTAGTGAAAGTGGATTGGAGGCTTATGGGGGTGAAAATCTTCTAGGGCTTTTGGCTTTGATTTTATCAGATGTAGAATGGGATAAAATTGCGCTTGAGTTTCCTAAAGTGACTCGCAAAGCAGCCGATGCTGCACTCCAACCTGAGGCTTGGGCTAATTTGTCTCGAGACCTAAGCTTTGTCCGCAAAAGAGCTTCTCGAATTTTTTTGATTCCTGGACCTACTGAAATACCAGATTATATTCAAGATAATAGAACGCCTATATTGGCTCATCGTTCTTCTGAATTTGAATGTTTATATGCTAGAACGCAAGCTCAACTACAAGAATTTTTAGGGTGGGAAAGACCTTTTCTAACTTCCAACGCTTCAGCAACTGCGATGATGGAAGCTCTACTTGGTAGTTTTTCTAGAAGTAAAATACTTTCTTGCGTAAGTGGTTCTTTTGGTGAGCGTTTTTATCAAGTAGCTGAGGTGTTGGGACACGATATTACTCGTATTGATTCGGTGGAAGGTCAAGGTTTTACTCCAGAACAGGTTTTGGATTCTCTTGACGGGCATGACATTATTCTATTGACGCATAACGAGACTAGTAATGGGATTTTGAATCCTGTAGAAGAGATAGTCACCGCCATCGAAGATAGTTTAGAAAATCCACTCGTTTTTGTTGATGGAGTCAGCAGTGTGGGTGGGATTCCATTAAACTGTCCAGGAATTGATGCAGTTTTATTTGGTACGCAAAAATGCTTGGCCTTACCGCCTGGTTTAGCTTTCTGTGCTGTGTCTAACAGAATGCAGGAATTTTTGAAAGATTGTAATCCCAAAAGTTTTTATCTGGATCTCAAAAAAACATTAAAACAACATGGGAATTCTAATGTCCCATATACGCCTGCTGTGGACTTGTTTCAATCATTAGAATTACAGCTAAACAAATTTATCAACAAGGGGAAGACGCATTTTGATCTTTACCTTGAAAGGGCCCAATTAGTTTGGGACTTTTGCAATAGGTATGGTCTCGATATTTTTGCTGCTGAAAACTTTCGATCATGGACGGTTAGTTCAGTAAGTTTTCCGGCAGGGGTCACCGATTTACGGGAGCGTTGTGCGCGAAAATCGGTGCTCTTAGCTAGTGGCTATGGCCCTTATAAAGCGACACATTTTCGAATAGGGCATATGGGTGAAATTACTCTACAGCAAATGCATATTGCTCTAAAAACTATGGAGGAGAACCTCTGATGAAGAAAGTATTAGTTACCGGTGAATTGCATCCAATTGCTCTTGAACTGATGAAAAAAGAAGGTTTAGACCTTGATATACGACCTCTTCTGCCACACGAACAAATTTTGCAGATTATTGATCAATATCATGGTTTAGTGACTCGCAGTCAAACTGCTGTAGATAAAGCACTGATTGATGCTGGAACAAAATTAGAAGTGATTGGTCGAGCTGCTATCGGTATTGATAATATAGATGTGGATCATGCTACAAGACAGGGGCTCCTGGTCGTTAATGTTCCTTCAGATAATGTGGTTTCTGCAGCTGAACATACATTCGCTCTGATGCTTGCAACTATGCGCAATCTAACAAGGGCGGGAGAGTCTCTAAAAAATGATCGATGGGAGCGTAAACCATTCCAGGGATGGGAATTGCAGAATAAAACTTTAGGAATCGTTGGTCTTGGTAAAGTGGGTGGTCATGTGGCACAGATTGCTCGCGGGTTTGGTATGCAGGTAATCGCATATGACCCCTACATATCTAAAGAAAGATTTGAGAAAATTCGTGTACGTAAAATGGACGGCTTAAAAGAGCTTCTTCAAGCTTCAGATATTGTTACAATTCATACACCTCGAACCACTGAAACTCGCGGAATGCTTGATTATTTAACTCTCAAGGAAATGAAACATGAATCAGTTCTTATAAACTGTGCAAGGGGAGGAATAGCTGACGAGGAAGCTATTTTAAGATTACTAGATGAAGGACATATTTTGCGCGCTGGAATTGATGTGTTTTCTGTAGAGCCCGTAATTGATCACCCACTCCACAAGCATCCCAATTGTGTTTCTACGCCTCATTTAGGCGCTTCTACAGTCGAAGCTCAAGAGCGTGTCGGAAAAACCATTGCCCTCCAAATTGCTAAAGCATTAACCGGTCGGGTGGTAGACCATCCTGTTAATATGCCCCTTGTTGAAGATCAGTTGTTTAAGTTTTCAAGGGGTTATTGCAGCACCGTGGAGAAAATGGGACGTCTTTGCAGACAATTGGTGACTTTTAATCCATCGTTTCTAAGAATGCATGTTTGCGGTAAAGATTTAGCGGAAGCTATGGACTTACTGAAAAGTGCTTTCTTCAAAGGTTATTTTCAAGATACAATCGAGCAAACTGTAAATTATATTAACTCTCTCAAGATTGCAGAGCAGAGGGGTTTGAGCCTTGAGGCGATTAAAGATCCTTTGCACGATTCTTATTCTCATTTAATACGTGTTGAAATTTATGGAGATGGGGAGCCTGTGACTGTTTCAGGAACTATGTTTGGCGATAAATCACGTATTGTAGAACTCAACTCGTATCCAATGGATATTGGGCCCGAAGGTATAATGTTGCTAATAAGAAATCAAGATCGTCCAGGTGTAATTGCTGGCGTAGCGGGCTTACTAGGTTCGGCAGATGTGAATATTGCTCGTTGGGAACTAGGTCGCAAGGAAGAAGGTGGACAAGCCTTGGGTTTAGTTAAGCTTGATCAGAAGGTGCCTACCCAAGTTTTGAATAAAATTTCTGAGCTCGAACACATCGTACAAGTACGTCAGATCGATCTTGGCGAGCTTATTCCATGAGTAGAATTCTATTTGAAACTACCGCTTCCCAGTCAGAATTTTACAAATCCAAGGGCTTCAGTGGTTCAAGCTATGCTTTTTATCTTAAACAGCGATTTTTGAAGCAGCCGGAAAATACCTTGATAGTATTTGATCACGAAGATCAGGCGCGTGCTTTAGTTTCTGATTTACGTGAATTGATGAGTCATGACCGAATCTGTTTCTACCCTCAGTACGACAGATTGGAAGAGGAATTACTGCCTCCCAGTCCACTCACGGTATTCGAGAGATTAGTTTGTTTGAAGAGACTTGTAGAGAGTCGCAAGGCGGTTATTTTAGTCAGTAGCAAGGAGGCGCTAGATCAGAAAACTATACCTCGAGACAGATTTCGCGATTTGAGTGTGGGTCTGAAGCGTGGCCAAGACTATTCAATGGAGAAGCTTCAAAGGAAACTGGTTCAATTGGGCTATCGGCGTGAGCAGATGGTGGCTTCCCGAGGAGAGTTTGCAGTTCGAGGTGATATTCTGGATGTCTTTCCGTCAACGGAAGAGGTTCCTTTGCGCTGCGAGTTTTTTGGCGATGAACTTGAATCTATTCGAAGTTTTGATCTTTACACCCAACGCTCTATTGAGGATTTGAAATCACTAAAAATTTATTTGGTTCAGGAGTTTGATGCTGCCAACTATCAATTGATTGAGGAACTACCGGAAGAAATTAATACATTCTTTAAAAGTCGTGATGAAACACTGGAAATTGATCGACTATGGAGTTCCGGATTTTCAGGTCTTGAGTGGTTAAACCCTCATCTCAAGTCTTCTACAAGTTTAGAATCTTATGCCATGCAATGGGCTAAGCCTACGAGAATATTTAAGGACTTCGCAGTTGATGGCGTAAGTTACTTTGGAAAAAATCTTGAATTATTCATAGAAACAATGAAGCGTATGGTGGAAAACAATTTTGAGATTCATCTTTGTCTTCCAAAGGCAGGTTTTGCGAAACGTATTCAACAGGTATTGAAGCAGCAGGGTGTGCCGCTCTTGAAGAATCGTAGTGTGGCAGACTGCCATGGAAAGCGTGGCGTTATGCTTAGTAATACTGCGGTTCAAAAAGGTTTTGAGATTCAAGAGACTCGCTTTTGTTTAATGACTTATTCCGATTTTACGGGAGTTCCATTTCAGGATACTAGAAATAAAAGGGGTAGTCGTAAGAGTCCAAGTATAGGGGCTGAAGGAGATGTTCTTCATCATTTCTCTGAACTTAAGCAGGATGACTACGTAGTTCATACGGATTATGGTGTTGCTAGATTCGCAGGTATTGAGAATATTTTGATTGATGGTATTAAGAAAGAATTTCTGGTTCTGCATTTTGATGGTTCAGATAAGGTTTTTGTTCCCATCACTGAGGTTGATCGCATTCATCGTTTTTCTCCTCAAGAGGGCAAAACACCCAAATTGAATCGATTAAATTCGGTGCGTTGGGGGCAGGTGAAACATAAAGCTAAAGAAGATGTTCAAAGATTTGCCCGCGAATTACTTCAACAGTATGCTCGTCGTGAAGTTAGTACAGGTTTCAAGTACTCTCACGATGGAGAGAAAATGGAAGAAATGGAGAATAGCTTCGAACATCAGGAGACTCGTGATCAACTAGGGGCTATTGGAGATATAAAAAGAGATATGCAATCGCAGATTGCGATGGATCGCTTACTTTGTGGCGATGTAGGTTTCGGGAAAACAGAAGTTGCTATCAGAGCAGCTTTTAAGGCCGTTCAGGATCAAAAACAGGTGGCCGTTCTATGTCCAACTACCATACTAGCTCAGCAGCATTTTCAAACTTTTCAATCCAGATTGCTAGGATATCCAGTCAAGATGGAGGTTCTAAATCGTTTCGTGCCTACTAAAAGGGTCAAGGAAATTAAGGAAAAATTGAAAAATGGTAAGCTTGATATAGTTATAGGAACGCATCGACTATTTAGTAAAGATATTCAGTTTCAGGATTTAGGTCTTCTAGTGGTAGACGAAGAGCAGCGCTTCGGAGTTTCACATAAGGAAAAGTTGCGTCGATTGAAGGTGGGAGTGGACACCCTAACTCTTTCTGCGACGCCCATACCACGAACTTTACAAATGTCTCTAGGTGGTGCTCGAGCTATCTCGGTCATACATACTCCACCGCCAGGGAGACTGCCTATTAAAACATTTGTTCTGCCCTATCAGGAGACTACTGTAAGGCAGGCAATTGAGAGAGAATTGAGACGTAATGGGCAAGTTTTTTATGTATATAATCGTGTGGTAGATATTGAAGCTGTTGGAGCAAAGCTTCAGCGAATTATACCTGGCTTGAAACTTCGTATTCTACACGGTCAAATGGATTCCAAACAGATCGAAGAAATAATGGCTTCCTTTTTACGGCGCGAATTTGATGTGCTTTTGGCTACAACAATCATCGAATCGGGTATGGATATTCCAAATGTAAATACCATCTTGGTAGAACGTGCTGACGCTTTCGGGCTTGCTCAACTGTATCAATTGAGAGGACGTATTGGCCGTCGAGACTTACAAGGCTATGCATATCTTTTTCATAGAGAGAACAGTTCCATCAC
>CAZYUV010000021.1:0-21081 GCA_964650625.1 uncultured bacterium
GAATCTCGTGTGATTTGCGACGCAGTGCTTTGGCGATCTGTTTATCAGCATAGCCGGCTAATTTTGCTTTACGAATTAGTTCATGCTTAATCTCACCACGACTTTGGTTTAGCAGATTGCGTTCAATCTTTGCTATGTTCTCAAGTTTGTAGAGGAACCATCTGTCAATTTTAGTTTTATCATAATTTTCATCAATACAGTGGCCCATCAGAATGTTTGTGAAGAGTGCGAAAATTCGACTGTCAGTGGGCGGTAATTGAACTACATCTTCATTACTGGGACGAATAGCTTTATTTTGTGATAATCCTAAATAGCTAGAATCTACCATTCGTATTGCTTTTTGGATGGCTTCTTCAAAATTGCGTCCAATCGCCATGACTTCACCCACCGATTTCATGCCTGGACCAATACGCTTACTAACCTTGCGAAACTTTTGTAAGTCCCATTTGGGTACTTTTACAGTAATGTAGTCCAAGGCGGGCTCGAAGCAAGCTCCCGTAACTTCAGTTACCGAATTTTTAAGTTGTAAAAGACTGTAGCCCAGTCCAAGCTTAGCTGCTATAAAGGCTAACGGGTAGCCAGTGGCTTTGGAAGCTAGCGCACTGGAGCGCGATAACCTTGCATTGACCTCAATTACGCGATAATCTTCTGAATGAGGGTCCAGGGCAAATTGAACATTACATTCACCTATAATCCCCAGATTTCGAACAATTTTTTGGGAGATATTACGTAGCTTCTGATACTCTCGATCATTCAAAGTTTGCGATGGCGCAACCACAATGGATTCTCCTGTATGGATACCTAATGGGTCGAAATTCTCCATGTTACAAACTGTTATACAGTTATCGAATTGATCGCGAACAACCTCATATTCAATTTCTTTCCATCCACCAAGGTACTCATCGATTAGAATCTGAGAAGTTAGTTCAAGGGATTTTTTCACCTGTGATTCGAAGTCTTCGTAGTTATTACAGACAGCTGCTCCAAGACCTCCCAATGCAAACCCAGCGCGAATTAGTAGAGGAAATCTTGAATTACGACCAACTTCGAGTGCTTCTTCAACTGAATAGGCAATATGGTTGCCGGGCGTACTAATGCCCAGTTCGGAGAGAAAATTAGAAAATTTTTGCCGATCTTCTGTCATGCTGATGGAATTTACTGGAGTTCCAAGAACCCTTACGTTGTAGCGTTCTAGAATGCCAGATTCGAATAATTTGAGGCCGCAATTCAATGCAGTCTGTCCGCCGAAAGATAGAAAAATTCCATCAGGTTCCTCTCTGGCGATTACCTCTTCAACAAAATGAGGATTCACAGGGAGTAAATAGACTTTGTCAGCCATGCCTTCAGAGGTTTGGATTGTAGCAATATTTGGATTGACCAGAATAGTTTCTATTCCCTCTTCTTTGAGAGCTTTTATTGCTTGAGATCCGGAGTAGTCAAATTCGCCGGCTTCTCCAATTTTTAATGCGCCGGAGCCCAGCAAAATTACTTTTTTGACAGATTTTAAGGATGGTGCTGATTGGAGTGGGTATTGTTTTGGATTAATGGTATTTAAGGCGTGTGACATATTATCAAACCTTTGCATTCATCAGTTTCAAAAAATCATCAAATAAGAAGGCGGTATCCTGAGGGCCCGGGGCCGCTTCAGGATGAAATTGAACAGAAAAAAAGGGTTGTTGTTTGTGGCAAATTCCCTCATTAGTGCCGTCATTCTGATTACGAAACAGGGGGGCCCAGTCGGCAGGTAGTGAGTCATTATCCACAGCATAGCCGTGATTTTGGGAGGTGATAAAACATTTCTGGCTACCTTCTAATACGCACGGTTGATTATGAGAGCGATGTCCATATTTCAGTTTATAGGTCTTCGCTCCAGCAGCTTGTGCCATCAACTGATGTCCGAGACATATCCCCATCATAGGGGTTTTCTTGCCATAACTATTTCGAATGTTTTCTACGATGTGGTCAAGATTTTCAGGATTTCCTGGTCCGTTACTCACCAAAATACCATCATAAGAACCTACATATTTCTCAAAATCTGGCTGATGATAGTTTAAGTGGTATGGAATTGAAATTACTTTTAGATTACGCTTTAGAAGTGATCTTAGAATATTACTCTTGGAACCACAGTCGATCAGTAAAACAGTTTTCTCTACTGGTCCTTCAGGGAGAAAGATTTGAATCGATGGGCTGGTTACTTTTGCTGCAAGATTCTCGGTGCCTGGGTCAAAGAATTCAGGCAGGTAATCGGGGTATTCGAAGCAAATAGATCCCAGCATAGAACCCTCTTCTCGTAGTAGCGTAGTAAGAGCCCTTGTATCTATTCCGTGAATCCCAGGTATGTTTTGCTGCTTCATCCATTGATCCAGCGATTGACCAGCACTCCAATGTGAAAAATCTTCGCTTAATTCACTGATTAATAAGCCTTGAAGGTGAATGTTCTTTGATTCGAAAGGTGAATTGACTAGATCTTGGCTGGTGCTTTCAGGAATGCCATAGTTTCCAATCATAGGATAGGTGAAACATAGAATCTGTCCCGTATAGGAAGGGTCTGTCATTGTTTCACCGTAACCGACCATACCAGTGGAAAAGACGACCTCTCCTGAACTCTGCATATTGGTGGCTCCGAAGGCATAGCCTTCAAAGATTTTACCGTTTTCCAAGACCAACCAGGCTCTATTTGACATAGAATCTCCTCATGATTTTTCTTACAGGCTAATTATTCTGAACTATGTTTCTCTGAATACCCCTTCAGCAGCGGCATTATAACAATATTACGACAGAATAAAACCTATACAAGAAGGAATTGTTAGAATAGCTAAAAAGATGAGCTCAAGATTGTTTCGAATCTGACTCATTGGATTTTTGACCTTCTCCGAGGATCATTCGATTTGCTAGATCTTCGATTGTGGCATGATTGCTTTCGCAAAATATTTTAAGGGCCATATCTTCTAACTTTTGCATCTGTTGGTTTTTCTCCAATTGTTCTTTATCAAAGTTTATATTTTCGTAATTATTCGCTTGTAAATACAGGCGAATTGTATTTATGACGCCCTTCTCATACCCATTTATTCTAGTAGTTTTGAGAATGTATTGGATAGACATCAAATATATAATTAGAAGAATCGTTCCCAGAATAATTATAGTTGAACTTTCAGCACTTTTATCTTTTGAAAAATAAACAATTATTGCAAGAGTAAGGTTGATCAAGCATAGGCTTTTAACTACTGAAGAGTGGCTTATTCCCAGGTTTAGAAGTTGATGATGAATGTGCATTTTATCTGCTTTAAAGATAGGTTTATTCTGTTTAGCTCTGCGAAACATTGCCATTAAAGTGTCAAAAATAGGTAAACCCAAGAGAAAGATCGGAGCCATTAATCCTAGCGAATGTGAATTGAAGCCTACAATTATGATTGAAAAAATAGCTATGTGATATCCAAGAAACAGGGAGCCGACGTCACCCATGAAAATTTTTGCTGGATACCAGTTAAAGAATAGGAAAACGAGAATGCCTCCTAACAAGCCAGGGATCATTAAATTTACCAAGACATTTTCTGGTTGTTGAACAGCGATACTGGACAGGATAATGAGGCAAATTCCACCAGATAGACCATCTAGTCCATCCATCATATTTACTGCATTGATTATGCCGACGATCCAGACAATTGTAAACGGAATAGCGAAGGCACCTAATTCCAATGAATATCCTATTAGGGTAAGTTGTTCGACTATTATTCCGCATTGACAGATAAATAGAGCAATAACGCTTTCAATCACAAACTTGGTGATAGGTTTTAAGTTCAAAAGATCGTCAAGTGCACCAAGAATAATAATTGCTATACCTCCACCGAGAATTCCAATTAATTTATTTAGTAGTGAGGTGTCAATTACTGGATTATGGAAGAAAAGAACAAAGAGTAGACTGCTGAAATAACCTATGATGAAGATTAGTCCGCCCATTTCCAGCATAGGCTTTTCATGGACTGTCCGATGATTAGGAATGTCGTATATTCTCAGGCGTTTTAATAGTGGAAAGAGAACCAGAGAACCTAAATAAGAAAAAAATAAAGAAACTAAAAAAGTGCTTGCAAACATTCACTAGTAAGAATAATGGCTGTGAGGAAATGCAACAAGATAGAATTGAATGTTGCGAAAAAAAAGTGGAGTAAGTTACTCCACTTTATCTGAAAATTCACAAAATTTATTCTTCGTCTCCAGCAGCGATTTTTCTTGCTGCACGGGAACTAGCCACTGTGAAGAATGCTTGGTTCGGAATCGAATAAGTATAGCCTTCGATATCTTGCGCTCGCACAATTTCGTTCAGTTTGAGAGCTGATACATCCACACGTATACAATCTGGGATTTCGGCAGGTAAACAATTTATTTCTGTTTCCTGAGCATTCTGCTGAAGAACGCCCCCTTGTCGCAACACACCATGTGGAACGCCCGTGTGAGTTACGGGTACTTTTATTTTAACGATTCGATCAGCATGCACACGTTGAAAATCAAGATGCAGAATTGTATTACCTTTATAATCGTACTGGATATTCTTGAAGATCGCCTGAGTTTCCTCGGGACTGCCCTGATTATCAATTTTTAGGGAGACTAAGCCACTGGCTCCACGCCTTCTTACTAATAGAGCGGCCTCACGCGCATCAATAGAAACATTGATCGCGGAGCCATCTTTATCATACACAACGGCTGGGATTCGGCCAGCATTACGAAGCGCTGTGCGACTAGCTTGTGTAATTTTTGTATCTCGTACTTGAACTGCTACCTCGTACATGATTGTCTCCTTAGAAAGCGTAGACCGAAATCAACCTAGCTCGGTCTGGGAAGCTCGCGATTTTAGCAGTAGTATGTTGGGCTGTCAACAGATTGTTTTCTATGATTGTTAGACTGATTTCAATTAGGTGATATAATCTCCAACACCTATTCTAATGAATCCGAAAGAAAACGTATGCAGTTAATTTCCAGCAAGATAAAAAACAATAGCGCTGAGTTCAAGCAGAATCAAGAAGCTCTGATCAGTAAGGTCAATGAATTAAACACCCATCTATCTAAAAATCATTTCCGCGACGATAGCTCTTCCGTTAAGCGCCATAGAAGTCGAGGCAAACTTTTTGTTTATGACCGTATTGATCATTTAATCGATGGCGATAGTAGATTTCTTGAGTTTTCATGTTTGGCTGGGTTGAATATGTATGAGACTTCGCCTCCTGCAGCAGGAGTTGTCACGGGAATAGGTACTATTCATGGTCGCGAAGTGATGATCGTGGCTAATGATGCTACAGTCAAAGGCGGCTCCTATTATCCGATTACCGTCAAAAAGCATTTACGTGCACAGGAAATTGCGCGAGAAAATGGACTTCCGTGCATTTATCTTGTTGATTCGGGCGGAGCTTTTTTACCGCTTCAGTCCGAAGTTTTTCCTGATAAGGATCATTTTGGACGCATTTTTTTTAATCAGGCTCAGATGAGTGCTGAAGGTATTCCTCAAATTGCGGTGGTAATGGGTAGTTGTACCGCGGGGGGAGCTTATGTGCCAGCAATGAGCGATGAAACTATCATCGTAAGACAGCAAGGTACAATATTTTTGGCGGGTCCTCCACTTGTAAAGGCTGCTACAGGTGAGGTTGTTAGCACAGAAGAGCTTGGAGGCGGGGACGTTCACTCTAAAATTAGTGGCGTTACAGATCATCTAGCCTTGAATGATGAACATGCAATCCAAATTACTCGTGATTTAATAGGAGCAATACCTAAACCAGCAAAAAATAATATTGATCGTTGTTCTATTGAGTCGCCAAAATATGATCCGCGTGAATTGTACGGTGTAATTCCTCAAGATGCCCGACAGCCTTATGATGTGAAGGAAGTTATCGCCAGAATTGTGGATGGTAGTCTTATGCATGAGTTTAAGGCCGAATACGGTAATACCTTAGTCTGTGGTTTTGCCAGATTGAAGGGTTTTCCTGTAGGTATTCTGGCTAATAATGGAGTTTTATTTTCCGAGTCAGCATTAAAGGGCGCACATTTCGTAGAATTATGTTCTCAGCGAGGCATTCCGTTAGTTTTTTTACAAAATATAACCGGTTTTATGGTCGGTAAAAAGTATGAACAGGAGGGCATAGCCAAGCATGGTGCCAAAATGGTAATGGCTGTTAGTAATGCTTGTGTGCCTCGCTTCACAGTAATAATCGGTGGATCATATGGTGCTGGTAATTATGGAATGTGTGGACGTGCTTATCAGCCCAGACAGCTTTGGATGTGGCCTAATGCAAAGATTTCGGTAATGGGTGGTGAGCAAGCCAGTGAAGTATTAGTCTCTGTCAAAGCTGCTCAACTGAAAAAAATGGGTCAAGAGGCCTTTGCGAGCTATTTGACGGAATTTAAGAAGGAAATCATTGATACTTACGAAAGGGAATCTAGTTGTTATTATTCTTCAGCCAGAATATGGGACGATGGGGTAATAGATCCTCTATCCACTCGTGATGTTTTAGCAATGGGTATTTCGGCAAGTTTGAATAAACCTTTTGAAAAGCGTAGACAGGGTATATTTAGGATGTAGGAGTGCATTTATGCAGTGTGTATTAATAGCGAATCGTGGAGAAATTGCTGTACGTATAATAGGAGCTCTTCGCGAACTCAATATCAAATCTGCGCTTGTCGTATCTGATCCTGATCGAGAGTCATTAGCTGCAGATATGGCCGACATAGTTTTGCCAATAGGTGGACAGACTGCTCTTGAGAGTTACCTAGATGTTAATAAAATTCTACAGGCAGCTAAACAGGTTGGTGCTGATGGTATTCATCCAGGTTATGGTTTTTTATCTGAAAAAGTAGAGCTTGTGGAGGCCTGTGAAAAAGCTGGAATCAAATTTATTGGTCCTAGCAAGGCAGCAATTGAAATCATGGGTGACAAGATTAAATCTCGCCAGTTAATGATTTCTGGTGACGTGCCGGTTGTACCAGGATTCGAATTAAATGAGTCAGGGGGAGCTGCGGACATCTTAGAGGAAGCGCGCAAGATTGGTTTTCCTTTAATGGTAAAAGCCGCTAGCGGTGGAGGCGGAAAAGGGATGCGAGCCGTACGTGATGAGCAAGGTTTGATGTCTGCCATCGAGAGTTGCCAAAGAGAAGCTGGCTCCTCTTTTTCTGACTCTAGAGTTTTTGTTGAAAAGCTCATAGAGAATCCACGTCATATTGAGATACAAGTTTTCGGAGATTCGAAAGGTAATATAGTTCATTTGAATGAGAGAGAATGTTCAATACAGCGACGCCATCAGAAGGTTATTGAAGAGGCGCCTGCTAGCTTCGATTTAAGAGACTTGAGGTCAGAGATGGGAGAAGTAGCAATTAAGGCTGCGAAATTAGTAGATTATGAAGGTGCTGGAACTGTGGAGTTCATTTATTCTTCAAGTGGTGATTTTTATTTTTTAGAGATGAATACTCGCCTGCAAGTGGAACACCCCGTTACCGAGCTTACGCATGGGGTCGATCTGGTTAAAACTCAAATCAGGGTTGCATGTGGAGACCCCTTACCGTGGAATCAGGCAGATTTAAAGTCCAAAGGACATGCATTAGAGGTGCGATTGTATGCCGAAGACCCTTTACAAAACTTTATGCCTAATCCAGGAACAATCGTGAAGCTGAAGTGGCCGTTAGAACGGGACTGGCTAAGGTTGGATATTGGAGTAAAAGAATACTCAAAAGTGAGTCCTTTCTATGATCCAATGATAGCTAAATTGATTGTACTGGCTGATACTCGTCAGCAAGCTATTGAGCGCATGATAGGAGTGCTCGGTGAGTTACAGATTTTCGGAGTGATAACCAATCAATCCTTTTTGATTAAAATCCTTTCTCAGGATAAGTTTCAGAGTGGTGAGATCCACACCTCCTTTATCGAAGATATGAAGCTTGAGCAAAGTTTACGATCAAAATTAGAAAATACGTTGGAGGCTTTTTTTAGTCTTGCGCCAGCTTTGCATGCAAGAAATGCAAGTTTAGCTGATGATCATGCATTCAAGGTAGGGGGTTATGAATGAGAACAGAAAGCTTTATATGGTGTTCTCACCCAGATAAACCAACGGTTGATTTGACCTGGAATTATGACAGGAACAGCGGAGAATATACGATATTTAAGATTGATCTAGCGGCATCTAAAATCACAGAGAATAAGGTTATAAATTTTGACAAGGATTTAATCCAGCAAGGAGTTCGCAGTTCTGTAAAAATGCACTGGGAAGGCTCAGATCTGTATTTGAATTTGTCGGGATTTGTTTATCACTTTAGTCACCGTCCTGCCTACATTGATTTAATTGAGTCTTTCCAAGGCGATGGCAATGTCAAAGCTCAAATGCCGGGTAAAATTTTACAAATCGATTGCAAATTAGGAGCTAGTGTTAAGGAAGGTGATTTGCTTCTCATCATGGAATCAATGAAGATGGAAAATAAGATCTTGGCTCCTCTAAATGGTAAGATTAAGGAGCTTTTAATAAGTAATAATGAACTTGTTGAAGCTGATCAGTTACTAATCACAATCGAAGGCTCTAATGACTGACATAAGAATAGTCGAAGTTGGCCCGCGCGATGGATTACAGAATATAGAGCAAGTAATTGATCTTGAGGTGAAGAAAAATTTGGTTCATGATTTACGAGCTGCTGGATTACATGAAATTGAAGTTGGAGCCTTCGTGTCGCCTAAGTGGGTTCCGCAGATGGCGGATTCTGAAGCTCTAATTCAATCTTTAGAGTCTGTAGATGGTTTGTCTGCTCTGGTTCCAAATTCGCGGGGCTTAGAATCCTTTAAAAATACTGATTTGCAACGAGTTAGTTTTTTTACTGCCGTGTCTGATTCTTTCAATAAAAAAAATATCAATATGAATTTTGAAGAGTCTATTAGCGTTTTAAGTTCGTTGTTAGGGCAAACGGCTGGTCTTTTTCGAAGAGTGTATTTAAGCACAGTGTTTTTTTGCCCTTACGAAGGGGAGATTAGTTTAAGTCGACTACGAAAAGTCTTCGAAAACCTAGGTAAATTAAAATTTGAGGATTTAAGTCTGGGAGATACTATTGGCAAAGCTACGCCTAGTCACGTGAAAAAAGTTCTTCAATTAGCGAAAGATTTTTTTCCCCTAGAAAAAATCAGTATGCATTTTCATGATACTTATGGAATTGCTTTGGCCAATTGTCAGGTATCTCTTGAGTTGGGTATACGGTCTTTTGATTCTAGTTGTTCTGGTTTAGGAGGTTGTCCCTATGCCCCCGGAGCGAGCGGTAATATTGCTACCGAAGATCTTGTTTACTTGATTCAGCAGGAGGGATTTAACAGCAGTGTGGATTTGCTCAAATTAGTGAACGCTAGTAGTAAGGTCGATGCTTATCTGGGTCGAAGTAGTCAATCGAAGGTGCACCAGGCAATACGATCTAGCAGAGCACTGGGTAAATGAAGGAGTTTTAAGTGAAAACTTGGCTGGCATTATTTCGTGTGCAGCAATACGTTAAAAACCTCTTTGTTTTCTTCCCTTTATTTTTTGCAGGCCAAATTTTAGAAGTACACCTGATTCAACCCACTATACTGGCCTTTATCTCATTTTGCTTTATTGCATCAGCGGTTTATATTTTTAATGACAGTAGAGATATCAACCACGACCGAGAACATCCGCTTAAGAAGTTACGTCCGCTAGCCAGTGGAGAAATAGCAATAAATAAAGCACTTCAGGTTGCTTGCGTGTTAGTAATTGCGGGAATGTTTCTAGCTAGTCAGATTTCATGGAATGTAACCCAATTGCTGATAGCATATCTTATTATAAATCTTGCATATAGTTTATATCTAAAACATATCCCAATAATTGACGTGAGTGTAGTGGCGCTTGGATTTTGGTTACGCTTGTTAGTAGGTTCTGTAGTCTCCGGTGTAAGTCTCTCCTTATGGATTCAATTGATGACTTTTCTTTTGGCTTTGTTCATTGCTTTGGCTAAACGTCGAGATGACGTATTGTTAACAGAGACTGATGGTCTTTGTACTCGCAAAGTAGTGGATGGTTATAACCTTGAATTTGTGGGGTTATCTATGATGCTTATGGGTTCCGTGACTATTGTTTGCTACATCATGTATTGTCTATCTCCTGAGGTTCAAACACGAGTAGGTTCCCAAAATTTGGTGATCACTGTAGTCTTTGTCGTTATAGGTATTCTACGATACATGCAATTGACCTTTGTTGAATCCAAGAGTGGTGCACCAGTGAAAATTTTATTTACAGATCGTTTTCTGAAATTAGTTATTCTTTGTTGGATTTCTTGCTTCATCTATTTCATTTATGGCATCTAAGTTAAAGTATGCAAGCAGTTAAATATTTTGCCTTTGCGATTGTATGCACTGTACTTAATTTGGGAACACAATTTTGGATTCTTGAGTGGATTGATCACTCCCGTTTTGGGTTGAATGATTATGACTATATTCTTACTTTCGCTATTGTCTGTGGCACTTTTGTGGGATTAGTTAGTAAGTTTCTATTGGATAAATTTTATGTATTTATGGATCCGCGGGAGAATATTCGCGATGAAGCGAGTAAATTTTTTGTTTATTCTTCTTTAGGTATCATCACCACTTTAGTGTTCTGGGCTGTAGAATGGTCTTTCTATATTCTTTGGAAAAATCCAATGGCTAAATATCTAGGCGGAGCATTGGGGCTCGGAGTAGGGTATTGCTTGAAATATGTTTTGGATCGACGTTTTGTTTTCAACCGAGCGGGTTATAGATGAGTAGTTTACCTTCTAAGCGGAGATTAATGAACTGGGGACAGTTTCCGGTTAGGTCGGGCAGGAGTTATGAATTCCATAGTGAGTATGATTTGGACAATGCATGGGTTCAGCTTGAAGATGGCTTTATAGCCCGTGGTATGGGCCGTTGCTATGGAGACGGTTCGTTGGCCCCTACGGTACTTTCCACTATACACTATTCCCACATACTTCATTTGGATGAGGAAAAGGGTATTGTAATTGCAGAATCCGGCATAACTTTAAGTAGGCTACTGAATGTTCTCATTCCAAAAGGATTGTTTTTGCCGGTAACTCCAGGCACCAGTTACGTTACCTTAGGTGGAGCGGTGGCTGCAGATGTCCACGGAAAAAATCATCACTGCGATGGTAGTTTAGGTAGTTTTTTAGAGTGGTTCGATCTTAAGCTTCCTTCAGGTGAAGTAGTTCGTTGTTCCTCGAGAGAAAATAGTGAACTTTTCTATGCGACTATTGGTGGGATGGGACTCACCGGATTAATTTTGTCAGTAGCTCTAAAATTGCTCCCAATTGAGACTTCGTGGATTGATCAGGAAATAGTCTCAGCGAAGAACTTGAGTGGACTGATGCAATTATTTGAGTCTCATGACTCTTGCAAATACTCTGTGGCATGGATAGATTGCCTTCATCCAGACAATCCAGGTCGTGGCGTATTCTTGAGTGGTAGGCATGTGTCCCTTGAAGATATGCGCCAAATTGATTGTAATCCTTTGCAGACTGATCTAAGTCCTAAATTAAGTATTCCCTGTAATCTACCAAATTGGTTTTTGAGTGCTTGGTCGGTGAGACAATTTAACCACGCATATGGCCAGATTCAGGCATTGAAGGATGGACATCGCCTAGTAACCATACCAAGTTATTTTTATCCATTGGATATTATTAAAAATTGGAACCGTATGTATGGATCCCGAGGATTTATACAATATCAATGTGTATTGCCACTTAAGAATAGTGAGGATGGTTTAAGTCAAATATTGCAAAATATTCAGCAATCCGGTGAGGGTTCTTTTCTTGCCGTATTAAAAAAGTTCGGATCGCTGAATAGTGGTGGTTGGTTGTCTTTTCCTATGGATGGCTATACGCTCGCTCTGGATTTTCCGCGACGAAGTTCTACGGAGAGACTTCTGGAAAAGATCGATAATGTAGTCAGGGAATGTGGTGGTCGCTTATATTTGGCTAAAGATTCTCGAGGACCAAGAAATCTTTTTGAGAGTAGCTATCCCCGATGGACTGAATTTAAGTTGCTACGAAATAGAATTGATCCTAATCGAATTATCAAGAGTGATCTAGCTTCGAGATTGGGACTTTGACAAGGGGTGATGTTTTAGATGAGAGAAAAATCGGTACTTATACTCGGTGCAAGCTCAGGAATAGGTAGAGCTTTGGCTTCAGAATATGCTGCTCATGGATTTGATTTAATGCTAACCACTCGAAATCCTGAAGTTCTAACTGGCTTAAAAAGTCATCTTCAAATTGAGCATAAATGTCAAGTACAGGTTGAGGCACTTGATATTAGCGATTCGTTAGAGCCGGTCGATTTTTCAGGTTTATTAGAGCGTCTGCCTCTTGGTGTTATCAGCTGTATTGGCGACTTATCTGATGAAGAGGCTTGTAGTTCAGATACAAAAGCATTAAACACTAATTTCAGAATCAATGGGGAGGGCCCGATTGCATTTTTGGAGTACTTTGCAAATAGATTTTCAGACAGAGGTTTTGGTTTTATAGTTGCAATAAGTTCAGTTGCAGGTGATCGAGGTCGGGCCACTAATGGTTTTTATGGATCAGCGAAAGCTATGCTGAGTACCTACCTTTCTGCTCTGAGAAGTCGGATGTTTGATCGAAACGTTTTTGTAATGGATGTAAGGCCGGGATTTGTTAAAACTCCAATGACAGCTCATCTTGATTTACCTAATTTATTGACTACGGATCCGATTTTTGTAGCTCGTGATATTTTCAAAGGGCAGCAGAGTAGAAAAGATATTTTATACACCCCCTATTATTGGTATTGGATTATGTTTATTATAAGAAATATTCCTGAGTTTTGCTTTAAACGGATGAAGATCTAAATGAAGTCGTTAGCCCTTTTTGATTTTGATGGAACTATTACCACCAGAGACACTTTTAGTCAGTTTTTGATTTATCTTATGTCTCCACCTAGATTAATGCTGGAATCTATCATTCTTGGGCCTATTTATATGGCTTACCTTTTGAAATTTATTAGTAATAATACAGCGAAAGGTACTGCATTGAAGCGTGTACTGAGTGGTTATAGAGAGGAAAAATTACTTAGTTTGGGGCGTGATTTCTATGAGCAACGTTGCCGCAATCTAATTCGTCCAGAAGCCCTAAATAGGATTCAATGGCACAAAGATGAAGGTCATGATGTTGTTTTGGTCTCCGCTTCAGTAGGGTTTTGGTTATTACCTTTTGCAGAAGAGTATGGTTTAGACTTGATATGTACGAAAGTAAAAAGCGATAAAGGTATCTGTTTGGGCGAATTAGATGGTTTAAATTGCTTTGGTCCCGAAAAAGTTCGTCGTGTTCAAGAAAAGTATGATTTTTCAAAATATAAGGAGGTCTATGCTTATGGCGATACGCGTGGCGATAAAGAAATGCTTGAGGCAGCGCAAATAGCTTTTTTTAAACCTTTTCGAGGTGCAAAGTCTGAAACTCCTATGCAGAACTGGGAGACCCGTTGAATTTGATTGATAGTTCCTATGAACTCAAGCGTGAGGATTTTGAAAAAATTCAGGGTCATAGCGGTCATGTTCTATGGTTTACAGGATTGAGTGGTTCGGGTAAATCGACGTTGTGTGCCCAGTTAGCTCGAGCACTATTTGCAGCCAATATTAGATTTGTAGTCTTGGATGGAGATTATATCCGCAGAGGATTAAATAAGGACTGCGATTTTTCTCGACAGGGGCGCGACGAAAATCTTCGTCGGATTGCTGAATTAGCAAAATTTCTTTTACAGCAAGGTCATGTAGTTCTTTGTTCTTTCATCTCTCCTCTAGAGAGTCAGCGTGAGAAAGCTCGCGAGATAATTGGAGGGCGAGATTTTACTCTGATTTATACAAAAGCATCTGTGAATCTTTGCGAGGAACGTGATCCCAAAAATCTCTATCAGAAAGCTAGACGGGGCGAAATTAAATATTTCACAGGTGTTTCAAGTCCCTTTGATGAGCCAAGGGAGGTGGATTTGACATTATGCACCGAAACAAAATCTGTTGATGAATGCTCCCATCAATTGGTTCAATTTTGTCTGGAAAAAATTGGGCAAGATTTAGAATTTGTTTAAGAAATGCTGTACTAACTTCCGATAGGACAAAAGTAACTCGTTCAAAAGCGTCCGCGCTATGGGAGATAACGATTCAGGTCTAACTGAAATTGAATCTAATTCCTAGGTTCTTGGGCGAAGCGAGTTGGATGAGAGTCTAGTGACATGTATCTATATGTCTAAGTTTGTTTAGAGGCGCCGGCGGTTAGTCGACCTCATTCTTTATCATTAATTATTTGAAACGTTAATAAGAAGTTATCAATTTTTAGATGGTAGCTTTATGTTTGATCTCGTACAAGTCATCTTCATCAAATTAATGACTATACCTATAAGTGATGATAATCTTCAAGATGCTAGGAAAGGAGATGTCTTTGAAAAAGAGGAATGAATTCATCGCAATCACTAAACCAAGAATCACCGATGAGGAAATCTCGGCCGTTGTAAAAGTTATGCGGTCTGGTTGGTGGACAACCGGCCCAGAGACTTTAGCTTTTGAACAGGAGATGGTTGAATATTTGGGTGGGGGCCTGCATGCATTGGGATTAAATAGTTGCACATCGGGTCTTTTTTTAGCTTTGAAGGCACTTGATGTTGGCCCAGGGGATGAGGTTATTGTTCCAACAATGACCTATGTGGCTACAGCTCACGTAGTTGAATGGTGTGGTGCTACACCTGTGCTATGCGATATTGATCAGCATACAAGAAATATAGATATTAATGATTGCGCTAGAAAAATCACTACTAAAACGAAGGTTATAATTCCTGTACATGTGGCCGGTTTGCCGGTTGATATTGATGAGCTAGCAAAATTAGCAAACCAGCACGATATAAAAATAATAGAGGATGCTGCTCATGCTGTTGGATCCAGCTACAAAGGTCTTAAAATAGGTCATCATTCTCTAGCCAGTGTTTTCAGCTTCTACGTGACTAAAAATCTTGCGTGTGGAGAAGGGGGAATGCTGGTTAGTTCTGACTCAGATTTTGTAGCTAAAATTCGTAAGCTTTCATATTTTGGTATTGATAAGCAAGCTTTCCAACGTCATACCAAGAAAGGGAGTTGGTTTTATCAAGTAGAAGGTCCGGGTTTCAAATGTAATATGGACAACATACATGCTGCTATTGGCCGAGTTCAGTTAAACAAACTTGATGCATTTACAGAGAAAAGGCGTCAAATTGCTACTTGGTACGATGAGTTACTCCCTAAGGAAATTCAGAGACCTGTGAGAGAATCTCACAGTATTCATTGTTTTCATCTTTATCAAATTGGGCTACCCATTTCCTGGAGTCGTGATGACTTAGTAAACTATCTCAAGGATTGGAATATTGGATGCAGTGTTCACTTTATTCCATTACATGAGCACCCGCACTATTATAGGGGAAATAACCAATTTGATGGTTGTGACAAAATATCACAGCGTAATCTTTCGCTCCCAATGGATCCCGGACTTAATATTGATGATATAAAGTATATAAGTGATGTAGTCAATCAGTATCAAGAAAACTTATGATTTCATGTGATTGCTAATGGTGGTAAATGTACCAGATGGAGAAATATGCATCCTGCAAGTTTGATTTTATTTTGTAATCAGCCAAATTTAAGAGGAGATCCCAATAATTCCTGGGTTTTTGATGATATTGGTGGCTCGACATATCTTCAAATTGTTTTGAATAGGTGGAGGAAGTTTGGCAATATAAATAAAATTTATCTTGTGGCAGATTCGGCTCAAATTGCTAATAGACTCAAAGATTATCAGGATGGAGATATTCACGTTAAATTGATGTCTCACAATTCTCATAAACCTTTTGGGTTAACTAAAGGTCGAATTTATAACTTTGGTCATCGTAACGAAGAATGTATTGCTAGCTGGACTTATCAGATTATGAAATCTGAAAAGGAACAGATGGTTTTTCAGGATAGTATCTTACGAGGACATGTGAACTTTTTTGAGCTGAATAATTTGCGCAAAAAATTGGTTGAGGAACCGGGTCACTGTTATACAATAGTTGGTGATCTAGGATATGAGGGTGTGCTATTAGATTTTGCTTTTGCTGAAAGCTGCGTATCTAATCCAAATTATGACGGTATAAAATTTGACCATCCGGACTATTTGAATCATGGGCATCTTTATAATTACAATAATTACACTGAGAATCGCTCATTAAATATATCGCCAACTTTCGATTGGAATCTTGAAACTAGGCAGCGATGGCAGTTTTTTAAGGAGTTTTATACTTCCAGTACAACCAAGGATGATAAAGATATTTTCATTCAATTTGTAGAATACTTTAAGTTAAATAGCTGCAAATTGAGCGCTATGGATCTCCTGCATGTAGAGCTCGAATGTGTAGATCAGTTAGGTGAAATGGAAATGTCTACGGTTGACCAACTTATTGCTAATTGCCTTCCTTTCGGTAGGCTTACTGTGGTCTTAAGGAATTTGGATAAGCATACCAATGGTAACGAGATAGCAAGAAAGTTACACAGTGCAGGCTTGCATATCTACGCTTCAATCAGTGGACATCGTTCACCAGATTTTTATGAGGAAATCTACAATCATTGCGATGTGATAAATTTTGAATTGTTTGCTCACACGCCAGAACTGCATGCAAAAAGATTTCCCAAAGATAATGCAAATTTAATTTTTCAAAATTACCTGACAGCGTTACTGAGTTCGCAGAAATATCAGAGAATGGCTGTCGGTGTTAGCTATACAATACCAGCGGATGCTAATGAAGCTTGCCAGGCGATTCTGTTTTTTAGAGAGAGGCAGTCGATTAATCCATTTTTTGATTCCTCAGGTACTAGACCTGGTGTTCAGAAGCCTCATATCGAATTTTTACGATTAATACCTGCTTCGAGTAGTGAATACGAATTTAGGCCGGACACTTCAGTAAAAACTTTGCGTATAAATTCTGGTGGACAGTATGCAAAAGGTGAGAGTTGCTTCGATAAAAGCTTTGAAAAATATTTACAGGACTATGGCTTTGATGGAGAAGGAATTTGATCATGAAATCGTCGACGAATGATCGTATAGCAGTAGTCATAGCATATCAAAGTTGGGTGAGTATTGATAATCAAGTTGACTATGCATTAGCTAATATGGAAAAGGCAGGCGAATGTTGGGCGAGAAAATTGATCCGAAAAATACTGGCTTGGGAGTTTTTTGATCATGTCTTGGTATTAGTTCAAGAGGATTCATCCTATGCTTTTTATGAAAAGATCTGTCTTGATGAAGGGGCTGAATTACGCGTTATTCCGAAAAATTTATATAAGTGGCCTAGATCGTGGTATCCCTGGGCTTGGAACATGGATAATCTTAAATGTCTAACAGAAGTGAATCTGGCCTGGGTTCACTGGATTCAGAAATCATTTAAACCAAGTACTTATTTAGTGTTAAGTGTAACTGGAGGATTTTTTAGTAAACAACAAGTTATAGATGTTTTTGCCCAATATAAACAGGGCCATCGAGCAGCTTTTCATAACAAGTTTGCAAGTGGAGGTTATGTAGTGGATTCGAAATATCTTGAAACCGTATACCCTCCCAGATTTGAAGAAATGGCTTTATTGCCAGACTTTGAAGAACATTCTCATTTAGAGCAAACTTTCGATGATCAACAGGATCGCAATGCCTTGATTGAAGCACGTATTAAGCTACCAATGGGTCTCTGGAGTAAGCGTCACTGGGATATTATTAGGGAGTACGTTTCAAGCTATCCAGATGAATCTAGTCATTTAGAGTTCAACTCGAGAATGGTTGAATACCTAGAAAACAATTATTTTTTACATCAACAGAAATGGTTGAACTTTCTCGAGATTATTTTCAAAGATCATCATTCTAATTGGCTGTCACTAGAGCATCTTAGTGAAATTTCGCGTCAGGCTGAAGAGTACGGACGAGTTACTTTTGTAATGAACTTTCTTGAAGTTGATTCTAGCTTTGAGATTGAAAAGCTAATTAATGCGGTAAGTAAAAATTTATTTCTTGCTGTTAAACTACCAATTGACTCATCTGGTTCACTATTAGAATCAGTACTTAAGAGTGTTGATTACGCAGAGTTTAGCTTACCTGATAATTTAGACTATGGTACAACGGAAGGATTTACTTCCCAGCTTTTTTATAAGAACTGGACTTTCATCTACGAAGAATCATTGCGGAATCAAAAGCCTTGTTTTGGATTAACAGTGAACATTCCGGAAGATTCGAATCAGAGTGTCGCGATGCTGGAATATTTCAAAAATAAGGTAGATTTTAATCCGTGTTTAGTTTCAGAACGAGTTCAAGGGGATGGATATCCCAGAACGCCAAATATCAAATTCGAAAGCCAGTTAAGTCGAGAATTTCAAAATGGTTTAAACTTACACACTGGTAAACTGATTTTAAATCATCAAGGCCAAGGTGTAAATTCTAAGACAGTTTATGAATCGTCTATCGAGCAGCAGCTTAAATTGAAAACTTCAGATCAGAGTATAGTTTCTAAATGATAACTTTATCCCGTTTGAAGGTAATCATGTTCTTGATGCTCAAAAAATTCAGAGAACTCCTAATGGTTTGCCGATATAATTAGGTAGGGTTTAGTTGAAAATTATGAGGAGTATAAAATCTTGAAAGCAGTAGTAATGGCTGGTGGGCTTGGTTTGAGGTTAAGACCTTTGACTTCCATAATACCTAAACCTCTTTTGCCTCTTGGTGATAGGAGTGTTGTTGAGGTTGGTTTGATGAATTTAGCGAAAGCTGGCGTGACGGAAGTCATAATGTGCATAAACTACATGAGTGAATATTTTGAGTCTCATTTTAAAGAGAGGCCTCCGGATAATCTCAAAATAAGTTTCAGTAAAGAATCCAATCAGTTGGGTACTGCGGGGCCACTAGCTTTGATTAAAGAGCAGCTAACAGAGCCATTTATTGTAGTCAACGGAGACATTCTAACTAACTTGAACTTTTCTAAATTTTATAAAACTTTCCTTGATCGAAAATTTGATATGATGGTGGGTACCAAAATCATTGATCTTCCAATGAGTTACGGAGTTGTCTCTTCTAAGGGTGACTCCATAACCAGTGTAAAAGAAAAACCTTGCATTGAAACCGAAGTGGTAGCCGGTATCTATTGTTTAGCACCGCACATTCTAGACTGGATTCCTGATAATAGTGTTTTTCAAATGACGGATCTGCTTCAACTCGTCTTACGTAGTGGTGAGCTTGGAAGATTCTTAATCGAAGATTATTGGTTGGATATAGGTCATATGGAAAACTACGAAAAAGCCAAGCAGGATGCGCTTGAGCTTCCATTTCTTCAAAAAGTTACTGCTGCCGTATGACGACTTGATTGATTTTTGGTTTATTTGAGCTAATTGCTTCTCAAAAGAAAAGTCGATTTATGGCGTATTGCTCCACATACTTTACTCCCTGACTTCGACCGAGAACACTATGATAATTACGAATATTTTCGATACTACGTTCATGTGGATCTTCTCGCATTTGAGATTTATAAAGAGATAATGCATGGAGCTTGTCATCAATCTCGTTTTCAATATTTATAAATAAATTGCCTGCGAGCTTTTGATGACTCCAAAAGCATAGGTCATCATATGTTATTACTAGAGGGCAGTAGGATTTCAGATGATGCGGACGAGGTCTCAAAGCCGTAAAGCCTGCTTGGTACGTGGCGGAATGATCGACGTTATAGGAATCACCAGCGGGAAGTGCAACCACATTGGGTTTAAGTTGATTAAGGTTTAGTCTAGCGTCTTTTTCAATTTTATCTAATAACACTTTTTCTGGCACCTGATCTAGCATGAGATGATATTGTTCGCCCGCAAGAAGTACTTCAAAATCATCCACTTTAAGAAAACTCATAACATTTTCTAATTCAGTTAGACGAGTACTTTTCTCAGAAAATCCGCCATATTGAGCTTCATCCCCATAAGTAATTATCATTACATAAACTTCGCCCCCCGCTTTTTTAATTCGACGAATTAGGCCTCCACAACCTAGAGTTTCGTCATCGGGATGGGGTGATAGGATCAGTAGACGCATATCACTAAAGTTAATCACATTGAACCTCCAGCACCATGTGGCTCAAATTTAAGAGCATCACACCCCCTACAGATTGTTTCTTGATTCCTGCGAAAATCTTTAAATTTTTCACTGGCCCATAACTCTTCTAATGATTCATATTCATCCAGGTCTGCTATCACTAAATCAGGTAGTAAAGTGCATGGTGTTACTTGACCATGCCGATTCAAGTAAATGCTTTCCCAAGTTTGCGGGCATTTTAATCCATATTGAAAATAATATTTTCTTAAACCGGCTCTATATCTACCGATTGGCGTAGTTACGATACATTTCCACCTTTTCGAAAGTGCTTGTTCCTCGATGTAGGAATAGAGCTTGTATTCTGTGTTGTATGGTATTCTCAAGTCTTTGCTATCTCTAGCAATATTAGGTCCGAATAAAACCACCATATCAACGCCTATTTCGCTCATATGATCCAGTAATTCAAGTGCTTCATGTCGATTAGATTTTTGTAGCAATGTATTAACTCTGATGATCAGATTATATTCGGATTTTAAATCTAGAATTCTCTGAAGATTGCGAATACTTGGTGAGTTAATATGTCCTGAAAAGTCGCCCTTTCTTTTTTCTAAAGAGTCAATACTAAAAGTTAAATTCTTTACTCCTTCATCTAGAAGTACTTGTAATCGTTCCTTTTTTAGTAATAGACCATTAGTGGTCATCGATATTTTCAGTCCCTTGCGCGAGGCATAACGAATAATTTCCACAAAGTCCTTGTGGTAAGTCACTTCGCCCCAGCCACCAATGTCTACATTATTTAATCCGAGTTTGCACAAAGCATCTATACTTGCTTTGAAAACCTCTAGGTTCATTTCTTGCAATTCAATGGGTAGCTCATGACGAGGACACATTGCACAATCAAGATTGCAAGCGTTGTTAACTTCCATCTGAACGCTACTAGGTCGCTCGGGTATCTGGTAAAGTATTCTTGATAAGCTA